>NZ_AWXC01000007.1 GCF_000479005.1 Prevotella sp. BV3P1 | reverse complement strand
AAACTCATGGAGATTGACTACCAAAGTCATGGAGATTGAGTGCCAAACTCATGGAGATTGGCCCCTAAAGTCAATGCTTTTGAAAAGCAAAACTTGAGAGGCTGAAATGAAAGGCCAGAAAGTCTACCTGACCAAGGGTGCGAGGTGCCTGGAGATGGCTTTACGCCAAGAATATCAAATAATTAAAAGAGAAGTGGCAAATTAACAAATTTTATTCGTAATTTTGCAACACATTATATAATAAGAAATAAACAAAAACAACCATAAAAGATGAATTTCAATAAATTCTTAAAATCATTGTTCGGCGACAAGTCAAGCCGAGACATGCGTCTGATACAACCGCTCGTGGAGACGGTGAAGAAGGCCTATCCCGACATTCAGAAGCTGAGCAACGACGAACTGCGTGCCAAGACCAAGGAGATACAGAAGTACGTACAAGACTCCGCCAAAGAACAAAAAGACAAGATTGCCGAACTGAAGAGCAAAATTGAAGAAACGGCCATCGATGAGCGTGAACCCATCTTCGAAGAGATAGACAAGTTGGAGAAAGAGGCGCTGGAGATTTACGAGAAAGCCCTGAACGAGGTGATGCCCACCGCATTCTGCATCGTCAAGGACACCGCACGGAGATTTGCCGAAAACGAGGAAACAATCGTTACCGCAACCGACTTCGACCGCGAGTTGGCCGCCGACCCTAACAAGGACTTCGTGACCATCGACGGCGACAAGGCCATCTATCATAACCATTGGACGGCGGGTGGAAACGACCTGAAATGGGAAATGGTACACTACGATGTTCAGCTCTTCGGCGGTATCGCCCTGCACCAAGGTAAGATAGCCGAGATGGCTACGGGTGAGGGTAAAACGCTGGTGGCCACCCTACCCGTGTTCCTCAACGCCTTGACGGGTAACGGTGTGCACGTTGTTACCGTGAACGACTATTTGGCCAAGCGTGACTCAGAGTGGATGGGACCGCTCTACGAGTTTAACGGCTTGAGCGTTGATTGCATCGACAAGCACCGCCCCAACTCACCAGAACGCCGCAAGGCTTATCTGGCTGACATCACTTTTGGTACCAACAACGAGTTTGGTTTCGACTACCTGCGTGACAACATGGCCGTTTCTCCAGACGACTTGGTGCAACGCGCGCACAACTACGCCATCGTCGATGAGGTAGACTCGGTGTTGATTGACGACGCTCGTACCCCATTGATTATCAGCGGCCCCGTTCCAAAAGGTGACGACCAGATGTTTGAAGAATATCAACCGCTGGTTGAACGATTGGTTGACGTGCAACGAAAACTGGCCACACAGTTCTTGGCAGAGGCCAAACAGCTGATTTCAGAGGGCCAAGCAGCCAAAGACCAGAAGAAGACTGAGGAGGGATTCCTCGCCTTATACCGTTCATACAAGTCGCTGCCGAAGAACAAGCCACTTATCAAATATCTGTCGGAAGAAGGCATCAAGGCTGGCATGCTCAAGACCGAAGAGTACTACATGCAAAACAACAACCGCGAAATGCCGAAGGCCGTGGAGCCACTGTACTTCGTGGTGGACGAGAAACTCAACAGCTGCGACCTGACAGACAAGGGTACCGAATGGCTCTCCAAACAGGTGAACGACAAAGAACTCTTCGTACTGCCTGACATCACAGCCGAACTTTCAGCACTGGAAAATGAGACTTCACTCTCTGACCAGGAGCGGTTGGACAAGAAAGACGAAATGCTGACACACTATGGTGTACAGAGTGAACGAGTACACACTTTGCAACAGCTGTTGAAGGCGTACACCATGTTCAACAAAGACGACGAGTATGTGGTAATCGACGGTGAGGTGAAAATCGTTGACGAGCAGACTGGTCGTATCATGGAAGGCCGCCGCTGGAGCGACGGACTACACCAAGCCGTTGAGGCAAAGGAACATGTGAGGGTGGAAGCTGCCACGCAGACCTTCGCCACCATCACCTTGCAGAACTACTTCCGCATGTACCACAAATTGGCTGGTATGACGGGTACCGCCTCTACCGAGGCCGGCGAGTTTTGGGATATCTACAAGTTGGACGTGGTGGAGATACCAACCAACCGTCCCGTGCAGCGCAACGACATGGACGACCGCGTATACAAGACGGCGCGTGAGAAATATGCTGCCGTGATTGAAGAGATTGAAGAAATGCGCAATAGTGGCCGTCCGTGCTTGGTAGGTACCACGTCGGTCGAGATTTCTGAGTTGCTCAGCAAGATGCTGAACATGCGAAAAATCCCACACAACGTACTGAACGCCAAGCTACACCAAAAGGAAGCCGACATCGTGGCACAGGCCGGACAATCGATAAACGGCCTTGGTGCGGTGACCATCGCCACCAATATGGCCGGTCGTGGTACCGACATCAAGCTGTCGCCCGAAGTGAAAGCGGCCGGTGGTTTGGCCATCATCGGTACCGAACGCCACGAAAGCCGCCGTGTAGACCGCCAGTTGCGAGGTCGTGCAGGCCGTCAAGGCGACCCAGGTAGTTCGGTATTCTACGTCAGTCTGGAAGATAAACTGATGCGATTGTTTGGTTCTGAGCGCATCTCCTCGGTGATGGATCGTCTGGGATTCAAGGATGGAGAGCGCATTGAGAGCCCGATGATTTCGAAAAGCATCGAGCGCGCGCAGAAGAAGGTGGAAGAGAACAACTTCGGTATTCGTAAGCATCTGCTGGAATACGATGACGTGATGAACAAGCAGCGCACCGTGATTTACGAGAAACGGCGCCACGCACTGATGGGTGAGCGTATCGGTATGGACATCGCTAACATCATTTGGGACCGTTGTGTCAACATCATCAACTCGAATGATTATGTGGGTTGCAAGGAAGACTTCTTGAAAACCTTGGCGATGGAATGTCCTTTCACCGAAGAAGAGTTCAACGCCGGCAACCCCGAAGATTTGGCCGAACGTGCTTTCCAAGATGCGATGGCGGCTTTCAAGCGTAAAACCGAACGGATACAAGCGGTTGCTTGGCCGGTTATCAAGCAGGTACAGGAGGAACAGGGCGAGCGGTTTGAGCGCATTGCCGTACCTATAACCGACGGAAAGCGTGTGTACCAGGTTTCCTGCAACCTAAAAGAAGCCTACGATACGGAAGCTAAAGACATCGTGAAACAGTTTGAGAAGAGCATCGTTCTGCATATCATTGATGAGAATTGGAAGGAGAATCTGCGACAACTGGACGAACTTCGCCACAGTGTACAGAATGCTTCGTACGAGCAGAAAGACCCACTGCTGATCTTCAAACTGGAGAGTGCGAAGCTCTGGGACAGCATGATTAACGACATGAACAACCAAACGACGAGCATCTTGATGCGCGGTCAGATTCCTGAAATGCAACAGGAGGAGGTTCGTGAGGCTGCTCCGGCACAGAGAAGTCAACGCTATAACGAGCAGAAAGATGACCTAACAGACCCCGGTCAGGCCGCAGCTGCCCATCAAGACACGCGCGAACAGGCACAACAGGTGAACCGTACGCCGTACATCAAGGACAAGATGCCACGTCCAAACGATCCTTGTCCCTGTGGAAGCGGCAAGAAATTCAAGAACTGCCACGGCAAAAATCTTCGATAAACATCAACGTATGAAAATGATAGATGGTTGGAATCGCTCACAAACACACCAGAAATGGGCGCACAACCGTCTATCATTTTTTTGATTCATTTGCACCCATGAACATTCAAATCAACAACTTAAAAAAGGCTTTTGGCGAGAAAATTGCCGTTGACATCCCCAACTTCGAGATTCATGATGGGGATATTCTCGGATTGGTAGGTAACAATGGAGCTGGAAAGACGACGCTATTCAGACTGCTGCTCGACCTGCTGAGGGCCGATGAGGGGCGGGTATTACTCACTTTCGGACACACCGACCCGCATCAGGAGCCTGCGTCAGAAACCCCAGTGGATTGCACACCGGCTGCTGAAGCTTTCACGGTAGACCCTTCCCAATCGGAAGAATGGAAACAATATACGGGCGCCTACATCGACGAGGGATTCCTCATCGACTTTCTGACACCAGAGGAGTACTTTGAATTCATTGCCAAAGTGAATCACATTGACAAGGAACGTCTTTCCACCTTCTTGGCTTCACTGTCCAAATTCATGAATGGCGAGATACTCGGTCAGAAGAAATTGATTCGCGATTTCTCAGCCGGAAACAAGCAAAAAATAGGCATCATCTCCGCTCTCATCGCACAACCAAAGCTGCTAATCCTTGATGAGCCTTTCAATTTCCTGGATCCTTCGAGTCAGAACTTCTTGAAACGATTGTTGCTGAACTATCATCAAACAACGGGAGCCACCATCCTCGTAAGCAGTCACAACCTGCAACACACGGTGGAAATATCCAATCGAGTGGCATTGATGGAGAAAGGTTCAATCATCAAGGATCTGCCCAACATACACGGACAGGCTGAAAAAGAACTGGAAGATTATTTCAATGGGACGCAGGATGCATCCGAATGAACACGAAAAATGTTGATTACATGATGCGCGAACGAACGTATGCTTGACGTAAATAAGATGCAACCCAGCAAACACAAACAATGATGACGTACATGAGTGCTAACTGCCAAACATTGATGTGAATGCCTTCAACGCTCGCTCCCGGCCAGTTTGCGAGGAAGGAAAGATAATGATTGAGCACACGGGTCATCCAAGTTAGCGCAACAGCCACGACACTTTGCAACAACGGTGCAAAGGACAAGGCGAACAAAAGACAGGAGGTATAAAGGATGAGGACGGTCAATGGGATGGCCAAGAGGTTGGTTAGGAGGAAATAACACGAAAAACGGCCGAAATAATAGGCCACCAACGGAGCCGTACCGAGTTGTGCCGCCAACGATACAGCCATCATTCCCCACAACTTTCTCACAACGGCAGACCTGACAAGGATGGCTTCAGGCATCCAACGCTCAATGGGTCGATAAAGCAACAGAATGGCCGCAACAGCCATAAAAGACAGTTGAAAGCCTACATCCCATAAGCTCAACGGATGCAGCAGCAACATCACGATGGCCGTAAGTGACAAGGCATTGAGCGACATCTTATCGCGGTTGAGCAGTGACACCAATGAATAAACGGTGAGCATGATGGCCGAACGCATGACACTTGATGACATTCCCGTTAAAAACACATAGACCCAAACGGTCAATACCACGAAAGCAAGACTGAAAACACGCCGCAACCCTCGCCCACCCAGCACCAAGACGAGCAATCCATAGATGATGCTAAGATGCAAACCAGAAAGGGCCAAGATATGCGAAGCACCCGAAATAGAAAAGATTTCCTTAGTCTGTTTGGACAAAAACGACTTTTCTCCCAACGTCATCGCAGCCAAAACGGCATAATCTTGATCATCAAAACCATGGGCAGCATAATGACTCAGCAGCTTTTCTCGCACCTTTTGCGCCTTCAAACGCAATCGTTCGAACCGAGGCATGCCTGTCAAATCAAGCTGACATTGCGCCCAATCACGGTGATAAATGAACGTTTGCGCCCGATAACCCCGTATCGCCATCCACCGTTGATAATTGAAATGACGGGCTGAAGGATAATTACGAATGGGCTGAAAGGCCGAACGAAACCTAACTCCATCACCCACCTTCAACGCCTCATAACGCCTCTCAACAGTATCGCGCAATATCGATGCCCTCACTTTTTGGTTGGATAAAGGTCCCGAAAGGACATACAAATCACACTGAACCACTTTACCTCTCACCATTGGAGTGGTCATCACGACGGCTTCAGACACATATTCTTCCTCGGGAATGGGTACAGTCAGACGGTTTTTCTGCATGGTCATGAGCAGAAAGCCAAAGCACATCACGGTGAAAAGGATGGCCACTCCCTGCGCTGTTTTCCATCGATAGCTCGCTAATACGATTAACAAGGCTGATGAAACAATGACCAGCCACAGCCATATTGGCACGAGAAACCCGAAAGAGTCGCCTGCAACAAGGCCTACAATCAATGCCAAGGCAACCCTAAAGAGGGGATAAAGTTGCAGCCAGTCACGCACTTTCATTCATCAACGCCCATCAAATTGATTCGTAGTTGTCGTCAGATTATTCATAATCATCAATCACACGATTAGTGAATTCCATCATGGGTTGAGCCACCTTAAATAACTCTGTCATGGGTTCTATCCAATCATTTCCTTCAAAGAAATCATCTTCAACCCGATGCCAGCAAGCATAATCTTTCATTCGAAGATAGTCGATGAACGCATAATCGGCAGGGAAACCCTTCGGACAAGTCTTCAACCGGCTGATTCCAAAGCCCTTGTCCGATGCCTGTTCATCACTCCACGAACCTTGATTGGCATAACCAAAGAAATGAACAAACTTGCCATTCTCCACACATCTTCGCCACTCGTCAATGTTGCCCATGATCTCATTGCGGCAAGAGGTCAAGATATGGGTGGGCAACCAATAGGCTCCGGCCGACAACAGACAATGGCCTGGCTGCACATGGATGTAGTAACCAGCATGTAACGACTTACGGCCTTTAGCACTGATGTATGCACCAAAATGTCTTTTATAGGGCGATTTGTCGGGCGAAAACCGTGTGTCACGATTAAAACGAAAGCATGCTTCCTTGGCTGTTACATGCGAAACGGAGGCATCAAACTTAGAGATGGCTGCGATAGCCTGCTCCACTCCCTCCTCAAAATCGTTGCGACAAGTCAAATATTCGTCTTTATGGGCTTGATACCAGTCACGATTGTTGTTCTTGGCAATGTGCTCTAAATATTTTAAAATGCGTTGGATGTTCATATAATCGATGTTTTGAAGATATACGATGCTAATTTCAAAGATGTTTTAGGCAAGATACAAAGATGTTTTAGGCGAGTTTCAAAGATGTTTCATGCAAGTTTGGAAGATGCCAATCGCTTAGGACAAATCTGCTCAAACTGGCACTTTTCACACTTGGGACGTTGACTTTGACAAATGTATCTGCCATGCAAAAGCAGCCAATGGTGCGCACTTGACACATCCTCTTCAGGGATATACTTCATCAATTCAAGCTCAACTTTCAAGGGAGTGTTGGCCTTTTGTGACACCAACCCCATGCGATGGCTCACTCTGTAGACGTGAGTATCAACCGCAATCTTTGCTTTTCCATACCAAACGGCTTGCACTACATTGGCCGTCTTGCGCCCTACGCCAGGCAATTTCACCAAATCGGCGGTGTTGTCTGGCACTTCTCCGCCGAAATCGCTTACTAACATTTGAGCCATCTCCACCAAATGTCGTGATTTAGCATTAGGATAACTCACGCTGCGCACATACTCCAACACCTCTTCGGGCGTTGCCTGTGCCATGGAACGTGCGTCAGGATAACGCAAAAATAAAGCCGGTGTTACCTGATTGATGCGCTTATCGGTGCATTGTGCGCTTAACAACGTGGCGACCAACAGCTGGAAAGCCGACCCAAACTCAAGCTCGGTTGTAACGATGGGCGTTGTTTTTCTGAAATAATCGAGAATATATTGATATCTTTCCTTTCGTGTCATATCACAAAAATACGAAACATTTCGCAATCCACCAAGCCCTGGAAGCGTTTTCACACACCGCAACATCAAAGTTATTCGATAAAAAAAAATGTGACCAAACTCAGGTTTCTCACCGAATTTAGTCACATTCTTCTATAATTTGATAAGCTTAATAAGCATCCCCATGTTTAATCTCTTCTTTCGTAATCTTCTTGCTATCCATGGCATGCCATACGTAAACGATATAAGCAAGGACGAATGGAATGAAGAGTGAAACAATGGCCATGGTACGCAATGTGAATTCACTACTACTACTGTTCATAATGGTCAGTGAACTCTGCAAATCAGCATTAGAAGGATAATAAGCTGTATTGTTCCAACCTGCAATGAGCAATAGAACCAAAACAACTAAGACTACGCCAATACCTGCCGGCCAAATACCTTTGATATAGGTGTTACTCAACACGGTCTTGACAATGCCGAACAGCAGCAATACCACGCCAACCAGCAACACAATAGCAAGATACCACATGTCTAACAGGTTGTATAGATACTTCATCGACTCCATAGAAATCACGCCAGTGGCTGGGTCATAGGCGAAACCATCCTTCAACAAGGTTCTAATTAAGAACGGAAGGAACAGCAACAAGAATGCACAAGTGTTATAAATAAGATGCTTACGGCTACGAGCGCGTAGCGTATCATCCGCCACATTATTAATAATGTAAAGCAAACCCAATATGCGAGCCAAGAAGAACACGGCCAAACCCAGCACTACATTCCATATATCCAGCAACGCATCCAGGCCATGACTGTAGTTAGCCCACCTGCTAATCACCGGTGCCATGCCATTAGTGATGTTAATCTTGTCGACCAAGAAGTTAGAACCGTTGAAGAATGTTGCAACGGCACCACCCACCAAAACAGGACCTAAAATACCATTGATGACCAAGCACCATTGGAAAGTCTTCACTCCCAAGATGTTTCCCAATTTGTTTTGAAATTCATAGCTCACCGCCTGAACAACAAATGAGAACAGAATAATCATCCACAACCAATATGCACCACCGAAGCTGGTACTGTAAAACAAAGGAAACGAAGCGAAGAAAGCACCGCCAAAGGTAACCAACGTCGTGAAAGTGGTTTCCCACTTGCGCCCCGTACTGTTGACAACCATCCTACGCTCATGTTCGGTCTTACCCAGATTGAACACCAAAGAGTTAGCACCTTGAACAAACATCAAGAATACCAGTAAGGCTCCTAACAAAGAAACAAGAAACCACCAGTAATGTTGTAAAAAACTATATGTAATCATTGTATTACCTTTCTTATTTATAATTCAACCTGATTTGACATTTCACTATTCTCAGGACCCTTCTTAATAGCCTTGCAAAGAATGTTAATCTCAACAGCCAACATGGCGGTGAAGAGAATCAAGAATATAAAGAAGGTGACAATAACCGAACTCGGTTTAATATCAGACACGGCAACCCATGTCGGCAACATATCCTGAATGGTCCACGGTTGACGACCAAACTCTGCCACTAACCAGCCTGATTGAGAGGCCAGGTAAGCACATGGCAACAGCACGATGCCAGAAATCAACAACCAGCGATGCTTGATGATGTCTTTCTTGTAAACGAAGAACAGCGAACAGATAAAGAACAAAATCAACAACATGCCGATGCCAACCATCACTCTGAATGCCCAGAAGTTCACCGGAATGAACGGAACAACTTGGTGGGGCGATTTTACATAGCCATAACCAAAATAAGGCATGTTGTCTTTCAGAATCTGCTTGGTGGCTTCATCCTTCTTACCTGAACGATAATCTTGCAGCGCTGCAATGGCCATCTGGCCTCGTTTCATTTTTTCTTCTACCGAGATAACCTTCGTGCCGTCTGGTTTAGTATAACCATTCAGAAGGTCATTCACGCCAGGCACATATCCATTGGGGTCTAAGGTTGCCAAGAATGACAAGCCATAAGGCACGGCCATCTTCATAGGTGGCTCTTGTTGGTTCACATAATCGGGCTGCTTAAATGGGTTAACTGCTGCAAAAACCGTCAGTCCCTGGCCGGTTCCACCATTGTAAAGAGCTTCCATCGAAGCCAGTTTCATAGGCTGTACTTTCCCTACCTGGATGGCAGAGCTATGCCCGGTAATCAATGTCAATGCCACAGCTACCAAGCCAAAGATACTACCTATCTTCATACTCTCGAGAGCCAACTTATGGTCACGCTTCTTAAGTAAGTACCAACTACTTACGGCCACTGTAAACACAGCACCGATAATCCATGAAGAGGTCACGGTATGGCAGAACTTGTCCACAGCAAAGGGCGACAAGGCCACGTCCATAAATGAGTTCATCTCAAAGCGCATGGTATCAGGATTAAACTCCTGTCCAACGGGCAACTGCATCCAAGCGTTGGCAACCAGAATCCACCAAGCAGAGATGGTTGCGCCCAACCCCGTGAGCCAGGTAGAAGCTAAGTGGAAACCAGGAGACACTTTCTTCCATCCAAAGAACATCACAGCCACGAAGGTAGCCTCCATGAAGAAAGCAATAATGCCCTCGATAGCCAACGGAGCACCGAAGATGTCGCCTACAAACCATGAGTAGTTGCTCCAGTTGGTACCAAATTCAAATTCCAAGATGATTCCCGTTGCCACACCCATGGCAAAATTAATACCAAAAAGTTTTTGCCAAAACCGTGCCGCATCCTTCCAAAAAGGGTCGCGGGTGCGATAGTAGCAAGTTTCCATAATTCCCATAACGACGGCAAGACCCAGCGTTAATGGAACAAAAAGCCAGTGATAAATGGCTGTTAAAGCGAATTGGGCACGCGACCAGTCGATCGTTTGTGCCGAAATGTCTAATAACAGATTGTGCATAATGTAATGTATTTAATGAATGTTTCGTTTAATCATCTCGGTAGATACGAATTCTGCTTCATCGCCTTTTTGGGTATTCTGCTTGATAAAATCAGGAAAGAAGAACACTTTCAGGATGGCGAACATGATGAAGAGTTTAATCAAAATGACAGCCCATAATGTTTTACCCACGGTCATGTGCTTAAAACCATCATAGTATAAATCAAAAGCTCGATAAATAAAGCTGTTTTTATTCATAGTAAAGTAGTTTTCGGGTGTAAAGGTAATAAAATATATGTAAAGTTGTACTTTTTCGTAAAAAAAATTATTCACAACGTTGGAAGAAACAAATTCAAGCCGACATGGGTGAATGATTTTTCTTGACAACAAGCCTCCAAATCCCGGTCGTATTTGCAAGTAACGTACCTTTAGCTGGCAAATACGGCAAGCACAAGACTCTTTCATACCACATTGTTACACAAACACTTACACACGCATGCACTCCATAACACTTCATAATTTAGACTTTCAGAAGCCAACAGCATAGCTTTTAAGCTGCAAAAGCCATGCTGTTGGCGGTGTATCTCCATGCTTTTAGCCCGTTAGAGCATGCAGATGACAAGACAAAAGGGTGCTTCTTGGCAGATGACGCCAAATTATTTGTGTAAAAAACCGCTTTTTCTTCCCAAATTGTTGCCTACTTGCACCCGCTGTGCCTATTGATTTTTTCCAGATAAACAGTTTTCAACAGCTGTTTTTGGGGCAAAAAGCAATGAAAATATTTGACATTTTCTTCTATTAAGCCTCTGCATCACAGCAGTGATGCAAGTTTGGCGCATACCTTTAACTCCCCATGCAGCATCCCCCTGAGCGCAAGGGGTCGCATCACATCCTACAACGAAATACAAAGCTCGAAACCCAAGAAAGCTACTTTGCAAAGTTTATTTTTCTCAAAAAACATTAAAAACAAGCCGAATGGTCATTTGCCTTTTATTTTTTTTTGCCAATCAACATTAAATATATAAATTTGCAAAAATATTAAAGTAAGTTATATTACCTATGAAGAAAAAGGTAGTCATTCCGATAATCGTTTTCATAATTTTACTTGTTGCAGGCATTGTATACCTTGCCTACAACTTGAACAAGCAGCAACAGCATAACCAGGAGATGCAAGAGTTGGCCGAACTGGACAAGCAGGAAATGGAAAACGAATATCAACGATTTGCCGATCAATATAGTGAGATGAAGACACAAATCAGCAACGATTCCATTGTGGCTCAGCTCACCAAAGAACAGGAAAAGACCGAACGACTCTTGAACGAGCTGAAGCAAGTAAAGAGCAATGACGCTCGTGAAATTGCCAGGTTGAAAAAAGAATTGGCCACCGTGCGCGCCGTCCTGCGCAGCTATGTGATGGAAATCGACTCGCTGAACCGGCTCAATCAAAACCTGACCAAGGAAAATACCCGCATCAAAGGAGAATACGAAGCAGCCAACCGACAAATAGAGGGATTGAGCACCGAAAAGGCAAACCTGTCTGAGAAGGTGGCCATCGCTGCACAGTTGGATGCCATAGGCATTAACCTATCCCTTCTTGACAAACGAGGCAAGGCAACCAGGCGAATGAAAAAGGCCAAGACCCTGCAAGTGGATTTCAGCATTGCGAAAAACGTTACCGCCACCAATGGCATGCGTACGCTGTATGTGCGCATCGTTTCACCAACGGGAAGTGTGCTGGGCGGAGCCGGTACATTCCCATACGAGAACAAGAATTTGCAGGCTACTGCCAAAAAAACCGTGGAATACGGCGGTCAGCAAACCAATGTCACAGCCTATTGGAACATAGACCAAGCCATGGTTTCGGGTATGTATCAGGTAAGTATCTTTGCAGAAGGCAACATGATAGGATCACGAAGTTTTACATTTGATTAGCAGCTGAATGAATCGATGATGAACAGACTATATACGATATTCGTTCTGATGGGCACGCTGTTGCCTGTTCATGCGCAAACAACGCTGTCACTTGACAGTTGTCGTTCAATGGCTCTGCGCAACAACAAGCAGCTGAATGTAGCCAAGCTCCAACAAGACGTGGCCAGAAACATACGAAAATCCCTGAGAACAAAATATCTGCCGAAAGTCGACGCGATAGGTGGATATCAATTTATCAGTAAGGAAATTTCACTACTCAACGACCAACAGAAAGCAGGATTTGCCAACTTGGGCACCAACATCAGCAACGGCTTGGGAGCCAATTTATCCACCATGATTGGCGGATTGGTACAACAAGGGGTTCTCTCCCCGCAAATGGCACAGCAACTGGGCTCGTTGATGGAAAACCTGGGGTCTGCCATCGGCCAAGCCGGAAACGCCATAGGCAACAGCATCAATGAAGCTTTGAAGACAGACACCCGGCAAGTATGGGCAGGAACGGTGATGGTTAAACAGCCCATCTACATGGGAGGAGCCATCATCGCAGCCAACAACATTGCAGACATCAACGAACAGATGGCCGCCAACGACCTGTCGCGACGTACACAAACCACGCTTTACGACATCGATCACGCTTACTGGCTGGTGGTGTCATTGAAACAAAAGCAAAAACTGGCCAACAGCTATCAGAATCTCGTCAAGAAGCTCAGCTCCGACGTTCATAAAATGATTGAGCAAGGTGTGGCCACACGAGCAGATGGTTTGAAAGTAGACGTGAAAGTGAACGAAGCAGACATGCAGGTGACACAGGCCGAAAACGGAGTCGCCCTCGCCAAAATGCTGCTCTGTCAATTGTGCGGACTACCCTTGGACGAGAACATCCAATTGGCTGACGAAAATGCCGAGTTGCTGACTGGGGGAATGACCATCGAGGCCGATCAGGCGATTGACATCACCACTACCCGACCGGAATTGCGCTTGCTGCAAAACGCTGTTGACATCAGCAAACAGAACACTCGGCTCATCCGGGCTGCCTATCTGCCACACGTGGCACTCACAGGTGGTTATTTCATCTCAAATCCAAACATGTTCAATGGCTTCCAGCGAAAGTTCTCGGGTGCATGGAATGTGGGAGTCATTGTTCAGGTGCCGGTGTGGAACTGGTTTGAGGGTGTTTATAAAGTGCGTGCCACCAGGACGGCCACCAGCATCGCCGAGCTCACCATGAGCGACGCACAAGAAAAGATAGAACTGCAAATCGCACAAAGCAGATTCAAGGTGAAAGAGGCCAACAAAAAACTGGCCATGGCCTTAAAGAATATCTCAAGCGCCGAAGAAAACCTGCGCAGTGCCAACTTAGGATTTAAGGAAGGGGTCATGGAATCAACGGAGGTCATGGCAGCTCAAACAGCCTGGCAGAAAGCCCAAAGCCAAAAAATAGAAGCAGAAGTAGAAGTTAAATTAGCCCAAGTAAACCTCAACAAGGCACTTGGCATCTTACAATAATAAATATCATGTCGGCAAAATCACAACATAACAACATTTTACTGGCGATCATCGGATTCGCTACAGTTGTCATTCTCGTGGCCATCATCGGTTTTTTCACCTTGGGAAAGACGCCCGAGATCGTTCAAGGCGAGATTGAAGTGTCAGAATACCGCGTTTCAAGCAAACTGCCTGGGCGCATTTTGGAATTAAGAGTCAAGGAAGGTGATTACGTCCGGGTGGGCGACACGTTGGCCATCCTGGAAGCTCCTGAGGTGAATGCACAGGAAAAGGCCGCCGAAGCCCAACAACAGGCAGCAGCAGCCATGAGCGATATGGCTGACAATGGAGCCAGGAAAGAACAGATTCAAGCTGCTTATCAATTGTGGCAACAGGCATTAGCGGCGGCAGATATCGCCCAGAAATCGTACGAACGTGTGCAAAATCTTTTTGACCAAGGGGTGATGAGTGCGCAGAAGCGCGACGAAGCCTTTGCCGGCTATAAGGCTCGCGAAGCACAAGTGAAAGCGGCCAAGAGCCAATATGACATGGCTAAGAACGGCGCTCGCGAAGAAGAGAAACGTGCTGCGAAGAAACAGGCTCAAGCTGCTGCGGGAGCCGCCAATGTGGTTCGGTCGCTACTGAGAGAAACCGTTCAGGTATCCAACGTAGAAGGTGAAATCAGCAGTGTATATCCTAAGGTTGGCGAACTGGTAGGAACAGGATCGCCCATCATGAGCATTTCCATCATGAAAGACATTTGGGGAACCTTCAACATCCGCGAAGACCAGCTCAAGGGCATGAAGGTGGGTGATACGTTCAAGGCATACGCACCAGCTTTCAACAAGGAAATCAACATGAAAGTGTTCTATATCAAGGATCAAGGATCATACGCTGTGTGGAAAGCCACCAAGACCAATGGACAATACGACTTGAAAACATTCGAGGTGAAAGCACGTCCTATCCAAAAATTCGAGGGTCTTCGTCCAGGAATGTCGATCGTCATCAAGGAGTCATAAGTGAGGTTTTCAGAATTGTGTAGATGTTGGTTCCAGTTCATTGCAGCTGAATCAGACCTGCACGAAAATCACAACACCTTCCCATGGTTCTTCACCACAACTGTCCATCACATAGGATTCATCACGTAGTTACATGTTAAAAAAAATAGTACAGATTGCCTTTCGCGAATGTGGAATATTACTACATAATCCCATTTATGGATTCTGCATGGTGATATTCCCCATCCTGGTCATCATCTTTTTTACATCCTTGATGAACGAAGGCCAACCCGTGGAGATGCCTGTCGGCGTGGTTGACTTGGACAACACGACCACCTCGCGCAAGTTGATTCGCAATCTGGACGCGTTCCAGACGACCCATGTCGTGGCACATTATCCCAACATGAACGATGCCCGGCAGGCTATCCAACGCAACGAGATTTATGCTTTTCTGCTCATCCCGAAAGGCATGACAAGCGACCTCACCAGTGCACGCCAGCCAAAAATATCTTTTTATTACAGCAGCGTGTCACTTGTGGCTGGCTCTACGCTGTACAAGGATTTGAAAACCATTACGACGCTCGGTTCGGCAGGTGTTGCTTCCGCAAAACTAACAGCCATGGGGAAGACCAATAACGAAATCAGAACGTTCCTGCAGCCCATCGCCATCGACCTGCACATGATTAACAATCCATTGGCCAACTACAATGTGTACCTCTCCACGACCATGATTCCAGGAGTGTTGCTCATCTTCATGTTTCTTATCTCTGCATATTCCATTGGCACCGAACTCAAGTTTAAAGAATCAAGGAAATGGCTATCCTTGGCCGACAACAATATTTATGTGGCCATGGCAGGAAAGATGCTGCCGCAAACCATCATCTTCCTAACCATTTTCTACGGCTTTGAATTCTACATCTACTATGTATTGGGGTTTCCTCACCCAGGCGGTATCTTTCGCATCCTATTGCTCGGACTACTCACAGTGCTGGCCGGACAAGGCTTTGGCATCTTCGCTTTTGGTCTGATACCCTCACTGCGCATGTCCATGAGTGTATGCTCACTATGGGCCGTACTGGGGTTTACGGCCAGCGGTGCCACCTACCCTGTGTTCTCCATGAGCCCGATGATTGAGGCGATGGCACAACTTTTCCCACTCAGGCACTACTACATGGTTTACCAACTGTGTATCTTTAACGGCTTTCCGCTGACAGATGCTTGGTTCAATCTCATGGCACTGTGCATCTTCATCGTACTGCCGGTATTCACTCTGCGCAACATCAAGCGAGCCATGCTCACCTATGTATATATACCTTAACAGGACGTAAGACAAACAAAGCGACCGAATAGAGTTAGAATACAAGAAACAAGCAAACATGAACGAAAGTTTCTTCCAGAGAATCAAAGAAGGCATCCAGGATATGTGTTATATCTGGGTCAAGGAGATACGCTCTTCCATAACCGATGAGGGCGTGCTGATTTTTTGCATCTTGGTGCCACTTCTCTATCCTCTCCTCTATTCTTGGGCTTACACGAACGAAGTGACGCGCGAGGTGCCGGTTGCTGTTGTTGACTTCTCCAAATCGCAACTTAGCCGTCAGTTCATTCGTTCGGTAGACGCTTCACCCGGCACCAAGATAACTTACCATGTCAACAGCTTGGACGATGCACGTGAACTGGTGGCCCGACAAGTGGTTCACGGCATCCTGTATTTCCCCGCAGATTTCTCGAATAAACTATACCGAGGGGAGCAATCTCACGTCGGCGTTTACTGCGACATGAGCCTGATGCTCACCTATAAAGCTATTTATCAAAGCACACAGGAGGTGGCCAGCATGCTGAACACCAAGCTGCAACTGCAACAGGCGGGCGGATATACCAACCGAGATGATGAGATTACGGCACAACCTCTGGCCGTAGACGAGGTTCAGATATTCAATTCGACGGGCGGATACGGCAATGCACTCATCCCCGGTGTGCTGATGATGATTATTCAGCAAACGCTGTTGTTGGGCATTGGCCTGGCTGCTGGAACGGCCAGAGAGAACAATCGCTACAAAGACCTCGTACCCATCAGTCGGCATTACAATGGCATATTCCGCATCGTCATGGGCAAATCCATGGCTTACTTCATGCTCTATGCAGTCATTGGAGCTTACCTGTCACTGATAGTGCCCAGGCTTTTCGGCTTTACCACCCTCGCTTCTGGAGCTGCACTGTTGGGTTTGCTCGTTCCATACATCCTGGCTTGCATCTTTTTCGGCATGGCCTTGTCGTGTATGGTACGCTATCGCGAGAACGTCATCCTGCTGGTTGTCTTCACATCCATCCCCCTAATATTCATGACAGGCATTTCATGGCCTCAACACAATATACCTGGAATCTGGCAAGGTGTGGCCTATCTGTTCCCATCTACCTTTGGCGTTAGGGGATTTTTGCGCATCAACGGCATGGGAGCCACGCTGGCTGACATCAAAACAGAATACCAAGTTTTGTGGGTACAGGTACTGGCCTATTTCCTTCTCACCTGTCTGGTTTACCGCTATCAAATCATCCATACTCGTCGTCATGCCCTGGAACGCATCGCACGATTGAAACAAAAAGCAAAGGAAGCCATAGAGAGAAAGGATAAACTGGCCAGCGAAAAGTCCGAATAAAGGTAAAAGGCTGTTCATCGGGCGGCCATGTCCTCCAATCTTTTCATAAATGCCGATGTCACATTTTTTAAGTCTTTCACCCCGCTTGTTTTAATAGTTTTTGCGTACCTTTGCAAATCATAGGTTGTTACGTTGACCAGCAATGAGTTTTTTGTCTACAAATAGCATAATAAGCAAAGACAGGACAGTCTATCAATAGAATACAAAATTATTATTCATCATTATATCAATGAAACAATTCAGATTAGTAGACAATGTGGTTGGATGGGTTGCCTTCCTCGTGGCTGCCATCACCTACTGTCTTACTGTAGAGCCGACAGCCAGCTTCTGGGACTGTCCAGAGTTCATCACCACAGGGTACAAACTGGAAATAGGGCATCCGCCGGGGGCACCATTCTTCATGCTTACGGCCAATCTCTTCACGCAGTTTGTCAGCGACCCTTCTAAGGTGGCCCTCATGGTCAACACGATGAGTGCGTTGCTGGGCGCCGCCGGAGTGCTGTTCCTGTTCTGGACCATCACGCACCTCACGCGCAGACTTATCCTGAAAGACTGGGACAGCCTGTCACTGGGCAAGCTCATCGCCATCGAGGCATCGGGCATGGTGGGCGCACTGATTTACTGTTTCAGCGACACGGCGTGGTTTTCGGCCGTCGAGGGCGAGGTGTATGCCTACTCATCGGCATTCACAGCTGTTGTATTCTGGCTCATCTTGAAATGGGAAGACCACGCTGACGAACCTCACAGCGACCGTTGGCTGCTGCTCATCGCCTACATGACGGGGCTATCCATCGGCGTACACCTGCTCAACCTGCTGTGCATCCCGGCCATTGTGCTGGTGTTTGTGTACCGCAAGTTCCCCGATATCGAGGTCAAGGGCTCACTTATTGCCCTGCTTGGCTCGTTTGTCATAGTGGCAGGTGTGCTGTACGGACTCATCCCAGGCATCATCACCGTGGGCGGATGGTTCGAGCTTTTCTTCGTCAACACGCTCGGCATGCCGTTCAACACGGGTACCATCGTGTACATCCTACTGCTGGTAGCCACCGTGGTATGGGCCATCTACGAGAGCTATGTGGGACAAAGCAACCGCCGCATGAATATTGCTTTCATGCTATCGGTGGGCATGTTGGGCATCCCGTTCTACGGCTATGGCTGGAGTGCGGTGTGCATCGGCGTGGTGATATTGGCCCTGCTGTGGTTCGTACTCAACTATACAAACAAGGTTGAAAAGAAGCGAGTGCCGCTCATCAGTGCGCGCATCAAGAACACTGTGCTGCTGGGACTACTGATGCTCATGATAGGTTACTCGAGCTATGCACTCATTGTGATACGTTCAGCAGCCAACCCTCCGATGGATCAGAATTCACCTGAGGATATTTTCACATTGGGAAAATACTTGAGTAGAGATCAATATGGCGACCATCCGCTACTCTACGGACAGGCTTATACCTCCCAAGTAAAGCTTGATGTGCAGGGCAACCAGTGCATACCCAGCATGAACGAGGGCGAACCCATATACGCACGGAAGGAAAAGGCAAGCAAGGACGAGAAAGACTCGTACTTCGTTGTGACACACAACTCCAAATACATCTACGCACAGAACATGCTCTTCCCGCGCATGTATTCGTCAGACCACGCCACGGCCTACGAGAGTTGGATGGGCGGAGTGGACGGTACGCAGGTGCCATACGACCGCTGTGGCGAGAACATCATGGTGAAAGTGCCAACGCAATGGGAGAACCTGCGCTTCTTCCTGAGCTACCAGTGCAACTTTATGTATTGGCGATACTTCATGTGGAACTTCGCTGGTCGCCAGAATGGCATACAAGGCAACGGCGAATTGGAACACGGTAACTGGATTTCAGGTATCCCATTGATTGACAATCCACGATTGGGCGACCAGAGTAAGCTGCCCGATGAGTTGAAAAACGACAAGGGACACAACGTATACTACATGCTGCCGCTGCTGCTGGGAATCATCGGACTGTTCTGGCAGGCATGGCGAGGCAAGCGAGGCATCCGTCAGTTCTGGGTGGTGTTCTTCCTGTTCTTCATGACAGGATTGGCCATCGTGATCTATCTGAACCAGACTCCGTTGCAGCCTCGTGAACGTGATTACGCCTACGCTGGCTCGTTCTACGCATTCGCTATATGGTGTGGCATCGGCGTGGCAGCCATCATCGACCTGCTGAAGAAGTATCTTAAACTCAACGAGACACTATTGGCTGCCATAGCAGGAATAGCCTGTTTGCTGGTACCGGTGCAGATGGCAAGCCAAAACTGGGACGACCACGACAGAAGTGGGCGGTACACCTGCCGCGACTTCGGGCAGAACTACCTCATGACCTTGCAGGATAAAGGCTACCCAATACTCTTCACCAATGGCGACAACGACACCTTCCCACTGTGGTACAACCAGGACGTAGAGGGTGTGCGGACTGATGCCAGGGTATGCAACCTGAGCTATCTGCAGACCGACTGGTATATTGACCAGATGAAGCGGCCGGCCTACGACTCGCCATCTGTACCTATCAGCTGGCCAAGATTAGACTATTGCTCAGGAACCAACGAGGCTGTGCCCATCCAGAGCGACTTGAAGAAAGAACTGGCGCAATACTACAAGGAATATCCCGAAGAGGCCAGGAAGCAATTCGGCGATGAGCCGTTCGAGCTGAAAAACATCATCAAGTACTGGATGCGGTCGAAAGATGAGGACAGGCACGTCATCCCCACCGACACGGTATATGTAACCATCGACAAAGAGGCCGTGAAGAAGAGCGGTATGATGATGGCATCCGACACCATCCCCGACAAGATGGTGATCTCACTGGCAGGCAAGCGAGCCCTGAACAAGCAAGACATGATGATGCTGGAGATGATTGCTGAATGCGGATGGACACGACCTATCTACGTCGCCACGACCGTTGCTGCCAGATACTACATGAACCTGGGCGACAACTTCGTGAGCGAAGGACTGGTGAACCGCATCACACCTTTCACCACCAACAAGCCCGGCGTGAAGAACTTCGACACCGAAAAGGCCTACAACAACCTCATGAACCGCTACAAGTACGGCGGATTGGAGAAGAAAGGCCTCTACATCGACGAAACGACTATGGGCATGTGCGTGACACATCGACGCCTATTCGCACAGTTAGTCACAGAACTACTCAAGGAAGGCAAGACCGACAAGGCCGCAAAGGCATTGGCTAAGGCCGAACGTGTGATACCTGAATACAATGTACCGATAAGCTGGAAGAGTGGTTGCCTGGACATGGCGCGTGCTTATGTGCTGCTGGGACAGAAAGCAAAGGCCAAGCATATCCTTCAAAAATTATGGAAAGACCATGTGCAATATGCAGACTGGTACCTAAGTTTGGATGGCAATAGATTCCTTGCATCACAAGAAGATTGCATGCTATACTTCCAACTCATGATGGAAGTGAACAAGATTACTTCGCTCTTCGACGCCGCATGGGCCAAGAAACAAATGGACGAATTGAACAAACGATACAACCTGTATGCGCGAAAAGGCGGTCGTACATCAGAGTGATTCATGATAAATGTTGATGCCGAGACACAAGCATGTCAGTCAGACTGGTTTGTCCCCGGCATCATTTTTTAAAGAAAAAGAAGTAAATAAAGCATGTTCATAGAGCAACCAGCCAAATGGTTACGGTGGCTATACCCTAACGCCTTGTGGCGCATGGATAAAAACGACCGTTCAGTCTACCTGACTTTCGACGACGGTCCGATACCCAGTTCCACGCCTTTCATCCTCGACACGCTGGCCCAATACAATGCCAAGGCTACATTCTTCATGGTGGGCGAGAATGTACTACGTTATCACGACCTGTACAACCGCATCGTAGAGGAAGGCCATCAAGTGGGCAATCACACTTTCAACCACATGGGGTCACTCAAACATTGGGCGCTGACCTATGGCATCAACATCCAGAAAGCCAACGAACTGATACACGCCCACCTCTTTCGCCCACCTCATGGATGGATGCGATGGTCTGCGTATTGGTGGCTGTCCAGACGCTATCAAATCGTGATGTGGGACCTCGTGACCCGCGATTACTCCAAATGGATGACGGCAGAGGACGTACTGAACAACGTGAAGAGATATGCCCGCAACGGCTCCATCATTACTTTTCACGATTCGACAAAGAGCATCGATAAGCTACGATACGCCTTACCAGAGGCATTGAGATGGCTGAAAGAACAAGGATATGAGTTCAAGACTTTCGAGTGAGCTGAAGGCTGAGGCATTAAACCTCGGCTTTTTTGCTTGCGGAATAGCACGCGCTGAAGCCGTTGACGCCACCACTGCCCAGCATGTAAGGCAGTGGATTAACGAAGGACGGCAGGCAGACATGGACTACATGCGCAACCATACCGACATGAGGCTGGATCCTCGGTTGCTCATGAAGGGCGTGAAAAGCATCGTATCGGTTGCCATGAACTACACACCCGCGCAGCATATCCCTGAGAACGAGCTGCAATTCGCCGCGTATGCTTACGGTGAGGACTATCATGACATCGTCAAGAAAAAGCTGAGACAGCTGGCATTGACATTTGATTTCAAGGAATTACGCATGCAGGATGAACAGAACAAGGAGAATGATGACACTTATTTTCGGGTTTTCTGCGACTCAGCACCGGTGTTGGAGCGTTATTGGGCCACTCGTGCAGGTCTGGGTTGGATTGGCCGTAACCACCAACTGATCATCCCAAAAGCTGGTAGCATGTTCTTCCTTGGCGAGCTGTTCTTGACCATTGAGTTAGACTATGATGAATCCATGCACAGCCGTTGCGGCAATTGTCATGCTTGCATTGATGCCTGCCCCACTGGCGCCATCACGAAAGACGGACCGCTCGACGCCAACAGATGCCTCTCCTACCAAACCATAGAGAATCGTGGAGACATCTCAAAAGACATCGCCGAGAAAATGGGAAATACGGTTTACGGCTGCGACCGTTGTCAGCAAGCATGTCCATGGAACCGCTTCTCCATACCCAACAACACACCAGAGTTGCAACCGAAGCCAGAGTTCTTGTCCATGACACGCGACAAGTGGATGCAGCTTTCAGAAGATGATTACCGCCAGTTGTTCAAAAAAAGTGCGGTAAAACGAGCAAAATACGAGGGATTGATGCGCAACATCCAAGCCATAGTTGACCTTTCGAAAGAACAAAAACAAGATCATTAAGACAGAAAGAACAATGAACTCGCAGGAAAGAAAAGAACAATTACGGAACAGCAGGCCATACCAGGCCATGAAACACATCACCATCTATCTGGACAATTACCACCTTGACGGCATCGCTGGTCTGGTTCCAGGAGGCATAGGTGACGCCGTGACTGCCTTTTTCGGCTTAACACATATCTACTTCGCCATGTTCAAGCTGCATTCAATTCCTCTCACCCTGGCAGTGCTGAACAACACTTTGCGTGACGTGCTGTTAGGACTTATTCCTTTCTACGTCGGCAATGTCATTGATTTTTTCCACCGTTCTAACAAGAAGAACATGGCGCTCATCGACGGATTCATCAACGACGACAAAGCCATCATCAAGGAAGTGAACAAACGGGCGTTGCAAGCTGCGGTCTTCCTTGTATTCTTTATCATCGCCATTGCCATGATGATTGCCCTGCTGATATGGCTGGCAAAAACACTGGGAACCATGATTTTCAGTTAAATCCCGATACAAGCATCAGGGAAAAGGTGTCCCGCATACTTAACAAAATCCCCAAGACGACGTGTTGCCTTGGGGATTTTGACGTTTAATGGTTGGCAGATGCCGACCAAGCAATACGTCTTATTGCATTTCATAAACTACATCCATGAGCTTACGACCAAGACTTTCAGCCTCTTCCATTGTCGCAGCCTCGCTGTAAACACGAATGATAGGCTCCGTGTTGCTGGCTCGCAGGTGAACCCATTTATCAGCGAAATCAATCTTGACGCCATCGATATCTGTCACTTTTTCATCCGCATACATCTCCTTGATACGATCCAAGACGGCACTGATATCAGTCTCTGGCGTCAGGTCAATACGGTTTTTCGCCATGAAATAGTTGGGGTAAGACTTGCGAAGCTCACTCACTTTACAGCCTTTATGTGCCAAAGAAGAGAGGAAGAGGGCAATTCCCACCAAGGCATCTCTGCCATAATGGCTCGCCGGATAAATCACTCCCCCATTGCCTTCACCACCGATGACGGCATTCACCTCCTTCATCTTTGTGGTAACGTTAACTTCTCCAACGGCTGAAGCCATGTACTGTCCGCCATGTTTCTCTGTTATATCGCGCAGCGCACGTGTAGAACTGAGGTTTGAAACGGTATTGCCAGGCGTATGACTCAGCACATAGTCAGCCACACTAACCAGCGTGTATTCCTCACCGAACATGGTACCATCTTCACAGATAAACGCCAAGCGGTCTACATCCGGATCAACAACGATACCCAGGTCGTAGCCTCCTTTGGACATTTCCTGCATAATACCCCCCAAATTCTTTTCTAATGGCTCTGGGTTGTGTGCGAAATCGCCCGTGGGTTCACCGTTCAGAAGCGTGTATTCAACGCCTAATTTGTTCAACAGTTTTGGCAGAATGATGCCACCCACACTGTTGATACCATCCACGGCAACCTTGAAATGAGCTTTTTTGATGGCCTCCCGATCAACTAACTTCAGTGCCAACACACTCTCAATATGGCGCTGGTCGAATGAAGAATCTTCGGTATAATGTCCCAAATGATCCACATCCGCATAGTTGAAATCTTCACTTTCAGCGATATCGAGTACCTCGTTTCCTTCCGATTTTGTCAGAAATTCGCCTTCATTGTTGAGCAATTTCAGTGCATTCCATTGTCTTGGGTTATGACTGGCGGTGATGATAATGCCCCCAGCCGCCTGTGTCATTCGCACAGCCAGTTCGGTTGTGGGCGTTGTAGCCAACCCAATGTTAATGACATCATAACCAATTCCCATCAACGTTCCACACACCACGTTCTTCACCATCTCACCTGAAATGCGCGCATCGCGCCCCACGACAATGGTATTGCTCTGCGACTTTCCACTTCTACGGATAAACGTAGCATAAGCTGATGTGAACTTAACGATGTCCAATGGGTTCAACGTGTCGCCCGAACGACCTCCAATGGTACCCCGAATTCCTGAAATTGATTTGATTAACGTCATGATGTTTCCTGTTTAATGTTAGTTTTTATATCAAGCTGTCCACAGGTTTTTCTCACCTACCTCGTTGATACGTAATGTCATACAAGCATGGATAGACACTCTGTCGCGCATAGTTATGCCCGCTGGTATGCGGAACTATCAACCGCACCTTCGCTATCTCGTCGCCTTCTTTGATGGGTCTGCCCACATGGATATAACTGAACGGAACCAGCCAACCAGCAGGAACCTCTGTTGTATTGAAAGCACTTGACATCACGCTCTCACCCTTTACAAACGAAGCCGTAAACGTTCCACTGGTATTACGAACCTTCATCTTATCCACCACGGCTGAATAAAACAGTACATCGTTCGAAAGTTGCAAGGAGTCGGTCATCAAGTTACGTTCTTTAAAACGACAAAGAACATCAACGGTCTCACCATTTTTGATTTTCTCTCCCACTCCATTTCGAATAATCTGCATATAAACGCCACTGCTGGAAATCAAGACAAACTCATTGCGTTGCACGTTTGTCGTGTAACCTTGCGCCGCAAACGTCTCTTCAGAAATGACATGCACGGCCGAATCGGCAATGTATTTGTTTATGGCACTGCGCTCCGCTGCCTTTTGATCTGCATAGGTCTTGTTGTCACGGCAAGATGCCAAAAAGCAGATGGACAACAAGGCGAATAGTGGAAATATAATTTTTTTCATCTGTTATGATATCTACAGTCTTCTGCAAAGATAGTGCGAGCCGAAGGCAATCAAGCTGGCTTGAAATTGCTGAGGCGAAGCCTATCTTCTGCAAAGATAGTTAAAGTCGGGAAAACGACAAAAGAAAAGCTTTGCTTTTATAGATTATTGACGATAGGAACAAGCTGCCGTGCGTCGGCTATTTTCGTTTTAACCGATCCTCATAATGTATGAAAGCCTGCCTAACCACCTTTTCAGCCTCGGCCAAAGAGCAATAAAGCCTACCGCCACTGGCATTGACATGCCCTCCCCCATTGAAGAATTCGGCCGCCATCTCATTGCAAGGAAAGTCATCCACCGAACGCAGGCTCACCCACACCAGGTTATCCTTACGATCGTCTTCACGCAATGAAACGGACAACTTCATGCCCTTGATGGAGAGCGGAACGTTGACCAAGCCCTCTGCATCGCCCTTCACAAAATGGAAATCGCGCATGTCACGACGGGAGATGGCAAAATAAGAAGCATGAAAATCCTCGAAGACATTTAACTTTTGCGACATCATATAGCCCCGCAACCGTATGGCCCACTGGCTATAATTGTTGTAAACATTGCGGTAAATCTTGTCCTTATCGAATCCCTTTGTCAGCAACTGACTGATGATAAAGAAGATGTCTGGACTGGACGAATTGTAGGTAAAGCCGCCCGTATCGGTCATCATACCACAATAGATGGGCACGGCACCCTGGCACGTCATCCGTTCAAAGCCACCCAACTGCCATATTATGCGGAAGATCAGTTCGCTGGTGCTACTGGCATCGGTTCTTGATATGGATAAAACCGTATCCATGTCGGCATTGGTGTGATGGTCTACCATCACCCTTTTGGCAGGACTTGCTTCCAGTACTGACTGCATTTCGTCTACCCTCCCAGTGCTGCCAAAGTCGAGACAAAACACCAAGTCGGCCTTCTGGAATAGTTGTTTCACTTCCTCCTGATGCTTGTCATAGCGTACAATACGATCGCTGTTGGGCAACCATTGCAGGAAATCGGGATAAGCATCCGGCATCACGACAGCGGGCTGTTTGCCACATTGGCTTTTCAGATAATCGCACCAAGCCAACGAAGAGCCCAGCGCATCACCGTCAGGCGACTTGTGTCCGCAGATAATAATATGTTGAGCATCAGCAATTAGTTGTCGCAACAGCTCCAACTCTTCTGGTGCTAAAATGTCTATGTTCATGTAACGAATGTACGTTGAGAATATCATCGTTTTCAAGTTGATGGCTGTTTGACACAAAGGCAATCACCCACCAACTTAAAAACGCAATAACTCAAAAACCTTAAAAACTTATAATCTCAAAAACTCATCCCTCAGAATAACTGATTAGGATATACGTCTTGGTCAATCAGCGACTGAATCCTGTCCACGGTATCTTGACGGTCTGCTGCATAAGTAACGCCAAACCACTTGCTGGTAGTGTCAAGCACCTTCACGGTAGCCGTTCCCTCATGAATCAACTTATTAACCATCAATGGGATGAAGAACTCAGCCTTGAGGTTCTCCATGTTCTTAGGATCAGAGAGAAATTCCTTGAAATAAGCATCGCTATATTTAAAATAATCGGGAGTAAAACCCCACATGTTCATTGATACGGGTGTGTTATCGTCTACAGCCACCCACTCGCCTTGCTCATCTTTGTAACATACGGCTCCGTTAACGCGCATGATTTCGGTACGTTCTACAACGGTGGTCAGGTTTCCTTGCTCGTTCTTTTCGCAAATACCGCGGGCCACGGTTCCATTCTCCGACAATGTATTGCCTACGCGGAAGCCCACCATGGCATAGTTGTTCTTTGAGCCTTCTGGAAGGTCGGCCAAGAATTTTCCCATCACCATGAACGCATCCCGATTGTAGAAGTCGTCACAGTTGATGACACAGAACGGTTCGTTAATCAAATCTTCAGCCATCATCACGGCATGGTTGGTACCCCATGGCTTTTCTCTTCCTTCAGGAACGGTAAAACCTTCCGGCAATTTGTCGATGGCCTGGAAACACACTTCGGCAGGAATATGTCCTGCATATTTAGACAACACCTTCTCTCTGAACTCGCCTTCAAAGTCTTTTCTGATGACAAATACAATTTTTCCAAAACCTGCTTTGATGGCATCATAAATAGAATAGTCCATGATGGTTTCCCCATTAGGTCCCAAACCGTCAAGTTGTTTCAATCCTCCATAACGGCTACCCATGCCGGCAGCAAGCAGTAATAATGTTGGTTTCATAATCAATTTTATTTTAATGATAATCAATGTTCAAATCAGTAGAGATTCAACAGGCGACGCCTATCTTTGCCAAAGATAGTGCGAGCCGAAGGCAGTCAAGCTCGCTTGAATTGCTGAGGCGATGCCTATCTTTGGCAAAGGTAATAAAAAACGATTAATAGCCGCAAGAAATCACATTCTTTTATCCTATGTTGAAGCTATGACCTGCTGAAATAAAACCTCTCTCCATCGCAAAACAAATCACGGACTTACAGGCAGACACATGGAAGTCCGCAAGTTCTTTATCGGCCAATTTGACACAATAAAACCGCCACATTGGCGCATCACTATACAAAGGCACACCTTTTGGACATCATGAAGCAGTTAAAGAAAAGATTAAAAAAGAAAGGAAAAAAGGACTATGACATTCGATAAATTTACAATTAAAGCACAAGAAACCGTTCAAGAGGCTGTGAACCTGGCACAAAACGCTGGGCAACAGACCATTGAACCCATTCACTTGCTGCTCGCCCTGCTGAACAAAGGGAAGGACGTGACAACGTTTATTTTTCAAAAGTTAGGCGTTAATCCTTCTCAGATAGAGGCATTGGCGCAGAGCGAGATTGAACACTTGCCCAAGGTATCGGGCGGACAACCCTACCTGAGCAATGACACCAACATAGTTTTGCAAAGGACTATGGATTTGTCCCAACGCTTTGGCGACCAGTTCGTGAGCCTAGAACCCATGTTGCTGGCTTTGCTCACGGTCAATTCTTCGGCCAGTCGTATTCTCAAGGATGCAGGCTGTACGGAAAAAGACATGACCAAAGCCATTGATGAGTTGCGACAAGGTTCGAAGGTACAGAGCCAGAGTGGCGACGAAAACTATCAGGCGCTTGATAAGTATGCCAAGAACCTGGTGCAGGAAGCTCGTGCCGGAAAGTTGGATCCCGTTATCGGACGGGATGAGGAGATACGCCGCGTGCTCCAGATATTGAGCCGCCGTACCAAGAACAACCCTATATTAATAGGTGAGCCGGGTACGGGTAAGACCGCCATTGTGGAGGGCTTGGCCGGACGTATCGTACGAGGTGACGTGCCCGAGAACTTAAAGAACAAGCAGATCTACTCACTGGACATGGGTGCATTGGTGGCCGGAGCCAAGTACAAGGGCGAGTTTGAAGAACGTCTGAAAAGCGTCATCAAGGAAGTGACTCACGCCGAGGGCGAAATCATCCTCTTTATCGACGAGATTCACACCTTGGTGGGTGCAGGTGGTGGCGAAGGTGCCATGGATGCCGCCAACATTCTGAAGCCGGCTTTGGCGCGTGGCGAATTGCGGGCCATCGGTGCCACCACGCTCAACGAATATCAGAAGTATTTCGAGAAAGACAAGGCACTGGAAAGGCGATTCCAAACCGTGATGGTGGACGAACCTGATGAGCTGAGCGCCATCTCCATCCTCCGCGGACTGAAAGAACGGTACGAGAACCACCACAAAGTGAGAATTCAGGACGACGCATGTATTGCTGCCGTAACACTGTCAGAGCGATACATCAGCAACCGATTCTTGCCAGACAAGGCCATTGACCTGATGGACGAGGCCGCAGCGAAACTGCGTATGGAACGCGACTCGGTACCGGAAGAGTTGGATGAGATTACCCGTAAGCTCAAACAATTGGAGATTGAGCGCGAAGCCATCAAGCGGGAAAACGACGAGGTGAAGATCAAACAACTGGACAAGGAAATCGCCGAACTGCACGAGGAGGAACAGTCGTTCCGGGCTAAGTGGGAAAGCGAGAAGAACTTGGTGAACAAGATACAGCAGGACAAGCAGGAGATGGAGAACCTGCGGTTTGAAGCTGACCGCGCCGAACGTGAGGGCAACTACGAACGGGTGGCCGAGATAAGGTATGGTAAGCTGAAAAGTCTGCAAGACGACATCGACAACATCAAGCTACAACTGAAGGCCACACAGGGCGGAGAAGCCATGGTGCGCGAGGAGGTGACGGCAGATGACATCGCTGAAGTGGTGAGCCGATGGACCGGCATTCCCGTCACACGCATGCTGCAAAGCGAGAAAGACAAGCTCTTGCATCTGGAAAGCGAGCTACACAAACGGGTGATTGGCCAAGATGAGGCCATCACAGCCGTGAGCGACGCGGTGCGCCGAAGCCGCGCCGGACTGCATGATCCGAAACGTCCTATCGCCTCGTTCATCTTCTTAGGAACCACTGGCGTGGGTAAGACCGAGCTGGCCAAGGTACTGGCTGAATATCTTTTCAACGACGAAAGCATGATGACGCGTATCGACATGAGCGAGTATCAGGAAAAGTTCAGTGTGTCACGGCTCATCGGAGCGCCTCCCGGATATGTAGGATATGACGAGGGTGGACAGCTGACCGAGGCCGTCAGGCGCAAGCCTTACAGCGTCATCTTGTTCGACGAGATAGAGAAGGCGCATCCAGATGTATTCAACATCCTGCTGCAAGTGCTGGACGACGGTAGGCTTACCGACAACAAGGGACGCACGGTGAACTTCAAGAACACCATCATCATCATGACCTCTAACCTGGGCAGCCAATACATCCAAGAGCAAATGGCTGGTATTGACGCACACAACCGTGAGAACAAGTTGAGAGAAACCAAGCATACTGTCATGGAAATGCTCAAAAAGACCATCCGGCCGGAGTTTCTCAACCGTATCGACGAAACCATCATGTTCTTGCCACTGACCCGGACTGAGATTGACAGCGTGGTGAAACTGCAGATGAACGCCGTGAAGAAAATGCTATCGGAACAAGGCTTTACCTTGGAATGGACACCCAATGCCATCGACTTCCTTGGCAAGGTGGGATATGATCCCGAGTTCGGTGCCCGTCCCGTGAAGCGCGCCATCCAACGCTATGTCTTGAACGATCTGTCCAAGAAACTGCTGGCCGGCGACGTAATGAACGACAAACCCATCATCATCGATGCCGATGACCATGGACTGACATTCAAAAATTAATGACCCGCGGCGGGCCTTTGTCGGCTCGACCGCATCCCACAGAGCATGCAGGGTGCGGGTACAGCTGCACAGCCGGTATGTCATAAAAACCTATCATTGGGGTATGTCCGTAAGGATGTACCCCATTTTTGTTTGACGGAGGGTGGTGGATCGCTCGCCCTAAATGTCCTATTTTTTGATTGTTTTTAGCCCCTAAAACGACCATTCAAAACTTTCAATCTAGAAAAAAACGATAGGCCTACGGGATGCACGCAGGCACTAATTTGACAAGAAAAAACACCTTTTTCACTTAAAGCAATGAGATGAGCCGGCAAGAAACATCACTTTGAGGTCCAATTTACATGCCTTTGCACGACAAAAGCATGTTAATAATCGGCTTAAAACTATGCTTTTGGCTCCCAAAGGACACCAACAACGGGCGCATCTTGGAACCAATACACACAACACACTGTATGTCAACAATATACAAAATCCTCCATATTCAGCGTATTTACGCATGGATGCAAGTTTGTTTGTCTACACGCAAATTATCAGCAGGATGGTTGTCAAAATAATTTTCAGTGTATTGATAAAAGAACAACCAATCTTAAACATTCACGTTCAGGTTGATATTGAATCTCTGTAGCCGATACGACTTGTTTGATGGATGTCATCATGTGAGCAGTACATTACCCGATTCATTGATGAAATTTTCAGAGAATTGCTTGCATACCTCAAGTATTTTGACGAATTTTGTATAAAGGTTGTGCATACGATGGTTTGAACTTAACGTTTTGAACTTCAATAAGTTGCTAAAAACTAACGACATGTGTAACTTTTTACGTATATTTATCAACTTAAATAAATTCCGCCAACGGGTTAATGGATATTATTTGAGTAAAGTCTTTGACACGAACAGTGGTCCGGAAATATATGATAATGAGGTCACTCGTAGGGGGCAGCCACATTACTACAAATATAATCATGAATATTCTGTTATATCGCGATGAAAAATATTTTAGCGTTTCTGATTGTAGGATTAGGCTTCCTTTGTTCCTGTGAAAGCAGGGATGGAGATTGGGATCCTATGGCTTGGGAGAGTAATGATGTAAGCAATATAAATAAAAACAAAAATATAGAAGTTCCACAAGCAGGCAACACTTATGTATTCACATGCAAAAATTATAAGATTTTTTGGGTATATGCTATTCAGGAAAATGGAAAACAAATTGGAGAGACCCAACTATCCATAGATTGCAAAAAATATGAAGATAACAATATATCTATCAGTATTGAGAAAAATAAAATGAATGTAACTGTTTTTCCTAATGAAGGATATCAAATCCGAAACATTTCAATAGGAGTAACCGCTGGGGATATTTTTAACTCTTTCATCTTTAAGCAAAAGGGAAAGGGTGATTTATATAGGTAGGTTCTATTAAGGGGTGTTCTATAAATTAACTTATTATTAATCAGCCAATTAGAGTCTGCTAATTTATTTTTTCATACAACCTTGTGGTGTGGGTAATACATCCTCCATGCTGTCAAGAAAGCGGTCTATCAGTTTGCTGCCGTCCTCCAAAAGGTTTGAGTCGGTCGGATAGCGAACCTCGGCATCGCAGCAGGTGGCGTCAACTCTCATCGTACCGCCATGGTCGTTGCCGTCCTCGTCCGTGCCCTCCCTCTTCGGCTTGCTTCCATCCACCTCTGCAAGCATCAAGGTAAGCATGTTGAAGAAATCATGGTCAAGACGCTTGCAGACAAGGACGAACAACTCGGGAACGAAAACCGGCTTTTCCGTGAACTTGTCAATCCTGAGAGGGACTCTTGGAGTTCAAACAAGTCGTGACTACGATATTGAGAGTAGTATTTCATTTTACGTCGTTAATATTTTAACAACCAAAGGTAGTCATTTTTGGTGAATTACACAAATAATATTAGGTATATATTATTGAATGTCAGTGGTTTATATTTATTTAGTAGACCCTACCTAATAATAAAATAAAAAAAATATTAATTTTTGTAGCATATTTCTTGGATTATTATTAACTTTACATCCGATAACAAAAAAAATGACTATTAGATTAATATTTGTATGAGTTTTAGAGCATAGTCATCTTGAGTGATTATCTTGAGGTGGCTAACGCAAAATCCGCATATTTATTAAAAATGTTAGGAAAATGAAGAAAAATGTTTTGAAAGTATTCGTGTCAGCGTTAATGGTGATGGCTGCCGTAGTGAATACAGGATGTAGCAACGAAGCCAGTCTTGCGAGCGATGTACAGCAAGAGCAGGCTGCAACAGAAGGTACAGCGCTTTCATTCAACTTTGATTTTGCTGGCTATGGCAAAGAGCAGTCAGTGGCAACCCGTGGTGTTGCAGGAGAGGCAAAGGGTCGTGTGATTGCCAGCTCTGTATCAAGTTTAGGTGATGGTCTTGAGGCTTACACAGAGGTAGTAGAGGATGCAAAGCCTCAGACACGCGCTACTTACACGTCAGCTCCAGCACAGAAGTACACTATCCTTGCTTATAATAAAGCAGATAGACAGAAGAAAGGTGAGTGGGTAGGCTCATACGATGGTTCGAAGTTTACGCCTAAGGCAGGTTTTTCTTCTGTTCAGGTGTTGCAGCCAGGTGAATACGAGTTCTTTGTCTTCAGTGAACAATTGACATACAAGGACGGTAAGATTATTATCGACATCAATAAGGGTTCTGCCAATGCACTCTTTAACAATCTGGATGTAAAAATCCTTCCACAGAAGAAGCAACAAGTTAACTTCCAACTTGAATCACCATACGCAAGAGTGAGAATGAAGATCAATGGTTTCTCAAGTCAAGCCTTTGAGGGTTCAATCAATGGTGCATTAAAGTATGATAAAGGCGGCGTTAATGGAACCTGTACTATTGATCCATCTGGGCCAACAGCTAATTATGCCAGCGTGACAGAGGCTGGTCAGCTTAAATATAAGCATTTTACTAATAATGTTGAGGGACCTCAACAGAATGGCGTTATAAAGACATCTTACATTATCACTCCAGAAGATGCAGGCGTTTACTTCTTGCCTCAGACATACTTAAATAAGTTGTCATTCCAGTTTGCTCCAGAGGCTTCTGGTACTATCTATAAGAAGCCAGTTGCTAACAAGGTGCTTCCTCTTAATCTTAAGGACGTAGAGTTGAAGAATGGAAAAAGCTATACTATCTGGCAGACTATCTATTATTCTGCAGATTATCTCTTCGAGGATGGAACAGTAGGTACATTGGTTCCTAACTTGAAACAACGCAAACCAGTAGCACTCGTAGTGGATAAGAATCGTAAGATATGTATGAGCCTTACAGAAATTAGAGAAAAGCAGTGGGCAACAAGTCCTGACGTAAAATGTAAGACTCATGAAAATCAAGACTTTGATGGTTTGAAAAATACGATTGCTAAATATGATGGGTATGCACAGACATGGAATACCAACACAACAGATGGACTTTATGGACTTCCTCGCGCCCGGTTTAAGGCGTATAACGAACGATGTCCGGCTTTTAAGGCTGTAGCTGACTTGGGGCAGGTAGGTTCAAAAAAGTTGAAGTGGTATGTACCTGGTGCTGGTGAGTGGGATTCTGCTCTTAAGTATCTTGGAGTAACTGACCCTACAAAAGACTTTGGGTATGGTGGTTCAGCAGCTCAACCGTGGGCTGGTAGCTTGGGTTATCGTCTTCAGGAGATTCTCTTCTATCAGGCAAATGGAGTTCCATTGACAGATTGGTATTGGGCTGCTAACGATTGGAAAACTGATGATCAGAAGAAGGGCGTCACAGTAATAGCTGGTTCTAAAGGTGCTCATTTCGGTGGTGCGGTAAAGACTGACCATACCAAGGTGAGACCATTTATCAACTACTAATCCTTACCAGAATACATTAAAAAAGTAGAAACTTAGAATTATATTTTATGAATAAGATAGAAGCAAAGAAAAGCTACTTAAAGCCAAGTGTAACATTGTTACACGTTGAGGCAATGAGTATAATCTGTACCAGCGTAGAGCCTGGTAAGATACAGAAAGCAGGATTTGAAGACGAAGGCGAGTTCAAGGCAGAGGATGTTGAGTGGTAAGAGGACTTAAGAAGATAGTCCCACCTCTAAAGCATCAAAACAATACGGAAAGTGTTCGTGATGGCTTTCCTATAAGCTGCAGAACGCTGACTGTTGTTTATAACTAAAGTTTCCCACCCTAATAAATAGATAGAAAAATAACAGTTTGTCGAATTTTCTTTGTAAATTAGTAATCGCTAAACAACTGATTTTAAAGACAAGACAACAAATCTGTTATGGAAACAAAATAGAGAAAATTAGTGAGATATCCAAACTTTTGAGTGTTAAAACTCGAATGAGTGATGATTTATTTCGGGTCTGCTAACTAATAGTACCCATGCAAGTTCGTGCTACGGCAAAAACTCCTGCAAGTCCATTGAATTTGACGATAATACTCTTTTTGAAGTCTCTCGACCCTGTTTTTTCAAAAAAGAAACAAAGAAGTCCCCTTAGGAACTTCATTATGTTTTTAGCGAAGAAGCAAGCTCCTATCCATGTGTCAGCCGTTTGGTCAAGTTTCGCTCGGATGTCATCATGTGAGCAGTACATTACCCAATTCATTGACGAGATTTTCAGAGAATTGCTTGCATATCTCAAGTATTTTGACGATTTTTGTATAAAGGTTGTGCATACGATGGTTTGAACTTAATGTTTTGAACATCACTAAGCTACTAAAACTAACGACATATGTAACTTTTTACGCATATTTATCAACTTAAATAAATTCCGCCAACGAGTTAAAATGAAGAAAAATATATTTTTTACGGTCGAATCAAATAATGTGCATCAATATAAGAAAGAAAAGCATGCGATTGATAATACTGCAAAAGATGAAGACGGTCGAAATTTATTACATATTGCAATAATATCAGATGCGAATAAAATTGCTCAGGATTTAATTTGTAATGGAATAGATATAAATGCAACAGACAGATATGGGCTAACGCCCCTACATTTATGTGCAGAATATGAAAACTATAGTATAGCAGAAATTCTGTTGCAAAAAGGAGCTGTTGTAGATCATGTTGATAAGTATGGCAATACTCCTCTTTGGGTAGCTGTATTTAATGAGGATTATAAGTTAGCACAACTTTTAATAAGTTATGGAGCAAATAAAGACAACAAAAATTTAAATAATAAATCACCTTTAGATTTTGCAAAGCAGACAGGAAATGAAGATATGATTAATATTTTGTCACAAGTGTCCATCAATAAATAATAAAAATCAGATGATGCATAAAACAGTAAAATATTTTGTAATTCTATTCTCTTTATATGTGCTATATTTAAGTATTGCTGTAATATTAAATGGGGTGGTTAATCTAAAATATAACGTGATGAGTATGGATGATATAAATCAAATCATTCATTATGCTCTGTTAGTAATAGTCTATGCAATAACTATTTTACTTGTATTAATACTCCCTTTTTTTATTAAAAAGAAGTAATCGGTAATGCTACAAACGGGAGTTGTCAAAATAATCATCTGATTATCAATTTATTTTTTAAAAGATTATGCGTAAAGGCAGAGATAGATTCTCTGCCTTTTGCTATATTTGTAGTCCAAAACAAAGAAGAATGAATATACGAGAACGCATCAGCACTTTGCACTCCAGATTGGAAGTGAAAAACTCAAGTTTTCAACACCAAACAAGAGTTTTATAAAATGATTGACTAATTTTGCACTTGCTGGTTGACTCTACGTGATATCATCCGCAAAGAATTTGTAAACATAAGCAAAGAAGAATACTCGCTAAATCCATTAAAACCAAATCATTGTGGTACAGCAGTACAGCGTAGTTTGCAAAAGGCAAAGATTGATACTAAGGAAACTAAAATTATTCCTGCGACATCTCAATTTTCACCTCCTATTTATAAACGTGAAGATCCTTACTTTCCATCTTCTGCATATAAAGCAATAAAGCGAAATAACCCAAAAGGATATGAAATTAGAAAAAGAAAATAAGAAAGAACTATTTCATCTTTATTGGATAATCCAAGGTATAATTTTGATGTTTGGTATAAAGGGAATAGGGAATCTACCTTTAATTGGTGGTAGTTATCTTATAACTATCACCATATTAAACGTTTTTTTTAATAATAAGTTTCTAAAAACGGTCATTATAAGCATGTATCTAATTTATTCATGTATATATATCTTGGCATCTATATATATTATGATGATGATAGATTTTAACATTATACCTCTTGCTATATTAATAATTGGATTTTTCAATTTTATTTATATTTTTATTATGAAAGATTTAGAGCCTTGACCCCCTAAGCCATACAAGGGCATATCTCAACACCCATATAAGGGTAACGGGCAATACCCTTATATGGATATTCATCATTACCTTTATATGGGTATTAAAAGCCGTAAGCAATAAACAGAAAAGAACGACGTTAAACAGTTGATAAACATTATCAATTGTAAGTTATGACAGAATTGAATGCAAAGAAAATAATAATACCAATGCCATCAGGACAGATAATTTAATTAGACGAATATTAGGGTTACCACAACGAGATGGCAGTGACCACGCAGGTGGAGCTAACGGAGGAATTGTTGACCCACAGAAATTACCACGTACCCAATAAAGTATTACAAGATGAAAGCAGCGTATTCCATAATTTTAATGCTATGTTTTTCGCTTGTGTGTAAAGCACAGGAAGATAGAGGGAACATAGCCGACTCAATGGCAATGGTCAGCAGGACTAAAGCAGATAAAGTATTGCAGCTTTTTGATACAATTGTAGCTCCCAAGCTTTTATATTCTTTGGACAATAAATATTTTTACGTCATTATTAAAAGTAATCTGTGCTATCAGGAATATTATGTGGCCTTAGACAGCTTAGGTCGAACAGATAAAATGCGCTCTGTAAAAGCAGAAACAAAAACCAGAAAGCAGAGGAAGCAACAGGAGCAATACCGGCAGTTACTATCAGAGGCAGAACCCATATTTGATTTAAGCAAGTACCACACGGATTTTATAACGAAAATGCCTGATACTAAATATACGAGTGGAAGATATTCTTATTTTGTTCTAAAGGATATTGATGGTAAAAGGTATGGCGAGTACCGATTGTTCGCAGTTACATCTCCTTTACCAATTAATGCAAGCCTATGGGCCTATTTAATTAGGCGATTATCAGATGAAGTATACAAAGACTATAAAACCAACAATTAGCGGGCAAGGAACAGCACGGGTAATGCTCCAGATTGGGAGTTGTCAGAATAACTGCCTGATAATCAACTTTGTTCTAAATAATTATGCACAAAGACAGGGATAAATTCTCTGCCTTTTGCTATATTTGTAGTCCAGAACAAAGAAAAATGAATGTACGAGAACGCGTCGGTACTTTATGCTCCAGATTGGAAGTGAAAAACTCAAGTTTTCAACACCAAACAAGAGTTTTATAAAATGATTGACTAATTTTGCACTTGTTGGTTGACTCTACGCACCATAGATGATTTTACCGAGTAGCAAATATTTATTAACTTTCCCCTCATTGATTCATTGGGAAAATTATACCATGAGATCAATGAAGGGGTAATAGAATATATTTATGAAATTATTATTAGTAGTATTATTTGTAATTTGCATGTATTCATGTGGGCTTCCATATTGTAAAAAAATAAAATTAACAAATCGTGATTTAGAATGGGTAAAACAATATACTAAAGGAGACAGTGTCTATTTCATTTTGAACGATATGAAAATTGATACGATGGTAGTCCAAGAAACTCGTGTCCTTAATCCCCAAAATACTTGTATTTTTGACACAGAGGGCTGCAACTGGCTCGAAGGCGACAATACCTTTTATGGTACGGCAATAAATATCATGACATTGAAACATAACGGCAATGATTTGGATGTATGGTTTGAAATAACAAAAAGGGAAAAGAACGGAGATTTACTATGTAATATTATTTTTGGGAGTTGGTCTTGGTCTGCTTTTCCAGGGATGAGACTTTCTCCCCAAAGCTATACAATAAAAAACAAAAGATATACTGATTGCATTGTTGTAGACGAAAAGGATATTCTTTTAAACAAGGTTGGGACTCCTATATTTAAGGTGACAAAATTGGTGTGGAGCAAACACTTTGGCCTTCTTATGTATGAGATAGACAATAGATATCGGTATTTCATAAGTAACTTATAGGTAATGCTCCAAATTTGGAGCTATCAAATTAATCATCTGATTATCAATTTATTTTTTTTAAAGATTAGGCATAGAGGCAGGGAAAGATTCTCTGCCTTTTGCTATATTTGTAGTCCAGAACAAAGAAAAATGAATATACGAGAACGCGTCGGCACTTTACGCTCCAGATTGGAAATGAAAAACTCAAGTTTTCAACACCAAACAAGAGTTTTATAAAAGGATTGACTAATTTTGCACTTGCTGGTTGACTCTACGAATATGAACAATAAAAGATATATATATTATATGCTTATAATATGCACATTATTTCTTTTTAGTTGCAATTACCGCCATAAGCAGGAAATTACTATTTTTTATTTTTGTGGTAATATAGAACCATATAGACAGTTTGATTGTACTGACCTCGATAGCATATGTAAGACCAATGAATACGATGATACAATATTTATAACCTCTACTATGTTCAAACAAATTAAAGACGATATAATAAATGCTAAACCAACTCATAATTATTCAAACTCATACACACCACTAATATATGTAAATGTTGGAAATCAGAATTTGTGTCTTAATGGAATAAATAATCAGTGTTGGATAAAACAGAGTGATAGAAAATATCACCCTTCTATTCTTAGTAATAAGACAGTGTATCTTCTAAAATGGAAATCTTTCTATTACAATTATTTGCCATATGATATTTTACAATTAGATAAGGGGATACGGCAATTTGGTATTCCTTCTGATTATAAAAAAGATCAGATAAATAAAATAATTAAAAAGAAAGAAATGTCTAAAGTCTTAGTAAGGGTAAAATAATAATGGCTGTGATTGCAAATCATCCTCTTTTATTCTATAAAAATCAATAGAAATGTAGCCTATCATACAGTTTTCCCACATTTTTATACTTCCCAAACGCAATTTTTCCTTTGGTTATACCGTGTTTCGAGAAAAAAACGCTATATTTACAGTGTAAAATATGATACCAATATCAAAAATAACACTCTAATATGATATTTGAACGTAAAATATGGGGCAGCACTTCATCGGTGAGATTAAAATAATTTTACGTTAAAAGTATTCGGAGTAACTGTGTATCAAGGAATAAATAAAGGAAAATAAAAAATCCCTAAGGTGTCGTAACTTAGGAATTTAAGCAATTAGATGATGCGGAAAGAGGGGGATTCGAACCCCCGAACCGCTTTAGGCGGTTACACGCTTTCCAGGCGTGCCTCTTCAGCCACTCGAGCACCTTTCCTTATTGTAAGCGGTGCAAAAGTAAGACTTTTATCTTGAACACGGATGGAATTCGACAAAAAGTTTCACTTTTTCACTCTGCCCATCCTTTAAAATAGCTTTACTCTTTCAATAACGCTGTGATTATAAATTGGAAGTGTTTGCTTTTTATGATTGAATCACCACCACCCCATTTGTTAAGGGCGGTTCTTTTCAAATGAGGAGGTGGAAACTTATTTTGACGGTTTGGCTTTCTTCGCTCTTCTACGTCCAAACAAATCCTTGAGATTGGTAAAGTCTTTCTTCAAAATCAAACCTACTCCTTGCGTGGTAAGACTATTGCGCGTAAAGTATCTGTCATTGGTTTGATTGTACACCTTGATGGCCAGATTGCCACTCGGCAAGAGCAGATATCGGATGTCGAAATCACCAATAAAGGTGGTCGTGGCGTTTGGGTTGTCCCTGTAACCAAACTGCCCGTTGATGAGCAGGCGGTTGTTCAGCAGTCGTCCACTGAGCAGTCCTTCATATTCGGCGTTATTGAATCCTTCGGTGCCGGTGGAGATATTGGCGCCAATGTTCCAGTTGGCGTTGTCGATGACGGTATTCAGTACGTTATTGATTTGCTGACTCAATGTTCCACTGAGGATGCTCTGCATGGCGAGGCTCGCCTGACTTTGTTGCGCCGTGCCGTCACTGCCGGCGTTGTTGTTGGTGCCTTGTGAATAGAACCGGCCTACCGCCAGCAGGTAAAGCACTTGCTGGTTCATCTCTTCTTCGCTGTTGATGAGGCTGTATACCATCTGCTTGGCATCGTTGTTCAAGGTAGGCATGTCGAGGTTGAAATCCACTCTCGGCGCCTGGGGCGTGCCTGTGATATTCATCAGACAATTGATGCGAACGTTGTTGTTGGTGAACGACCGCCCGATGTTCAAATCGGCCAAGCTCACACCATTGACGGTGTGTGTGGCGTTGAGGTTGAGTGCCGCATGATAAGGGTCGCCTCCAAAGGTGATGGTGCTGCCCTGCTGAAATAGGAAGTCCTTCTTAATGACGTTTTGAATGGTCAGTCCATAGATACCATGATCGACCACATAGTTGCCAAACATTTCAAAAGCACCCTTGTCGTAATAGTTGGCGCGCAGCACGCCGTTGCCGTTCAAGGCGATGTAGTCGCCCGTCTTGTTATCCATGAGCAGTTTGAGCGTGAGGTTGGGCGTGCAGTTGATGAGCAGGTTTAGATGTAAGTCGCCAGATACTTCGGGCAACTTTTGTGCGGCCAAATCGGTGGTATGTTGGCGTGGTGCGATACTATCTGGTTGCAGCGAATCGGTTCTTGTCGACCATCTGATGAAGTTCTGGGTACTGACCGCATCCAGGCCGGCCACATTGTACACGATTTGTGAGCCTTTTTGTGGTATGGCGTTAACGTCGATGTTTAAATCGTCACCATTGCCGGTGATGGCGCAGGTGCCATTGATGTAGGCCGTTCCATAGAAGGTATCTCCACCAAAAGTGTGCGTGTCGTAAGCCAAGAGGTTCTCTGCAGCGATGTGCAGGTCGTATCGCAGGTTGGTGAGGTTGTCGTGACGCAGGCTGCCATTGACGATGCCAATGTTCTCATTGCGGTCGTAGATGGTGTCGTTCTTGAAAACAATCTCATCGGGTGTCAGGGTAATCATGCCCCGCCTGAGCGTATAATGGGTGTTGAGGGGCGTGATGCCCAGAGAGCCGTCGGCGACAACCTGTCCGGTGAGGTTGAGATAGGACAAGTCGCCATAAAGACGCAGCAGTCCTGTTCCGCTTGCATCGACGTCTTGCATGAACGAACCACAGAAACCTTCGAGGAATTGCAAGCGTGTCTGCCGGGCTTGGATGGCCAAGTCGATGTAATGCTTGCTTGGCGAAACAAAGCCGTTAATCAAGGTTTGCCGGCCTTGGTCGTTGGCTTGGGCTTGGATGTCGATTTGCTTCAAGGGAGCGTTCCAGCTGACGTTGGCATCCAGGACTCCCATTTGTCCGATCTCGAATTCAAATGGACTGACCCGTACGTTCCCATGTCCCTGGGGGTTTCCAAAGACTCCCGATACGAATGCGCGTCCAGACAACCGTCCTCCGAATGTTACGGCATCGAATTGAAGTAGGTTCAGCACATAGTTTACGTCAATGCCCTTAAGGTCGAACACGAGGGTATCCATAGGATTTTTGGTAGCCAGACCTGCCACGATGATATGTTGGTCGTCGTGATGGATGGAGAAATGATCCACCGTGAGATGGTTCTTGCTGTACATGATGTCCGACGGTTCGATGTTCCAGATGCTGTCTTCAATCAATATCTCTGACGGATGTATGATTACGTGGGCTGCCGGCTCACCATTCTTTTTCTTGAAGAACTGTGTCGTGGTGTTCAGGGTTCCTTGAAACGGATGGGCGGCATGATTGTTAAACCACAGAGTGGTCAGAAGGTGGTCGTTGGCTGCGGAAGACCGCACGCGCCAGGTCCATCGCTTGTTCTCAGCATCCAGCTTGTTGGCTTCTGCGCTAAAGTGCAGCGTGTCGGTTGGTGTGGACAAGTGTAGGTGATTATCAAGATATCGGCTTCCGTCGTAAGTGAAGTCGGGCGCATTGACATTGATGTTCAGTTGGTTGTTGACGCTGTTGATGGTGCCACTGAGTTGCAGGGGTTGTTGCAAGGAGAGCGGGATGTCAAAAAGATAGTTTGCCCAATCGGTCTTGGTGATATCGGCATACAGGCGAACGTTAGTCCGTGGGGTGACGCGCCTTGTCATGGGCGTGAGCAGTTGGATGCCTGGAAGTTTGTCGATGATAACATTTTCGATGTTCTGTAGAATGGAATTGTAATCGAATGTGCCAACCACCAATGCGTTGCCAAAATCGCCATCGAGAGAAATGAAATGTTCTTGACGCTGGTCGTACCCTGTTTTTAACTCAAGTTTTGACAAAGAATAGGTTTGATTGGGATCGCGCATCATGACATCTGAAAGGACTATGCGGCCAATGACATCTTTCAACGAGTGACCTGACAGCTGAGAGCTTGCTTGAAGACTGACCATTCGGTTGGGCCATTTTTGTGTGAGACGCAAGGCCGAGAGGTTCACGTCTTTTGCCGTGAGGTCGAGCTCGGCTGCATAACGTGCTTGGTTTCGGTCAACCTTTCCTTGGATGTTCAATACGCCATTGACATCATTGAGTGTCGCCGTTCCATCAAAGTGATCCAAACGAGAATGTGCGTCCAATGTGCCGCGTCCGTTGATTGAAACGTTTTTGTATGGGTATCCCTTGTATTCTATTTTGGGGACATCGCCTTTGATGTTGAACACGGCTTGGCTGCCTTGTTTGCGAAATTCGTTGAGCTGAATTTTAGCAGTTAGCGCCCCCCAGTCTTGGTCGGACAACAAGGGAGCCAACTTAAAATCAAAGGTTTCCAACATTCCTTTGTAGATACCTTGAGCGGCCGTGGCATCAAACTTGATGTCGCCCAAATTAGATGAGAAGATTCCTTTGGAATAGATGTCTTTCCCCTCTCCCTGGAAATTGCCTGACAGACGGATGTAGTCAAATTTCGCCAGTGGCGTGTTCTGATATTCCTTGGGCAGATACTTTTTGACGGCTGCTTGTTGAAGGTTGAGCTTCTCCAGGTCAAGATTCCATTTTGGAGACTTGCTCCATCTTTGAATTGTTGCCTTGACGGAAAGCTCCAGTTCGTTCTTGGCAAGCAAATGGATGTTGTGTATGGACAAAGACGATGACGTTCCTGAAAGCGATGCCTGGATGTTGACAGGCGTATGGTATTCACTGAGCTTCGAAGAGATGAAAGCCAAGTCGGAGGGTGTGACGTGTGAGTTGTCGATGAGCCCATGATAGGATAGCGAGGGCATGAAGGGGGCACCATTCCTCATCCGGTAATTGGCGCGCACTTGATGTAACAACAGTTTAGAGTTTGGCAGTTCCAATTTGAAATCCTCTAAGATGGCATGGTTCGTGTTTGCCCGCAATTTTGACGAGAATGATTTTACCTGAAGCCCTGACCGTTCCTTGAAGCTCAGATTTTTCAGTTTGACATTCAACGAATCTTTTGACAATTCGCTGACAATGACATGTGCACTGACGTCTTTCAAATAGAGGTGCGCTGGTGAGAAGTGTCTTGTCTGCGGTTGGTCCAGCTGGTCGTATTTCACTGATCCGTGCCTTAACACGACAGAGGCGATGCGGATGGGCTTGGCCTGTGTTGTGGTATCTTTCGATGTCAAGGAGTCGATGACGAATTGAAAGTTGGGCTTGGCGTTTTTGCTACTTTTGTAAAGATTGGCTTGCATGCCGAACAGCTGAGCCGAGGAAATGGAAATCTCTCCGCGCGTTAGCGGAATGAAATCCAGTTTCACAGAGAACCTGGATGCTTGTAGCATGGGCTTGCCTTGTTGGTCAGTGACGTACAGACCGTCGATGATGATGCGATTGAGAAAGCCTATGTCAATGCGTTCGACCTTCACCTCGGTGCCAAGCCGCTTGGATAATAAAGATGCAACTTGCTGACCGCAGGCGTCTTGGATGGACGGTATTCGCAACAAAATGATGATTGTAAGATAAATTCCTACAATGCTCCAAATGATGATGTTGAGTATATTTTTAAACTTCTTCAGACAGCGTTCAGCTTTGTTTCATGCAAAAGTACATCATTTTTTGACACGGCTGAAATAAATGATTGCTTTTTCTTTTATAAATCAGTAAAAGTTACTAAATTTGCCAAACATTTGGATATGAACAATATCTTATACCCTCATTGGTTGGAAAAAAGTTTAATTTTATATATTCTATGGTAAATGTAATTAAGTTACGTAAGGGCTTGGACATTAATCTGAAGGGTAGAGCGAACGAACAAAAAACATCTTTAAAACAGAGTCATCAATATGCTCTTGTTCCTGACGATTTTGCCGGCGTAGTCCCTAAGCTATGTGTGCATGAAGGGGACGACGTGAAGGCTGGAGAGGCTCTTTTCGTTAACAAGAAGTTTCCAGAAGTCAAGTTCGCCTCACCGGTCAGTGGAAAAGTGAAGTCAATTGTCCGCGGTGAAAGACGTAAAGTGATGGCTGTTGTTGTGGAGGCGTCACAACAACAGGAATTTGTTGATTTTGGCAAGAAAGACGTGGGGAGTCTTTCTGGTGACGAAGTTGTAGAAGTTCTGTTACAAGCAGGTCTTTTTGGATATGTCAATCAGTTGCCTTATGCCGTTTCGACCCAACCACAGAGCAAACCTAAGGGTATTTTTGTATCTGCTTTCAGAAACATGCCTTTGGCTGGCAAGTTTGAGTTTGAGCTCAAAGGCAACGAAGAAGCTTTTCAAGCAGGTTTGACTGCGTTGTCGAAGATAGCAAAGACATACTTAAACATCCATGTCAATCAAACCGACAAGGCCTTGACACAGGCTTCTGATGTTGAGATTACGGCTTTTGACGGTCCCTGTCCCTCTGGCAATGTATGCGTGCAAATCAATCACCTGTCACCCGTGAACAAGGGTGAGGTGGTATGGACGGTCGAACCAACGGCTGTCATCTTCATGGGTCGTTTGTTCCTAACCGGTAAGGTAGATCTCACGCGGACGGTGGCCATCGCAGGCAGCAAAGTGAACAATCCTCAATATGTGGATGCTCTGGTTGGCACACCGATAGCTGACTTGTTAGCAGGACAGATAAGCGGTGAGCGCGAAGACGAACATGTGCGCATCATCAATGGCAACCCGTTGACAGGACGCAAATGTGAGTTGACCGACTTTCTCGGTGCGCACACCTCGGAAGTTTGCGTGATACCGGAAGGTGATCAGGCTGACGAATTGCTGGGATGGATCTTGCCTCGTACCAATCAGTTCTCTGTTTCACACAGTTATTTCTCGTGGCTTTCAGGAAAGGAAAAACAATACGACCTGGATGCGCGCATCAAAGGTGGAGAGCGCCACATGATTATGAGCGGCGAATACGATCGGGTGCTGCCCATGGATATTTATGGCGAATACCTCATCAAGTCGTTGATTGCAGGTGACATCGACAAGCAAGAACAGCTGGGGATATATGAAGTGTCTCCGGAAGATTTCGCCGTTGCCGAGTTCGTGGATTCTTCTAAGTTGGAACTTCAGAAGATTGTACGCAATGGCCTGGACATATTAAGAAAAGAAAACGCATAAGGACATGAGTTTAAAAAAATATTTAAATAAAATCAAGCCACACTTCGAAGAGGGCGGTAAGCTACATGCTTTCTGGAGTGTCTATGATGGTTTTGAGAGTTTCCTTTATGTTCCCAACACGACAGCCAAGACAGGGGTTCACATCCATGACGCCATCGACTCGAAGAGAATCATGAGTTTGGTGGTCATCGCTCTGCTACCTGCCTTGTTGTTTGGAATGTACAACATTGGATATCAAAATTTCGCGGCTGCTGGTGAGTTAGCCAACGCCTCTTTTTGGGAGATGTTCTTCTATGGCTTCTTGGCCGTGTTACCTAAGATCCTTGTTTCTTACATTGTTGGTCTGGGCATCGAATTCGCCTGGGCGCAGTGGAAGAAAGAAGAAATTCAGGAAGGTTATTTGGTAACGGGTATTTTGATGCCACTTATCATCCCCATCACCTGTCCGTTGTGGATGCTGGCATTGTCAGTAGCTATCGCTGTGATTTTCTGCAAAGAGATATTTGGTGGAACGGGCATGAACATTTTTAATGTGGCATTGTCTGCCCGCGCATTCCTTTTCTTTTCCTATCCTGGACAGATGACGGGTGATTCGGTATGGGTAGCCAACCATCAGATCTTTGGCTTGGGCAACACCCTACCAGATGCAACCACCATGGCTACTCCGCTTGGTGAACTGGCTCTCCATGTAGATATCCCCTACTCCATCTGTGACATGATGATAGGTTTGATACCAGGTTCCGTTGGAGAAACCAGCGTCATCGCTATCGCCATTGGTGCCTTGCTGCTGTTGGTTACAGGTATTGCTTCATGGAAAACCATGTTGAGCGTGTTTGTTAGTGGTGGTCTCATGGCTGCACTCTTCAGTGCACTCGGCATGACGTCTATAGCATGGTACGAGCATCTTATATTAGGCGGGTTCTGTTTCGGTGCCGTATTCATGGCTACCGATCCCGTGACTTCCGCACGTACAGAAAAGGGTAAATATATCTATGGAGCCCTCATCGGTGTGATGACAATCATCATCCGCGTGATGAATCCCGGTTATCCTGAAGGTATGATGTTGTCGATATTGTTTGCGAACATGTTCGCCCCATTGATTGACTATTGCGTCGTTCAGGGCAACATCAACAAGAGAATGAAACGTTTAACTGCTGATAATAAATAAGACAATGGCTGAAGAAAATAAAAAAGGATTGAATACCAATTCTAATTCCTATACGATTATATATTCAATCATTATCGTTGTTCTTGTTGCATTCCTGTTAGCTTTTGTATTCCAGGCTTTGAAACCTATGCAAGATGCTAACGTGGCATTGGACAAGAAGAAGCAGATATTAAATTCGTTGAATATTAGAGATTTGAATAATGAAGACGCTGCTGCAAAGTATCAAGAAGTTGTACTCGCTGATGAAATTATAGATGAGCAGGGTAATGTCCTTGAAAAAGGAGAACAGGGCGGAGAAAACAACGGTTTTAAACTCAATTCAGCCGACTTTAAGAATGGAAAGTTAGCACTCTTCGTTTGTAAGGTTAATGGACAGACTAAGTATGTGATTCCTGTTTATGGCATGGGACTATGGGGAGCAATCAATGGTTATGTTGCCATTAATGCAGATAAGTCGACTGTCTTCGGAACTTACTTTGACCATGAAAGTGAAACTGCTGGATTGGGAGCTGAAATTAAAGACAACCGCGCATGGCAAAACCAGTTTCAAGGTAAAAAACTATTTGCGCAAGATCCCCATCAAATCGCACTGGCTGTCAGCAAGAAGGTGGAAGACCCTTCCACACAAGTTGATGGTATAACGGGCGCTACGCTCACTTCCAACGGTGTGACCGAGATGTTGCAGACTTGTTTAGGTGCATATATGAATTTCTTGAAAGCTCATTAAATTGATTTAGTATTATGGCATTATTTTCAACACAAAATAAGAAAGTCTTTACAAGCCCTCTCAATTTGGATCATCCTATCTTGGTTCAGGTCTTGGGAATCTGTTCGGCTTTGGCAGTAACTTCACAATTAAAGCCAGCTATTGTCATGGGATTGGCAGTGACGGTTATTACTGCATTTTCAAATGTAATTATTTCGATTATTCGCAACACCATCCCAATGCGAATCCGTATCATCGTGCAGCTGGTTGTTGTGGCCGCATTGGTAACCATCGTGAGCCAAATCTTAAAGGCCTACGCGTATGATGTGAGTGTCCAACTCTCAGTATATGTGGCCTTGATCATTACCAACTGTATTTTGATGGGACGCTTGGAAGCTTTTGCTATGATGAACAAACCTTGGCCATCCTTTCTTGATGGAGTGGGAAATGGTTTAGGTTACGCAATGATTTTAGTGATTGTGGGAGCTCTTCGTGAATTATTTGGCAGAGGCACTTTATTAGGATTTACGATTATTCCATCGTCTTTCTACGACTTTGGTTATACGAATAATGGTATGATGGCCACGCCGGCAATGGCTTTGATTCTCGTTGGATGTGTCATTTGGATTCACCGTGCCTATTTCTATCAAGAAGAAAAGTAATTCATGCAATTTTAATCAATTAGAATTATTATGGAACATATCATATCATTATTTTTCAGATCGATATTTGTCGACAACATGATCTTCGCATTCTTCCTTGGAATGTGTTCATTTTTGGCCGTATCGAAGAATGTAAAGACCTCATTTGGTTTAGGCATGGCCGTGACATTCGTGCTGTTTGTCACCGTTCCGGTAGACTACTTGCTTCAAACCAAAGTTCTGGATCCGTTAGGATTAAGTTATCTGAGTTTCATTATCTTTATCGCCGTCATCGCCGGTATGACGCAATTGGTAGAAATGCTGGTCGAGAAATATAGTCCGTCACTTTATGCCTCGTTGGGAATCTTCCTTCCGCTGATTGCCGTAAACTGCGCCATCATGGGTGGTTCCATGTTCATGCAGCAACGTATCAATCTGGATCCAAGTAACACACAGTATATCGGTAATATCGCTGACGCGATTGCTTACGCTGTGGGAAGTGGACTGGGATGGACCCTTGCCATTGTCCTCATGGGGGCTATTCGTGAGAAATTACAATATAGTGATGTGCCAAAACCGCTTCAAGGTCTTGGTATCACCTTCATTACCGTAGGACTTATGGCCATTGCCATGATGTGCTTCTCTGGCTTAAAAATATAATCATCAATTATGGAATTTTCATTTATATTACAGAGCATTGCCGTATTCTTGACCGTCATTTTTTTGCTGGTCATCATACTGTTGGTCGCTAAAAAATATCTCTCGCCAAGCGGAAACGTCAATATCGTCATCAACGAAGATAAGACTCTCAGCGTTCCACAAGGTGCGTCTATCATGAGTACTCTAACTCAAAATGGAATTTACCTCCCCTCTGCATGTGGCGGAAAAGGCAGTTGTGGACAATGCAAATTACAAGTGATTGAAGGAGGAGGTGAAATCTTGGATTCAGAGCGTCCTCACTTTACAAGGAAAGAGATAAAGAATAATTGGCGTTTAGGATGTCAGTGCAAGGTGAAAGGTGACCTAAAAGTCAAAATACCTGAAACCGTTTTAGGTGTCAAAGAATGGGAATGCACCGTCATCAGCAATAAAAACGTGTCGAGCTTTATCAAAGAGTTCAAAGTGCAGTTGCCTCCTGGCGAGCACATGGACTTCATACCAGGCTCGTATGCTCAAATATCAATTCCCGCATACGATGTGATTGATTACGACAAGGATTTCGATAAGGATGATATTGGAGAAGAGTACATTGGCGCATGGAAGAAGTTCAACATTCTTTCTCTCAAGGCTCACAACCCCGAGCCTACTGTACGCGCTTACTCCATGGCTAACTATCCTGAGGAAGGCGACATCATCATGCTGACCGTGCGTATTGCCTCAACGCCATTCAAGCCACGTCCACAAGTGGGCTTCCAAGACGTTCCAACCGGTATTGCCTCTAGTTATATCTTCTCTTTGAAGCCAGGCGATAAGGTGAGGATGAGTGGACCCTACGGTGACTTCCATCCTATCTTCGACTCTAAGAAAGAGATGATTTGGGTTGGTGGTGGAGCTGGTATGGCACCATTGCGCAGTCAAATCATGTATATGTTGAAGACATTGCACACCCGCGATCGTGAAATGCATTATTTCTATGGTGCGCGCTCATTGAACGAAGCATTCTTCTTGGATGATTTCCACGAACTGGAGAAAGAATATCCCAACTTCCATTTCCATCTGGCTCTCGATCGTCCGGATCCATTGGCAGATGAAGCTGGTGTGAAGTACACAGCTGGCTTTGTTCATCAGGTGATGTATAACACCTATTTGAAAGACCATGAAGCGCCAGAAGACATCGAGTACTACATGTGTGGTCCTGGTCCGATGAGTGCAGCCGTACAAAAAATGTTGGATAGCCTTGGCGTTGATCCTGAATCTATCATGTTTGATAACTTTGGATAAGTTGAAACAAATCAACAACAACTTACATACAATTATAAAAAGTCGCTGAATATCGGCGACTTTTTTGTATTCGGTATTTCATTATTATAGCATGATTTCGTATGTGCTTCTATCGTATATTCTCAAGTAGAAATATTTCTCTCTTCCTCAAAAATCTATCGTTAACGTTTGGTGTGTCACGTTGTTTGTTTATCTTTGCATAAGTTTAATTTATTTATAATAAGTATCTTCTATGAAAAAAATTATTTTAAGTGCATGCGTTATGTTTATAACAATTGCAGCGTACGGACAGCGTGACAAAGGTACGGTTACTTTACAGCCTAAAGTAGGTTTAAACATGGCTACGCTTACAAACGATAATGATGCCGACTCAAGATTTGCGCCAGTTGTTGGTGCCGAGGTAGAAGTGCAGGCTACTGACATGGTTAGTTTCTCGGGTGGATTACTTTACTCTATGCAGGGAGCTAAGGGAAAGATAGGCAATGTAGATGGAACAGTAAAGTTAGACTATATCAATGTTCCAATTCATGCTAACGTTTATGTGGCTCATGGATTTGCCGTGAAGTTAGGTGTACAACCAGGCTTTTTAATCAACAATAAAGTCAAAGTTTCACAGAATGGTGTCAACGCAGAGGTTGATTTAGAGAAATCTCTTAAAGCTGCAGGAATTGATGCCAAACTGAATAAGGTTGATATCTCTATTCCCGTTGGTGTTTCCTACGAGTTCAGCAATATAAATATCGATGCACGATACAATTGGGGAGTAACCAAGATTATTGACGAAGACAGCAGTAAGAATAGTGTTTTCCAGATTACAGTTGGTTACAAATTTGCGCTGTAATGTGATATGAGCATGTCAAAAATATGCTCTATAATTCCGTATCTAACTATTATTTTAAGGAAAAAATGTGCCTCCTTTTGTATGGAGGTACATTTTTTGTTTGGCTAACATGTAATTGTCTAATGCGGACAAATCACTTATGAACCTCAATGGTGGAAATAGCCCACCCAGAAAGGAAAGAGCACCTGTAGAAATACGGAAAGGAAGGCCCTATAAGATAGTGAGGCATGACAAATCACTTGATTCGCATGCGAGTAGGGTAACTCAAGTTGTGCCTTCCCTTTGCTTTTCTACCAAGAAACTGTGATGCTGGTTAAGATTTGATCTCTTTTACCGTCAAATCAAGAAGATAATTGTCCAAGATTACCATCGCTGCCATTGCCTCTACAATGGGAACGGCGCGTGGAACGACACACGAATCGTGCCGACCACTGGCCTTGAAGGCAACCGGATGGCCCTCAACGTCTACCGTTTGTTGCTCCATCAAGATGGTGGCCACAGGCTTGAACGCTACGCGAAAATAGATATCTTCGCCATTGCTGGTACCTGCCTGGATGCCTCCATTGTGGTTGGTTGCAGTGCTGATGCGCCCATGGTCGTTGACAAACGGGTCATTCATCTCACTGCCTCGGTGGCTGACGCACGCAAAACCTTCGCCATATTCAAAGCCCTTAGCGGCATTGATGGATAGCATGGCAGCTCCCAGTTGCGCATGCAGCTTGTCAAACTCGGGCTCGCCCAGTCCTACGGGACATCCCTTGATGACACACGTTACGACTCCTCCCACCGTGTCACCTTCTACCTTGACCTGCCGGATGAGTTGTTCCATCTGCTTGGCTTTTTCCTCATCGGGACAGCGCACCACGTTGCTTTCGGTCTTGGACAAGTCGTATAAGCGATAATCACGTTGCAAGGCGATGTCACTCACTTGTGACACATACGCCTGAATGGTGATTCCCAACCGTCGCAACACCAGCTTAGCCAATGCACCAGCCACACATCTGCTCAAAGTGATGCGAGCCGATGAGCGTCCTCCACCACGATGATCGCGCAAACCATATTTCTGTTGATAGGTAAAGTCGGCGTGCGATGGACGATAAAGATGCTGTAGACTGTCGTAATCTTTTGAATGCTGATTGGTGTTTGTCACCATGAAAGCGATGGGTGCGCCAGTAGATTTTCCTTCATAGATACCACTCAAGAAGCTCACCTCATCAGCCTCCTTGCGATCGGTGGTGATGCTACTCTGCCCCGGCCGCCGCCGGTTAAGTTCGTTTTGCACAAACTGTACATCGATGTCGATGCCCGGCGGCATGCCATCAACAACCCCACCGACTGCCTCCCCATGGCTTTCACCAAAGGTTGTCAACGTAAAAATATGGCCAAATGTATTGCGCATCATCGTGTGTTAGGTTCGCTCTATGAAAGAAATGTTGAAAAATTTGGAGGCGTTGACCCTGGCTTAATGGCCGCAACCACATCCACCGTCATCTGAACTACCACAGCCTCCGCAACAACAGCCGCCATCACTGTGACCACCACAACCACATCCACCAGCCATTTGGTTAACCATTGCAGCAATTTCTTCGTTGGTAGCTTCGCGGTTTTCGATGACCTTTCCCTTAAAGTTGAGCGTTTTTCCAGCCAGGGGGTGATTCAAATCCACCTTCACCTGCTTGTCGTTCACCTCGAGAATGCGTCCCATGAAGCGCGTACCCTCCTCGTTTTGCAAGGGTACCACCGCTCCTTCATAGATGTTCTCTGCATCAAACGTCCCATCAACGGTGAAGACTTCCCGCTCGAGATCCAACACATGCTCTGGCTGAAAATGGCCATAAGCCTGCTCTGGAGCCAGTTGTACCTCAAACTCTTCGCCTGCCTGCAAGTTGACGAGGGCATCTTCGAATAAATCGAGTGTCAGCCCAAAGCCGCTGATAAACTGGTAAGGTTGCGCTTCTGTAGCTTCTTCAACCAACGTCATTTCTTCGTTTTCGGCAGCATGCAGTTGGTAAGACACAGCAATAAATTGATTGACTCGTTTTTTCATAAATAGTTTTTTGACTAATAGATTCATGTAGGCACACGCATCTCTGTGCTTATCTCATGTGCTGTTTATGCATCGCTAACGGCATCAAGCATGGCAGATATATCAGAGGCGCTGCCTATTTTGCGCAAAGGTAGCTAAAAATAAACGAATAATGTTTTGATTGTTCAAAAGAAAATGTGAATAAATCGTAACGCACCCATCCGCCATCGATGACCGGAAAACAACGATTATTTACTTGTGGTTGTCGATTATTTTAGCTTATTTTGCAAACAATGAAGAAATACCTGTTCATCCTATCTATATATATATGGTGTGCGGCCTCCCTGTATGGCCAGCGTACCGATTATGCAAAGATGTCTTCGCTGGTCAGGCAACTGGCTATTGAACAGACGCATCAACGACATCAAGGCGTGAGGAAATCGCCATCACCCATGAACAGGCCTCGTGTCAAACAGCCAGAACTATGCGCCTTTGTCCGAGTGACAAGTGATGCCCAACGTATTTTTAAGGAGAATGACTGTCGACCCTTGGCTCAATTCGGTGACATCTACATCGTGAGCGTGCCGTTGCAGCGGTTGGGACACCTGTCATCACTCAAGCAGGTGCAGCGCATTGAGGCAAGTCGAGGCAACTCCCTTCAGATGGATTCAGTGGCTTTTTGGCTCAACGCCAACCCAGTCTATCAGGGAGCAGACCCGCTGCCCCATGCCTTTACGGGGAAAGATGTGGTGGTAGGCGTGCAAGACGTTGGCTTTGACCTGACGCATCCCAACTTCTACGATTCAACAGCTACCCACTATCGCATCAAGCGGTTTTGGGATCAGTTGTCTGCCGACACCCTGGGCAGCACGCTCTACGTGGGTGCTGCCTATGAAGGACGTGACGCTTTGCTGGCCTACCAGCACTCGCGTGACGGACTCATACAGACACACGGCACCCATACGCTGGGCATTGCGGCCGGAAGCGGTTACGACAGCCCGTATCGGGGCATGGCCTATGAAAGCGACATCTGCCTGGTGAGCAATGCCGTGTCAGACGATAAACAGTTCATCGACTCGACTGATTACTATAAATATACCTATGCCACCGACGCCCTTGGCTTTAAGTACATCATGGACTATGCCCGAGAACGCAACCTACCCTGCGTCATTTCGTTCAGCGAAGGCTCCAACCAAGACTTCCATGGCGATGACCAACTCTACTACGCCATTCTGGACAGTTTGTCAGGCCCTGGCCGTATCATCGTAGCGTCTGCCGGAAACGAAGGAGCCAAGAAGTCGTTTTTCCGCAAACCAATAGGGAAAAAATCGGCCGGCACGTTCGTTTCCGACAGCAGAAACTCGCTTTATTTCACGCTGAAATCACCCCAACCCTTTACACTCCGCCTGACCAGCTATGGCCAGAACACCGAAACGCTGACCATACCAACGACGCAAGTGTTGGCCTGTGCCGACTCACTCTTCACCGACACCGTCACACTGGGCGGCAAAACCTATCGCCTGCGCATCATGGGCTATGCGTCCAGCTACCATTCAACAGAAACCGCATACGATGTCTTGGTGAAGACGGATGACGAGGTGGGACTGTCCATACCATTTTCATTTGAAGTAGTGGGGGTCGACTGTGAGATAGAAGCCTATCGCGGCAGTGGCAATTGGACCGATAACACCTTGGCTCCGCAACTCAACGCAGGCGAGCGAACACACAGCATCCTCTCACCTGGCAGCGCGCCATCCGTGATATGCGTGGGTGCCTCATCCTACCGAACGGCCATCACCAACTACAAAGGCGAACGACGCGTGTACGATCAGGGCACACAAGGGCAACGAGGCGAATACAGTTCGGTAGGCCCCACCTACGACGAACGCATGAAACCTGATGTATTGGCACCCGGCACAAACATCATCTCATCATACAGCAGTTATTACCTGGAGGCCAATCCCAACGCCTTTGACGTGCAGTCTGACGTTGCCCATTTCAACTTCAAGGGTCGGCAGTACGCTTGGAACAGCAATTCAGGCACCTCCATGTCAACCCCTGTCGTTGCGGGTGCCATCGCCCTGTGGCTACAAGCCAAGCCTACGTTGACGAGAGAAGAGATTATGAACGTACTGGCGCACACTTGTTCGCATACCGACCCGTCACTCACCTACCCCAACAATCAGTATGGCTACGGACAGATAGATGTCTACAAAGGTCTGCTATATATATTAGGTGTAAGTGGTATCGAAACCATCACGCAGCATCAACCCAGGGGAATCCGTTTTTCCGTACAGCATGATGGCTTGGTACAAATGCGGTTACACGATGTGGCTCCTCATCATTTCTCGGTATCTGTATACGCCGTATCAGGTGGGTTGGTAAAACAAATTTCCTTTCCAGCAGGTCAAACATCCTATTCGCTGAACTTATCAACCTTGCCAAAAGGCGTGTATGTGGTGCAGGTAAACAGCCACGCAGCATCCATGACCGGCTCAACACTCATCCGACGATGACGAAGATAGAACGTGACCAAGAAACCATCCGGTTGATGATAAACCTCTATTGTCGGCATCGCCTACACTTAAATGAGGTACCCGTAGCATACAGGCAGTTGGGCGATTATGCCTGTGAACGACTGCAACGGTGTAAGTTTGGCGAGCAAAAGCCCGCATGTAAAGACTGTCCCGTGCATTGTTACAGACCCGAGATGCGCCAAAAGGTTCGTGAGGTGATGCGCTGGGCAGGCCCTCGCATGGTATTCTATGCACCGGTTGCCACTTGTCGACATTTGATACAAATTCTTCGCTTTTCGTTTAAGGAGCATCCCCATCATTAGGTATTTAGTAAAAACCATTATTTTTAGGTATTGTCGGGTCATCAAATTGTTCATACCTTTGCATCGAACAAAAGTAAAAACGTAAAATTAAATAGAACAATCATGAAACCAACAGTAGTTATATATGGCTCATCGACAGGAACCTGTCAAGCCATCGCAGAGAAAATTGCCAAGAAATTGGGTGTTGAAGCCGTTGACGTAACCGACCTCACAGCTGACATTGTAAACAACAACGACAATCTTATTCTCGGAACATCCACTTGGGGTTCTGGCGACATGCAAGACGATTGGTACGAAGGTGTTGAGGTACTCAAAGGCGCAGGCCTGTCTGGAAAGACCGTAGCCCTGTTTGGATGCGGCGACTGCGAATCTTACTCTGACACATTTTGCAGCGGTATGTCTGAGCTATATCAAGCCGTGGAAGGCGCCAATATCATAGGTGCCGTATCAACCGACGGATACACCTTCGATGACAGTGATGCCGTGGTGGACGGAAAGTTTGTAGGACTGGCGCTTGACGACATCAACGAAGAAGACAAGACCGACGAACGCATCGACGCATGGATTAACGACATCAAGGGAAGTCTGTAAACGTGATGAAGAAACCATAACCCCGTTGGCCCGACAAGCATGAAAACCGCAGAAACCATACCAGGAGAGTTGAAGGTACTCATGAACCATATCTATGAGTACAAGAAGGGAGTGCGACAAATGGTGCTCTATACCTTCAACAAAAAATACGAGGAATTTGCGGTGAACCGATTGGAAAACCAAAACATCGACTATTTCATTCAGCCGGCGGGTAACCATACGCTAAATCTGTTTTTTGGCAGAGCAGCTTGCATCGATGCCGTTCGCCACATGATTGACAAACCGCTCAACAAGCTGACACCCGAAGAGGATTTCATCCTGGGTGCCATGTTAGGCTACGACATTCGCCTGCAATGCGAACGGTATTGTCAACGCAAATGTAAAAAATGTAATGGGACGTGCGCCGAGTGCGATACAGCTATCAAGCATGAAACCTCATAAAATTAAAATAAACTTTTTTTTAGATCTTGTTCGCTAAATAAAGTATTCATAATGTTTTTGTATAATATGTCAAAGCTGCCTGTGAAGGTGGCTTTTTCATTTTCATGCGGCATCGCAAACCGGTTCAGCACCCAGAACCGTCAATGCGGCAGCTGGTGCGCTCAGCCCTCCCCGACTTCAGTCCGGCCTCTTCAGGGTTCAGCGTCACCGTTCCGTCTTCCAAAACGAAGCACGGAATGCCCGCATATCCTTTTTTCTTAGCCTCGTCAAAGACCGGATTGTTGTCGCGTAGGCGCAAAAACTCTTTCAACAGCGAGACATGCTCACCGATGTCAATCACCTGATACCTGCTGTCGCCCTCCACCTGTCTGTCAACTGCCACGCAATCGGGGCACGACTTCATACCATAAATTTTAATCATACCGTCACTTTTTTATTTTATAAAACTATTGTCAAAACCACCTTCAATCTTTACTGAAACAGGTTTGCTTACCATGCAAATATAAGTTTTTTATCTTACAAAGTTACTACAAAAAAGTGGAATGCGGAAGAATGTAGTAATAGATTTGATTTACAGAGGTTTCATTTAAGCTGCCGATTATTTCCAACGCCACCATAATCCTTGCCGAAGCCAAGTCAAGACGTCGCTACGTTACTTGTTCGTAACCACACCATATAGGTAACAAAATGGGTGCGAATGGCAAAACAAGGCATTGTGATATAGTGAGTTACCGACAACTCACGCAACAAATCCGGTTACGGAAAAAGATTGCGTCGTTCCTCCGTGTTTTGCGTACTGACGAAGGATTCTTCACCGACTAATTTTGAACCTAAAAAAATTAAGGACGATGAAGAGTACATTTTCAGTTATCTACTACCTCAAACGTCAGGTAGTGAAAAAGGACGGGACAGTACCCGTCATGGGACGTATCACGGTGGACGGAAGCCAGACACAGTTCAGCTGCAAACTGACCGTCGATCCCAAGCTGTGGGATACCAAAGGTGGACGTGTCACGGGCAGAAGCACGGCTGCACTCGAAACGAACCGTATGCTCGACAAGATGCGCGTACGCATCAACAAGCACTATCAGGAAATCATGGAGCGTGACAACTTCGTCACTGCGGAAAAGGTGAAAAACGCCTTTCTCGGACTGGAACACCGCTACCACACGCTGTTGCAGGTGTTCCGGCAACACAACGAGGACTATGCCAAGCAGGTGGAGGCAGGCATGAAAGCCAAAGGCACGTTTGACAAGTACAAGATTGTTTACAAGCACCTGCAAGAGTTTCTCACCATCCGCTACCATGTGAAGGACATTGCCCTGAAAGAGCTTACACCCGCTTTCATTTCCGATTTTGAAATGTTCCTGCGCACGGACAAACATTGCTGCACCAACACCGTGTGGCTGTATGTCTGCCCGCTTCGGACGATGGTGTTCATCGCCATCAACAATGAGTGGCTCACGCGCGACCCGTTCCGCGAGTATGAAATCAAGAAGGAGGAAACGACCCGCAGCTTTCTGACGAAAGATGAAATCCGCCTGCTGATGGAAGGTAAGCTGAAGAATGCGAAGCAGGAACTGTATCGTGATTTATACCTGTTCTGTGCCTTCACGGGCTTGTCGTTCGCCGATATGCGCAACCTGACGGAAGAGAATATCCGCACCTACTTTGACGAACACGAGTGGATAAACATCAACCGCCAGAAGACGGGTGTGGTGTCCAACATCCGTATGCTTGACATAGCGAAGCGCATCATCGACAAATACCGTGGGCTATGCGAAAACGGCAGGATTTTCCCTGTTCCCCACTACAACACGTGCCTTGCCGGAATCCGTGCCGTCGCCAAGCGTTGCGGTATCACCAAGCATATCACATGGCATCAAAGCCGTCACACGGCAGCCACGACGGTGTTCCTCTCCAACGGCGTACCCATCGAAACGGTCAGTTCCATGCTGGGACACAAGAGCATAAAGACAACGCAGATATACGCGAAAATAACCAAAGAGAAGCTCAATCAAGACATGGAGCACCTTGCCGCAAGATTGAACCAAATCGAAGAATTTGCGGGTTGCACCATCTAAAAAAAGAGAAGCCATGAAACGTGACATAATCATTATAGAGGACAAGGCCGTCAGCGTAACCGGTAACGAGATATGGATGACCGCCGGAGAAATCGCCGGACTGTTCCACACGGGTGTCCCGACAGTGAACGCCGCCATCAAAGCCATCCTCAAAGCGGATGTGTTGAGTGACTACGAAGTATGCCGCTACATTCAGCTTGAAAACGGTCTGTATGCGGATGTTTACTCGCTTGAGATCATCATCCCCATCGCTTTCAGATTGAACACCTACTGCACGCACGTGTTCCGCACGTGGCTGGTGGGTAAAGCTCTCTCGAAAGAAAAGCGACAGGCATACGTGATGTTCATACAGAACGGGAAAGCCGGGTATTGCTGAACATACATATAGACGAAACAAAAGGAAACGGACAACTCGAAATGGGTTGTCCGTTTCCTTTTTTCGTTTTCATGCTTCTTTTATTCCAGCGGCTTGCGGTAATTCGCCTCCAACAGTTCACGCAATCCCGATTCGGGGTAAAGCACCTTTCCTCCTAAAAGGATAAAAGGCAGCACTCTGTTGTTGCGGTATTCCTGCAAGGTACGGCGGCTCACACGGAGCAGCTCCGCCACCTCTCTGTCCGTCAGGTAACGTTCCCCGTCCAGCGGCGGACGGTAACTTTCCAAAAATGTGGAGAGCCATTTAGAGCCTTTGCGCATATTCTGTACCACGGTGGCAAGCGGCTCGTTCTCCAGTGTAAAAACATCGTTGTTCTCGTTCATCATAACTTTGGATTCAGTGGGTGAATAATAAGATTACCTGCCGCCGGGATAGAGCGTGCCGATAAGCGGAATCAGCCTTCTGACTTCTTCCGGCTTGTAATAGAACCTGCGGTTTATCTGCGAGTAGCCGATAAGCCGCTTGTCGCGCAACGTCTGCAACGTGCGCGGGCTGATTCTCAACTGCCCGCAGACTTCCTCGCCCGTGAGCCACCTTTCCAGCCGCCCTCCGTCGCTCTTGCGCCTCAGGGCGGCAACCTTCTCCGAGAGGGCGTTGAAGGATGCCACCATCATCTCGAAGGTCTTTTTCTCGATAGATACAATTTCCATATTCAAAACATTTCAGATTTGCCGCAAAGGTAACGCTGTCCCCGTGAACACATATCGTTTCCCGCTGAAAGGCTGTATGTTGCGCCGTCTGTCCGGGTTACGGAGCCATTTCCGATAAAAATCTTACGTGAGACACGTAGTGAGCTGTTAAGGCCCCTTTTGTTTATTGCCGAATTTTGCCGCAGAAACCAAAAGAAAGGACTGAATATGAAAGTAATAACGATGGAAAGTTCCGCTTTCACCGTATTGACGGAACAGATAGCCGAGATAGCGGCACACGTGCGTGCCGTTTCCGGCGAAAGAAAGGAAAAATTCGCAGACAGGTTGCTCAACACCCGTGAGGCGGCGCACCTGTTGAACGTGAGTACCCGCACCCTCCAGCGTATGCGCAGCGAGCATCGCATCGGCTATGTGGTGCTGCGCGGCAAGTGCCGTTACCGCCAGTCAGAAATCGACCGCCTGCTTGCGGACTGCACCATAGTTGAGGATGCGGCAACACCTACGGAACTGAAACGCAACCATACGCTGCGCACGGGCGGCAGCAAACCCAAAGGAAGGAGGACGTGACGTATGGAACTGCTTACCCGAAACAATTTCGAGAGCTGGATGCAGAAACTGATGGAACGGCTTGACCGTCAGGACGAACTGCTGCTCTCCTTGCAGCCGTCCGGCAAAGCCCCGAACCCGATAGAACGTATCAGGATGTTCGACAACCAAGACCTCTGTATGCTGCTCCAGATCAGCAAGCGCACCTTGCAACGTTACCGCAGCATCGGCGCGTTGCCGTATAAGACGCTCGGCAAAAAGACCTATTACAGCGAGGAGGACGTGCTGACGTTCCTTTCCGGACACGTAAAGGACTTCAAAAAAGAAGATATAGCCTTCTACAAGGCTCGTATCCATAATTTCTTTCAAAAATAACCCATTAAAACATTTTTCAAATGGCAAAGAAAAAAAGCGAAAAGGACGTGCTGATAGTCCGTGACGAGAAGACGGGCGAAATCAGCGTGGTAGCCGGGCTGGATGCCGACGGTTCCCCCAAGCGTACCCCCGCGAAAGCGGAGAACGCGCAGAGTTTCCTGCAATTCGACCGCCACGGCGATGTGCTGGACAACTTCTTCAAAAACTTCTTCCGGCAGTGCAAGGAACCCAGCCGCTTCGGTTTCTACCGTGTCGCAGCAGACCAAGCCGACAAACTGATGGAGGTGATGAAAGACCTGCTGAAAGACCCCGAAGCCAACAAGGAACTGCTTGCGCCCCACAAGGTGGACACTTCCGGCTACGAAAAGCAGGTGAAGGAAGAACAGACCGCCGGAAAGACGGAGCAGACGGAACAAAAGCAGGAAGAGCAGCCCAAAGAAAACCAAAAACAGGAAGAAATGGAAAAGAAGCAGGAAAGCCCGCAACAGACGCAGGGCAGACAGGGCTACCAGCCCATCGACGAGAGCAAAATCAACTGGCAGGAGCTGGAAGAGAAATGGGGCGTGAAACATGACGACCTTGAAAAGTCCGGTGACCTTCAGAAGATGCTCAACTACGGCAAGTCCGATTTGGTGAAAGTGTCGCCCAAGTTCGGCGGCGAGGCTTTTGAACTGGATGCCCGCCTTTCCTTCAAGAAGGACGGTGAAGGCAATGTCAGCCTCGTGCCGCACTTCATCCGCAAGGAGCAGAAACTCGATGAATACAAGGAACACAAGTTTTCGGACGAAGACCGTAAGAACCTGCGCGAAACGGGCAACCTCGGCAGGGTCGTGGACATCGTGGACAGGGAAACGGGTGAAATCATCCCCTCGTTCATCAGCATAGACCGCAAGACGAATGAAATCACGGACATTCCGGCAAACAAGGTGCGCATACCGGATCGCATCGGAAAGACGGAAATCACCAAGCAGGAGCAGGATATGCTGCGTGCCGGGCTGCCCGTGCGCGACAAGCTCATCGAACGCAACGACGGCAGGAAGTTCGTCACCACACTTCAAGTGAACGTCGAGCAGCGAGGCGTGGAGTTCGTACCGGGAACCGGCAGGTCGCCGCGTACCGCCCAAACGCAGGAAGCCAAGAACAATCCCACGCAGGGACAGGCTCAGGGCATGGAAAATTCCGCAGCCCCACAGAAAGAGCAACGCCGCAACACGTGGACGAACGCCGACGGCAGCATCCGCCCCATCAGTAAATGGAGCGGCGTGAACTTCACCGACCAACAGAAAGCCGATTACGCGGCAGGCAAAGCTATCAAACTGGAGAACGTGACCGACAAGCAAGGTTTCCACGCCACGATGTACATCAAGTTCAACCCGGAGAAGGGACGTCCGTACCGCTACGACACCAACCCCGACAACGCGCAGAAGGTCGCCCCGTCCAACGAGAGCCGCACACAGGTGGCGGTGAACAGCGAAGGAAAGACCAACGAGGCGACCAAGAACCTGAAAGAGCCGTTGCAGAAAGGGCAGACCGCTCCGAAAGACGACAAACAGCAAAAGCTGCAGGAGAAGCCTCAGAAGAAAAACAACAAGGGCATGAAGATGTAACATCCCGTGTCCACCACTAAATCCAAAGTAACAATTCATAAAAAAGTAATCAGCATGAAGACAATCATTGCAGAAAAGCCATCCGTGGCACGTGAGATCGCCCGCATCGTGGGCGCGACAAAGAGAGAGGAAGGATATTTCGAGGGAGGCGGCTGTGCCGTGACATGGGCATTCGGACACCTTGTCCAGCTTGCTATGCCCGACGGCTACGGCATACGCGGCTTCGTCCGTGACAACCTGCCCGTCATCCCCGAAACCTTCACGCTCATTCCCCGTCAGGAAAAAACGGAGAAGGGTTACAAACCCGACAGCGGCGTGGTGTCGCAGATAAAAATCATCGCCCGTCTTTTCAAGGAAAGCGAGCAGATCATCGTGGCGACCGATGCAGGACGCGAAGGTGAGCTTATCTTCCGATACCTCTACCATTATATCGGATGTACTACGCCTTTCGTACGCCTGTGGATAAGCTCGCTCACCGACAAGGCTATCCGCGAGGGACTGCGCAACCTTGAAGCGGGAAGCAAGTATGACAACCTCTATCTTACTGCCAAAGCACGGAGCGAATCCGACTGGCTTGTGGGCATCAACGGCACGCAGGCACTCTCCATCGCTGCTGGACACGGCACATATTCCGTCGGACGGGTGCAGACGCCCACGTTGGCGATGGTGTGCGTACGCTATTGGGAGAACCGCCGCTTCACGGTGGAACCGTTCTGGCAGCTCCATATTGCCACTGACGGTGGCAACGGCGAAGTGGTGAAATTCTCTTCTTCTGAGAAATGGAAAGAGAAAGAGCCGGCGACGGAACTATACAATAAGGTAAAGGAAGCAGGCACAGCCACTGTCACGAAAGCAGAACGCAAGGAGAAGACGGAGGACACTCCGCTTCTGTACGACCTGACCACGCTCCAAAAGGAAGCCAACGCCAAGCACGGCTTCACGGCAGAACAGACGCTTGAAATCGCACAGAAGCTCTACGAGAAGAAACTCATCACCTATCCAAGAACAGGAAGCCGCTACATCCCAGAAGACGTGTTCGTGGAAATACCCAAGCTGCTCGCCTTCATCGGCAGCCTGCCCGAATGGAAAGGCAAAGTCAATCCGAAAGCCATGCCTACACGCCGCAGCGTGGACGGTGGCAAGGTAACGGACCACCACGCCCTGCTCGTCACGGGCGAGAAACCGCTGTTCCTCTCCAAAGAAGATAATACCGTCTATCAGATGATTGCCGGACGCATGATTGAGGCTTTCTCTGAAAAATGCGTCAAAGACACCGCCACTGTTACGGCGGAGTGTGCCGGAGCGGAGTTCGTGGCAAAAGGCAGCATCATCAAACAAGCCGGGTGGCGTGCCGTCTATGGCGAGGAAGAGAAAGAGGAAACCATCATCCCCGGCTGGCAGGAAGGCGACACGCTGACACTGAAAGCTGCCTCCATCACAGAGGGCAAGACCAAGCCTAAACCGCTGCATACCGAAGCCACCCTGCTGTCCGCTATGGAAACGGCAGGCAAGGAGATTGAGGACGATGCGCTGCGTCAGGCTTTGAAGGACTGCGGCATTGGCACGCCTGCTACCCGTGCAGCGATTATCGAAACGCTTTTCAAACGGGGATACATGGAACGCTGCAAGAAGTCGCTTGTACCTACCGAAAAGGGGCTTGCCCTCTACTCGGTCGTGAAGACGATGCGCATCGCCGACGTTGCCATGACGGGCGAATGGGAAAAGGAGCTGGCACGCATCGAGCGCGGGGAACTGCCTGCCGACACCTTCCGCAAGGAGATAGAGGCGTACACACGGGAAATCACTTCCGAACTGCTCTCGTGCGACAAGCTCTTCGGCAGCCGTGATTCCGGCTGCGCGTGTCCCAAGTGCGGCACGGGCAGGATGCGGTTCTACGGCAAGGTGGTACGTTGCGACAACACGGAGTGCGGACTGCCCGTGTTCCGGCAGAAAGCGGGACGCACCCTGTCCGATGATGAAATAAAAGACCTGCTCACTGACGGGCACACCAAGCTGCTCAAAGGCTTCAAGAGCAAGCAGGGCAAGAACTTCGATGCCATAGTCGCCTTTGACGGGGAATATAACACGACGTTCGTGTTCCCGGAAAAGAAATGCAAGTCTTCCTATCCGAAAAAAAGGAAATAATCACTAACTTTGCCACTTGTTCAGAGTAATGAATTGTTCTTCGATACCGGATTACACTCATACTTTGGATTTAGTGGTGGCACTCGGAGGGATACCGAGTGCCTTTTTCTTCCTTTTTTCAACCGATTATCCCGTTAAATATCAATCCACTAAACTTCAAAGTAATGAACAACAAGAAGAAAAACGAGGGTCAGGCCGACTTTTCCTATTACGGTCTGTACCTGCTGGACTATCTCCGCACGAACAAGTTTGAACAGGCTGATGACACTGCTTTCATACGGGAACGCGCCGACCGTGCCGCTGAAACGTATGAAAAGGCTCGGCTCGAAGGCTATCCCGCCGACGGTGCGCAGGAACTGGCTATGGACACGCTGCTGCGCGGGCTGCGTTATTCCCGTTACGCCATCCTCCGCGAAGTCGTGGAGAACGAGTTTTCCGATGAAGTGCCGGAAGAGAAGCGTGAAGCCTTTATCCATAAACTCCTGCCGCTTGTCGGCAACGTGTTCTCCGTCTATGACCTCTCGGACGACAACTTCGCCCTGTCTTCCGATTACGACCTGCTCTACACGGAGCTGACGGGGGCAACCGTCCTTTACCTGGACGAATATGGCGTTTAACCGCAAACAGAAACTGCGGGACAACATCGAGGCGATACGGACGGCATTCATCCTTGACAGGGAACAGAGAACGGCGACAACCGAAGAGCGTGCTATACTCCAAAGGTACTGCGGTTTCGGCGGTCTGAAATGTATCCTCAACCCTGCGAAGGAACTGACGGATGCCGTCCGGTGGGCGAAATCCGACCTCGAACTGTTCGCCCCGACGGTGGAGCTGCACAGGCTCATCCGTGAGAACAGCAAGGACGAAACGGAATACAAGCGGTTTGTGGATTCGCTGAAAGCGTCTGTGCTGACCGCTTTCTACACTCCCAAAGAGATAACCGACACCCTTGCGGACGTGCTGGCGGATTACAGCGTCCGCCCCGCCCGTATGCTCGAACCGTCGGCAGGTGCCGGCGTGTTCGTGGATTCCATGCTGCGGCACAGCCCGGATGCGGACGTGATGGCTTTCGAGAAGGATCTGCTCACGGGTACAATACTGCGGCATCTTTATCCCGACAAGAAAACGCGCACCTGCGGTTTTGAGAAAATCGAAAAACCGTTCAACAATTATTTCGACTTGGCGGTGTCCAACATCCCGTTCGGAGACATCGCCGTGTTCGACGCGGAGTTTGAAAAGAGTGGGTCCTTCGGCAGACGATCGGCACAGAAAGCCATCCACAACTATTTTTTCCTCAAAGGGCTGGATGCCGTGCGTGACGGCGGTATCGTGGCGTTCATCACTTCGCAAGGGGTATTGAACAGCACCAAGACCTCCGTGCGTAACGAGCTGTTCAGTCAGGCTGATCTGGTATCCGCGATACGCCTGCCCAACAACCTGTTCACGGACAACGCGGGCACGGAGGTGGGCAGTGACCTGATTGTCCTGCAAAAGAACCTCAGCAAGAAGGAAATGTCGCAGGACGAGCGGCTGATGACCGTGATACAGACGGACACGAAAACCGACCTGACCGACAACGCCTATTTCATCCACCACCCGGAACGCATCGTGCATACGATGGCGAAACTTGACACAGACCCCTACGGGAAGCCCGCTATGGTTTATCTGCACGAGGGCAAGGCAGCAGGCATCGCCGGGGATTTGCGCCGTATGCTCGACGAGGATTTCCATTACAGGCTTGCCATGCGCTTGTATTCGGGTTCAATCCGGCAGGCAGGAACGGAAGAAAAAGTTGCCGTTCAAAATAAAGTAGAGCGTCCTGCCATAAAATTGGAAACAGTATCCTCGGTGCAGACGGTGGAAACTCCGACAGAAAAGCCGCAACCCGCAGATGAAAAGCCGGAGATAGAACCGCGCCCGCAATATTCCGCAGGCGTGCAGCTCACCCTGCTTGACCTCTGGGGCATGACGGAAGAGGTCAGCCAACAGAAAACCGCCAAAAAGAAAAATACGGCGAAAAAGGGAAACCCGGCAAGGCGCACACCGTCCAAGCCAAAAACGGAGGCTGTACCGAAAGTTACGGCTGTGCCGACGGCTACCACCCCTAAGACTGTAACGGAGAACAAGGAGGCTAAAACGGAGAACACCGCCAAGCCTGCCGACCCGGACGACATCTATGCCACACTGGACTGGGATACCAATCCTCCCATCAACGGTTTCTATGAAATGATGATGGGTTTGACGCCGGAGCGTAGGAAAGAACTTCGGGAACTGGCAAGGCAGCATAACGAGAAACAAGTGGCGGAAAAGACGGAAGTGAAAGCCGTGCCGGAAACTTCCCGTGAGCAGCCACGACAGGAGGAAACACAGCCGGAGGCAGTCGCCGCACCTGCCGTTACAGATACCCCATCGGAAGCGGTGGGGACTTTCCTTTTCCCCGACATCGAAGCGGAAAAGCCGAAGGAGGAAGTCGTGGACCTTTCTCCGCGTGCCTACCACCGCACGCCGGAGATGCACCTGCGCGAAGGGTCGCTGGTGGCTAACCGGGGGCGTCATAACATCGGCTACCTGAAAGACATCACGCCATACGGGGCGACATTCCAGCCGCTCAACCTGAAAGGATACCAGAAGGAGAAGGCGTTGTTGTATGTGTCGCTGCGTGACGCCTACGAGCGTCTGTACCGTTATGAATCGCTCCGGCGCGAGGCAAATGTTCCGTGGCGAGAGCATCTGAACACCTGTTACGATGAGTTTGTCATGCGCTACGGCAACCTTAACGCCAAGCAAAACGTGAAGTTAGTGATGATGGATGCGGGCGGACGCGACATCCTTTCGCTGGAACGGACGGAGAACGGGAAGTTCGTCAAGGCGGACATCTTCGAGCATCCTGTTTCCTTCGCGGTGGAGAGCCATGCCAACGTAGGCTCTCCCGAAGAAGCCCTGTCTGCGTCGCTCAACAAATATGGTACGGTCAATCTCGACTATATGCGGGAGATAACCGACAGCACGGCGGAGGATTTGCTCACTGCCCTGCAAGGGCGCATCTACTACAATCCGCTCGTGACCGGTTACGAAATCAAAGACCGTTTCATCGCCGGAAATGTCATAGAGAAAGCGGAACGCATAGAGGCATGGATGGGTGACAATCCCGAAAATGAGCGTATGCCGGAGGTGAAGCAGGCGTTGGAGGCTCTGAAAGATGCCGAGCCGCAGCGCATCGCCTTCGAGGATCTGGACTTCAATTTCGGGGAACGCTGGATTCCGACGGGTGTCTATGCCGCCTACATGAGCCGGCTGTTCGACACGGAGGTGAAAATCGCCTATTCCGCAAGCATGGACGAGTTTTCGGTGGCGTGCGGCTACCGCACCATGAAAATCACGGACGAGTTTCTGGTGAAGGGGTATTACCGGAACTATGACGGTATGCACCTCCTAAAACACGCCCTGCACAACACCTGCCCTGACATGATGAAGTCCATCGGCAAGGACGAGCATGGCAACGACATCAAGATGCGCGACAGCGAGGGAATACAACTCGCCAACGCCAAGATTGACGAGATACGAAACGGCTTCTCCGAATGGCTCGAAGAGCAGTCGCCGCAGTTCAAGGAGCGGCTTGTGACGATGTATAACCGCAAGTTCAACTGTTTCGTGCGCCCGCGCTACGACGGCTCCCATCAGACCTTTCCCGACCTCAACCTGAAAGGGCTGGCAAGCCGGGGTATCAAGAGCGTCTATCCCTCACAGATGGATTGCGTCTGGATGTTGAAACAGAACGGCGGCGGAATTTGCGACCACGAGGTGGGAACCGGTAAGACGCTGATAATGTGCATCGCCGCACATGAGATGAAGCGTCTGAAATTGGCACACAAGCCGATGATTATCGGGCTGAAAGCCAACGTTGCGGAGATTGCAGCCACCTATCAGGCGGCATATCCCAACGCACGTATTCTGTACGCTTCGGAGAAGGACTTCTCGACCGCCAACCGTGTGCGCTTCTTCAATAATATAAAGAACAACGACTACGATTGCGTCATCATGTCGCACGACCAGTTCGGCAAGATACCGCAGTCGCCGGAGTTGCAGCAGCGCATCCTGCAAGCGGAGCTTGACACGGTGGAGGAAAACCTTGAAGTGCTGCGCCAGCAGGGAAAGAACGTGTCGCGGGCGATGCTGAAAGGATTGGAGAAGCGCAAGCACAACCTTGAAGCGAAGCTGGAGAAGGTGGAACACGCCATAAAGTCACGCACGGACGACGTGGTGGATTTCAAGCAGATGGGCATCGACCACATCTTCATAGATGAGAGCCACCAGTTCAAGAATCTGACTTTCAACACGCGCCACGACCGTGTGGCGGGATTGGGAAACAGCGAGGGAAGCCAGAAGGCACTTAACATGCTCTTTGCCATACGCACCATACAGGAGCGCACAGGAAAAGACTTGGGTGCGACCTTCCTCTCCGGCACGACTATCAGCAACTCACTGACTGAATTGTACCTGCTGTTCAAGTACCTGCGCCCGAAGGAGCTGGAACGGCAGGACATAAGGTGTTTCGACGCTTGGGCGGCGATATTTGCCAAGAAGACGACGGATTTTGAATTTAACGTGACGAACAATGTGGTCCAGAAGGAGCGTTTCCGCTACTTCATCAAAGTGCCGGAGCTTGCCGCCTTCTATAATGAAATCACGGACTACCGCACGGCGGAGGATGTGGGCGTTGACCGTCCTGCCAAGAACGAGATACTGCACCATATACCGCCCACGCCGGAACAGGAGGACTTCATACAGAAACTGATGCAGTTCGCCAAGACGGGCGATGCCACCTTGTTGGGCAGGCTGCCGCTTTCGGAAACGGAAGAAAAGGCGAAGATGCTCATCGCCACGGACTATGCCCGGAAAATGGCACTCGACATGCGCATGATAGACCCGAATTACGAAGATCATCCCGACAACAAAGCGAGTCACTGTGCCAAGATGATCGCGGAGTATTATCAAAAATACGACGCCCAGAAAGGCACGCAGTTCGTTTTCTCTGATTTGGGGACATACCAGCCGGGCGACGGGTGGAACGTCTATTCGGAAATCAAGCGCAAACTGACGGAGGACTACGGTATACCGCCAAGCGAGGTGCGCTTCATTCAGGAGTGCAAGACCGACAAGGCGCGGAAGGCGGTGATAGACGCCATGAACGCCGGGACGGTGCGTGTGCTGTTCGGCTCTACCTCTATGCTCGGAACGGGTGTGAACGCCCAGAAACGGAGTGTGGCTATCCATCATCTCGATACGCCGTGGCGACCGTCTGACCTGCAACAGCGTGACGGACGCGGAGTTAGAGCCGGAAACGAAATTGCCAAGCATTTCGCCGGGAACAACGTGGACGTAATCATCTACGCGGTGGAGAAGTCGTTGGACAGCTACAAGTTCAACCTCCTGCACTGCAAGCAGACTTTCATCAGCCAGCTCAAAAGCGGTGCTATGGGGGCGCGTACCATCGACGAGGGGGCAATGGACGAGAAATCGGGCATGAACTTTTCGGAGTATATGGCGTTGCTCTCCGGCAACACCGACCTGCTGGACAAGGCTAAACTTGAAAAGCGTATCGCATCTCTCGAAGGAGAACGCAAGTCGTTCAACAAGGGCAGACGTGATTCGGAGTTCAAGCTGGAGTCGAAGATAAGTGAGCTGCGCAACAACACGGCTTTCATTGATGCCATGACGGAGGACTGGAACCGCTTTCTTTCGGTGGTGCAGATCGACAAGGAAGGCAACCGCCTTAATATGATAAAGGTGGACGGAGTGGATTCCGCCGACGAGAAGGTTCTCGGTAAGCGTTTGCAGGAGATAGCCAAGAGCACCACTACGGGCGGGCTTTACACACAGGTCGGAGAGCTTTACGGCTTCCCGATAAAGGTGGTCAGCGAAAGGATACTCAAAGAGGGATTGGAGTTCACCGACAACCGTTTCGTGGTTGAAGGAAACTACAAGTACACCTACAACAACGGGCATCTGGCGATGGCTGACCCGGTGGCCGCCGCCCGAAACTTCCTCAACGCGATTGAGAGAATCCCCTCCATCATCGACCAGTACAAGGCGAAGAATGAGGTCTTGGAACGTGAGATACCGCAGTTGCAGGATATAGCGGGCAAGGTTTGGAAGAAGGAGGACGAGCTGAAGCAGTTGAAGTCCGAACTTGCCGCCCTCGACCGCAAGATACAGCTGGAGCTTGCTCCGCCTACACCAGAAGTCGCCGAAAAAGAGAATGATGGGCAACAGGTCAAACCGGAAATGGAAGATGTGCGGAACGGGCAGCCGCAATATCACGGAGTTACACCGCCGCAGATACGCAGTCCGGCGGATAGTATCGTTGCCAACCATGTCATAATCGGGCGTCCAGGGCTGTATGCCAAGGAGGAAACCCGGTCCAAAGGATTGAAAATATAACCTTAGGAATTTTATCTGAAGTATTAATAGGGGCTATCCCAAAAGGTCTAAAAGTAAATTTTATCCTCTCTGCAAGTATCTGCAGGATGGCAACTGCATTTTTTTCTTTTTGGGCAGCCCTTATTAAAATTTATTCTTATTTTAGGTTATATACATTCATGTCCATTTATGTAAAAAAATTCCTGCTGACCTTGTTTATGTCTTGTCAGTCACCATTTGCAAAACCATATTTGACCCTCAAAGAGGCTGAATTTGATAAGTAACTTGCTACATACTCATAATAAGGAGCTAAATAGAACACGAATGGGAAATACACAAATGCCAAACTAAAGAAGATATTGGCCAAAATAAACGCTATACCGAGAGAGAAACTTGATTTTTCAACTTCCTAAAACGGTGTTGTTTAAACATTTCTACTTATTTGTACTTGCCAGTTGAACCTACGCTTCCCTAATAAAATGTCTATGGTAAAAAGTTAAAAAATCCTCCCACTTTTGTTAGATATATTTTTTTGTGTAATTTTGTAATCGTTATGCGGCAGTAATAATATACATATTAATACGAGTTAGTAATCCTGTAGTTCTCACATGCTACGAGGAGGTATTAAAAGGTGCGTTTCGACAATGCATCTATTGTAGTATATTATTGCTTAATCCAAATGAATATTATAAATTTAGGAATTCTTGCTCACATTGATGCAGGAAAAACTTCCGTAACCGAGAATCTGCTGTTTGTCAGTGGAGCAACGGAAAAGTGCGGCTGTGTGGATAATGGTGACACCATAACGGACTCTATGGATATAGAGAAACGTAGAGGAATTACTGTTCGGGCTTCTACGACATCTATTATCTGGAATGGAGTGAAATGCAATATCATTGACACTCCGGGACACATGGATTTTATTGCGGAAGTGGAGCGGACATTCAAAATGCTTGATGGAGCAGTCCTCATCTTATCCGCAAAGGAAGGCATACAAGCGCAGACAAAGTTGCTGTTCAATACTTTACAAAAGCTGCAAATCCCGACAATTATATTTATCAATAAAATTGACCGTGCCGGTGTGAATTTGGAGCGTTTGTATCTGGATATAAAAACAAATCTGTCTCAAGATGCTCTGATTATGCAAACTGTTGTCGATGGATTGGTTTATCCGATTTGCTCCCAAACATATATACAGGAAGAATACAAAGAATTTGTATGCAACCATGACGACAATATATTAGAACGATATTTGGCGGATAGCGAAATATCACCGGCTGATTATTGGAATACGATAATCGCTCTTGTGGCAAAAGCCAAAGTCTATCCGGTACTACATGGATCAGCAATGTTCAATATCGGTATCAATGAGTTGTTGGACGCTATCTCTTCTTTTATACTTCCTCCAGCATCGGTCTCAAACAGACTTTCATCCTATCTTTATAAGATAGAGCATGACCCCAAAGGACATAAAAGAAGTTTTCTAAAAATAATTGACGGAAGTCTGAGACTTCGAGACGTTGTAAGAATCAATGATTCGGAAAAATTCATCAAGATTAAAAATCTAAAGACTATTTATCAGGGCAGAGAGATAAATGTTGATGAAGTGGGTGCCAATGATATCGCGATTGTAGAAGATATAGAAGATTTTCGAATCGGAGATTATTTAGGAGCTAAACCTTGTTTGATTCAAGGGTTATCTCATCAGCATCCCGCTCTCAAATCCTCCGTCCGACCAGACAAGCCCGAAGAGAGAAGCAAGGTGATATCCGCTCTGAATACATTGTGGATTGAAGACCCGTCTTTGTCCTTTTCCATAAACGCATATAGTGATGAATTGGAAATCTCGTTATATGGTTTGACCCAAAAGGAAATCATACAGACATTGCTGGAAGAACGATTTTCCGTAAAGGTCCATTTTGATGAGATCAAGACTATCTACAAAGAACGACCTGTAAAAAAGGTCTATAAGATTATTCAGATCGAAGTACCACCCAACCCTTATTGGGCCACAATAGGGCTGACTCTTGAACCCTTACCGTTAGGGACAGGGTTGCAGATCGAAAGTGACATCTCCTATGGTTATCTGAACCATTCTTTTCAAAATGCCGTTTTTGAAGGGATTCGTATGTCTTGCCAATCGGGATTACATGGATGGGAAGTGACAGATCTGAAAGTAACTTTTACTCAAGCCGAGTATTATAGCCCGGTAAGTACACCTGCTGATTTTAGACAGCTGACCCCTTATGTCTTCAGGCTGGCTTTGCAACAGTCAGGTGTGGACATTCTCGAACCGATGCTCTGTTTTGAGTTGCAGATACCCCAGATGGCGAGTTCCAAAGCTATTACAGATTTGCAAAAAATGATGTCTGAGATTGAAGACATCAGTTGTAATAATGAGTGGTGTCATATTAAAGGGAAAGTTCCATTAAATACAAGTAAAGACTACGCCTCAGAAGTAAGTTCGTACACTAAGGGCTTAGGCGTTTTTATGGTTAAGCCATGTGGGTATCAAATAACAAAAGGCGATTATTCTGATAATATCCGCATGAACGAAAAAGATAAACTTTTATTCATGTTCCAAAAATCAATGTCATCAAAATAATGGAGCGGTCAGGAAATTTCTATAAGGCAATACGGTTGGGATATATACTTATCTCCATTCTTATCGGATGTATGGCATATAATAGCCTCTATGAATGGCGGGAGATAGAAGCATTAGAACTTGGCAATAAAAAAATAGACGAGCTCCGAAAAGAAATAAACAATATCAATATTCAAATGATAAAATTTTCTCTATTGGGTGAAACAATACTGGAATGGAACGATAAAGATATCGAGCATTACCATGCACGGCGTATGGCAATGGACAGTATGCTCTGCCGTTTCAAGGTCACCTATCCAGCAGAGCGCATCGATAGTGTGCGCAGTCTTTTAGAGGATAAGGAACGACAGATGTTCCAGATAGTCCGGTTAATGGATGAACAACAATCTATTAACAAGAAGATAGCTAATCAAATTCCGGTTATTGTGCAGAAAAGTGTGCAGGAACAGCCCAAAAAGCCAAAACGAAAAGGTTTCTTGGGCATCTTTGGCAAAAAAGAGGAAACACAGCCAACGGAAACCACGTCCATGCTTTATTCACTCAATAGAAACGTAATCAGCGAACAGAAAGTACAGGGTCGCCAATTGTCGGAACAAGCCGACAGCCTTGCAGCTCGTAATGCAGAACTTAACAGACAACTGCAAGAATTGATTTGCCAAATAGAAGAAAAGGTACAAACCGACCTGCAAAGCCGGGAAGACGAAATAGTTGCCATGCGTGGAAAATCGTTTATGCAAGTAGGCGGTTTAATGGGATTCGTTCTTCTATTGTTGTTAATTTCCTACATCATCATACATCGTGATGCAAAAAGCATTAAACAATACAAGCACAAGACAACTGATTTGATAAGGCAACTGGAACAATCCGTACAACGGAACGAGGCACTGATAACGTCAAGGAAGAAGGCGGTGCATACTATCACCCATGAACTGCGTACACCGCTGACAGCAATAACAGGCTATGCCGGACTGATACGGAAAGAACAGTGTAAGGATAAGTCCGGGCAGTATATCCAAAACATACTGCAATCCTCCGACCGTATGCGGGATATGCTCAACACTTTGCTTGACTTCTTCCGCCTGGACAACGGCAAGGAACAGCCACGTCTGTCACCCTGCCGGATTTCTGCAATCACGCACACACTTGAAACGGAGTTCATGCCTGTTGCCGTGAACAAAGGGCTGTCCTTGTCCGTGAAGACTGGACACGATGCCATTGTATTGACCGACAAAGAGCGAATAATACAAATCGGGAATAACCTGCTGTCAAACGCTGTCAAGTTCACAGAAGAAGGCGGTGTTTCTTTGATTACTGAATATGATAATGGAGTTCTCACACTGGTCGTTGAAGATACAGGTACAGGCATGACAGAAGAGGAACAGAAACAAGCGTTCGGTGCGTTTGAACGTCTATCAAATGCCGCCGCAAAGGAGGGTTTCGGGCTTGGGCTTGCCATAATGCGTAATATTGTGTCGATGCTTGGCGGAACAATCCGTTTAGACAGCAAGAAAGGGAAAGGCAGTCGTTTCACAGTTGAAATTTCTATGCAGGAAGCTGAAGAACAGCTTGGATATACAAGCAATACACCTGTTTATCATAACAATAAATTCCATGATGTTGTCGCCATTGACAATGATGAGGTATTACTTCTGATGCTGAAAGAGATGTATTCCCAAGAAGGAATACACTGCGACACTTGCACCGATACTGCGGAACTGATGGAAATGATACGCCAGAAAGAATACAGCCTGTTGCTGACAGACTTGAATATGCCCGGTATAAACGGTTTTGAATTGCTGGAACTGTTGCGTTCGTCCAACGTGGGCAATTCACCAACAATCCCGGTGGTTGTGGCAACCGCTTCGGGCAGTTGTAACAAAGGGGAACTATTGGCAAAAGGCTTTGCCGGATGCCTGTACAAGCCGTTCTCCATATCGGAGTTGATGGAGGTTTCCGACAGGTGTGCCATAAAAGAAACACCGGACGGGAAACCGGATTTTTCAGCCTTGTTGTCCTACGGCAATGAAGCCGTTATGCTGGAAAAGTTGATGACGGAAACTGAAAAGGAGATGCAGACAATACGGGAAGCGGCAACAGAAAAAGACCTGCAAAAGCTGGATTCCCTGACACACCACCTGCGCAGCTCGTGGGAGGTGCTACGTGCCGACCAACCGCTAAATGTACTTTACAGATTGCTTCATGGCGATGTACTCCCGGATGGTGAAGCGTTAAGCCATGCCGTGACTGCCGTGCTGGATAAGGGAGCGGAAATAATACGGTTGGCAGAAGAGGAAAGGAGAAAATACGAAGATGGATAAGACAAAAATAATTGTGGTGGAAGACAACATCGTGTATTGCGAGTTTGTCTGTAACCTACTGGCACGGGAGGGATTCCGTACCGTGCAGGCTTTCCGTCTCTCAACAGCAAAGAAACTGCTGCAACAAGCGACAGAAAACGACATCATAGTTTCAGACCTGCGTCTTCCTGAAGGCGATGGTATCGACTTGTTGCGCTGGATGCGCAAAGAAGGCATGAGGCAGCCGTTCATTATCATGACCGACTACGCCGAAGTGCATACGGCAGTCGAAAGTATTAAACTCGGTTCGCTGGACTACATACCTAAGCAACTTGTAGAGGATAAACTCGTCCCTCTGCTCCGTACCATATTAAAAGAACGGAGTATCGGAAGAAACCGTATGCCTGTGTTCTCTCGTGACGGCTCGGCATTTCAAGCCATCATGAAACGAATAAGGCTGGTGGCTCCTACTGACATGAGCGTGCTGATATTCGGAGAGAACGGGACTGGTAAGGAGCATATCGCACACCAACTGCATGACAAAAGCAAACGGGCAGGAAAACCGTTCGTTGCGGTGGACTGCGGTTCACTCTCCAAAGAGCTTGCGCCATCGGCTTTCTTCGGACACGTCAAAGGAGCGTTCACAGGTGCTGACAGTGCCAAGAAAGGTTATTTTCACGAGGCGGAAGGTGGCACACTATTTTTAGACGAGGTTGGTAATCTCGCACCGGAAACCCAACAGATGTTACTCCGAGCTATACAGGAACGGAGATACCGCCCGATAGGTGATAAGACGGATAAAAGTTTCAATATCCGCATCATCGCCGCCACCAACGAAGATCTGGAGGCGGCTGTGAACGAAAAGCGATTCCGGCAAGACCTGTTATATCGTCTGCACGACTTCGAGATAACCGTCCCGCCGTTGCGCGACTGTCAGGAGGACATCATGCCACTGGCGGAATTTTTCCGTGAGGCAGCGAACAAAGAACTGGAATGCGACGTTATCGGATTTGACGGGGAAGCCCGTAAAACATTGTTGACCCATGTTTGGCCGGGCAATGTCCGTGAGCTTCGACAGAAAATCATGGGTGCGGTGTTACAGGCGCAGACCGGACTTGTCACGAAAGAACATCTGGAACTTGCCGTGACGAAACCGACTTCACCCGTCAGCTTCGCCCTGCGTAACGACGCGGAAGATAAGGAACGGATTTTGCGTGCGTTAAAGCAAGCGAACGGGAACCGCAAGGTTGCCGCCGAACTGCTCGGAATAGGACGTACAACGCTGTACAGCAAGTTGGAAGAGTATGGGTTGAAATACAAATTCAGGCAATCATAGCCGGTAATTCACTGAATTTAGCTATCTTTGCATGAACATTTGAAGGTAAACGGCGATAGGAGAGCCTTTCGCCGCCGATATATAACATAAGACCGCAAGGCGTTTCGAGCGAAAATCTGGTAAATTGACACTACGGAGACGATTGCGTGATGCTTATGCTATGCCTACGCATAGCGTGCATTCACGTACTCTCCGTAAAAGGCTTTACCAGAGCCGTCGCTTGAAAGTAGTGTGGATTGCACGCTACTTTTTTGCACCTTGCCCAACGAAAGGAAAAAGACTATGGGTAAAGTTCAGATTCTTGCCGTCCTCACGATGGACGGGTGTCATTCTTCAGAATTATATGGCAAAGCGTATGAGGATTTACGCCTTGACCGCTGCGATATTGACAAAATAAGGGAAAACGCGCTTTACCATGTCACGCCGGACTACTCCATCTCCATGTTGGACGAATGGCGGAAAGACAATACAAACATCTGCTATCTCGCAGAAGCCACTCCCGATAATTCGGACTATATCAACGGGCTGTTGCGTATGCGGGTGGTGGATGAGATTATCCTATATACCGTGCCTTTCATATCGGGAACGGGACGGCATTTTTTCAAGTCGGCACTGCCCGAAGCACGCTGGACACTCTCCTCACAAAAGAGTTATTCCAACGGTGTGTACCGGAGCATCTACACACGCATGGAAACCATGAAATAGCCGGGATGTTCCATAGAAGAACACTTTTATAATCCGTTTAATAAAGCAATGTTCTGAAAAAGAACATTTTAAGACAGCCATAATTCATGCCGGATAAAAAATATCAATTATTATTGCGCTGAAATCCAGTACGTTGTAAAGACCGTGCCGGATTTTTTGCTTTTTGGTCGCGATTTTTGCCAATACTATTCATGTGCGCATACCGAAAACAGAGTGTAAAATTTCAAAATTGACAGGACATGAATTATTTTTTATTGGCGGAAACCGATTTCTTCCGCCGGATAAACGAAGCCGGGGACTGCAATATGGAAAAAGCATACACGGCTTTCGCCACCCAAGTGATTGAACTGTGTATCGGCAGCCCGGACACGAACCGGACCATCATCGCATTGGCTTACATCGAAATCGAGTTACAGCATCATCCCGTGCATAACCTTCCCGAAGAAAAGAAGGAAATAGCCAACTATGTCAGCAAGGCTCTCTCTTTCGTAAGGAAGATGCAGAAGTTTCTTGCCGCTCCCCAAGTGCCGCCACTAATCCCTATCCAAACATCCACCGACAACACAAACGATAATACCGCCTCACCCTTGCAATGGACAGGCAACGCCATCGACCTCGTGGAGCTGATATACGGCATCAACGAGATGGGCTGTATCAACAACGGCAATATGCCGCTCAAACAGCTTGCCCCACTTCTGTACAAGATATTCGGTGTGGAATCAAAGGACTGCTACCGTTTCTACATCGACATCAAACGCCGGAAGAACGAGAGTCGCACCTATTTCCTTGACAAAATGCAGGAAAAACTGAACGAGAAGATGCTCCGTGACGAAGAGATGGAGCGCATGAGAAGATAGCAAGTATACATATACGAAAAGACAGGATGGAGCATTCCTGTCTTTTTCGTTTACATTTGATTACATGCTAATTAGTTCGATATGAAACCTTTCAACCTGCTAATGATATATTGTAAAGTATTATGTCTGGTAAATAATAGAACCATTCGTGCTATCAAAATTAATAATTACTACGAACGGTGAAAGAAGCGCTTTAAGATTGGAGTTGTAAAAATCGCCATTTCATAGTCTGTTTTTTATATAAAATTCGCCAATTAAAAAAATATGATTATCTTTGCACTATAATTTATCAAGGTATGGAGACAGTAAATAGAATACTTCAAGAGAAGATTACAGCACGAATCGCGCCTAATAAAGCAGTATTGATTTTTGGTGCTCGCCGTGTTGGTAAAACGGTAATGATGCGTAAAATTGTGGACAACTATTCAGGTAGGACGATGATGCTCAACGGCGAAGACTACGATACATTAGCACTGTTGGAGAATCGCTCAATTGCCAATTATCGGCATTTATTGGATGGTATCGATTTGCTGGCTATTGATGAGGCACAGAATATACCACAAATCGGTAGTATTCTGAAGTTGATAGTTGATGAAATACCGGGAATAAGTGTCTTGGCAAGTGGCTCATCGTCATTCGATTTACTGAATAAGACTGGTGAACCGTTGGTTGGTCGCAGTACGCAATTTCTACTTACCCCTTTTTCGCAACGGGAAATAGCGCAAATAGAAACCCCATTTGAAACTCGTCAGAATCTCGAAGCCCGTTTAATTTACGGTTCATATCCTGAAGTAGTAATGATGGAGAACTATGAACGAAAAACAGACTACCTACGCGATATTGTTGGTGCATACCTGCTTAAAGATATCTTAGCAATTGACGGCCTAAAAAATTCGAGTAAGATGCGCGATTTGCTACGATTGATAGCTTTTCAGTTGGGCAGCGAAGTTTCTTACGATGAGTTAGGTAAACAGCTCGGTATGAGCAAAACGACGGTTGAAAAATATCTTGACCTCTTGGAAAAAGTATTCGTTATATATCGTCTTGGGGCTTACTCGCGTAACCTTCGCAAGGAGGTGACAAAAGCCGGAAAGTGGTATTTCTACGATAATGGCATTCGAAATGCGATTATAGGTGCTTTTTCACCATTGGCCATTCGACAGGACGTCGGTGCATTGTGGGAGAACTACATCATCGGAGAGCGTCGTAAGGCGAATTTCAACGAAGGACTGCATAAGGAGTTCTATTTCTGGCGCACTTACGATAAGCAAGAAATAGACTTGATCGAAGAGTGTGCAGACAGTTTGACGGCTTTGGAGTTCAAATGGGGAAACAAGATGCCCAATGCTCCGAAAGTGTTTCAAGAAGCATATCCCCATGCCGAGTTCCATGTTGTAAACAGGGAGAATTATTTGGAGTTTGTATAAAAACAAAAAAATATAGAAACATGTATTTGAGTAGTTTGCATATCAGACAGTTTAGAGTATTTGATGATATTACTCTCTATTTCAAGAATGGAATAAATATTCTGATAGGAGAAAATAATTCAGGTAAGACTGCAATTATAGATGCTCTGCGCATATGTCTCGGATGTGGAAAACCAGACAATTATATCTATATTCAAGAAAGCGATTTGCACGTCAATTCCACAGTTCCAACTGAAAACAATACGACAATACAATTTGACTTGACATTTGAATTTGGAGATGCTCTGATTGAAAGAGAATGTTTCTATGATTTCATATCGCAAGATAAAGAAGATCCAGCCAAGCAAACAATACAATTACATTTGAAATTCATCCAAGAAAATAATGGGAAGAAAAAATATTTCAAACGGATGATATGGGGTGGAGATAATGAAGGACAGCAGGTTCCTTACGAATCTTTGCAAGAAATCTTTTATACATATTTAAGTCCACTAAGAGATGCTGTAAGCTGTCTACGTCCTTATTCTTACGACAATAAGACATCTCAATTATTTAATCAACTTACAAAATACAATAAAGGAGAGGAAGAGATTGAGTTAAATGAAGAAAGAAAAGATTTGCTCGCTAAAAACTTGTACCATGTTTTTGAAGATGACGCTTCGGATTGGAAACATATTCTAACAACAGGAAAAAGTAAGGTCAACGCCCATCTTGAAGGGACGGGAATAACTCGCAAACATCCTAATATAGAAATGCGTTATGTTGGGCGGAAATTTTCCGATGTGGTACGAGGTGTCGAATTAAAATGTCCGGTGTACAAAACGATCGAGGATGGTCAAGAACAAAAATATTTTGAATTGTATCAAAATGGATTGGGCGAAAATAATCTTATTTTTACGTCTGTGGTGTTAGGTGACCTTATCAATAGATGCGAAGATAATGCGCTGGAAATCTATAATGCATTGCTGGTAGAAGAACCCGAAGCACATTTGCATCCACAATATCAGAATACGTTTTTTGAATATCTGAATGAACTACAAAGCAAAGGACTTCAAGTATTTGTAACATCGCACTCTCCGACGATTACGGCGAAATCGGATGTTAATAATATTTCGGTTTTACAACGAAAACAAAACATCGTACAATCATTTTCATTTGGTAAATTAACGGAAAGTGATTATCCGGCTGAGAGCAAACGGCATCTGCGAAAGTTTTTAGATACAACAAAAGCACAGTTATTTTTTGCTAACGGTGTATTATTGGTAGAAGGTGTCGCAGAAGCGATTATTATACCAATTCTTGCTAAAAAATTTCTCTCTGAGAAAATAGACTTGTGTAAAAGTGGAATCGAATTAGTTAATATTGGAGGGGTCGCATTCAATCATTTTGGGTTATTATTCAACAATGATGATGAGAGCAAGCGACTTTTGTCAAAATGTGCGATTATTACAGACAGCGATCCCGAAGAAGATAAAGACAAATCCGACAGAGCGCAAAAAGCTAAAGATTTAGAGGGACAAAACCTGAAAGTATGTTTGGCTCCACATACCCTTGAATATGACTTGTTTGAGCAATCGGAACACAACAAGAGTATAATGCGAGATGTATATCGAAAAATGCACGCTCAAACAAATGATTTAAGAGGTGATTTTAATGCCTCTACTTTAATGAAAAAACTCAAATCTAATAAGGATAAAGCGGAATTTGCCTTACAACTCTGTGATAGATTAGAAACTGAAGTAGCGTTCGATGTACCTGATTATATAAAGGATGCTATTTTGTTTGTAGCACCCTCAGAATAAAAGTATGGATATTCAATTATCAGCACAACAACAAGCTGTTGTTGATTGTAACGAGCCGAGAATTGTCGTGAAAGCTTGTCCGGGAAGTGGAAAGACTTTCTCTGTGGCTGCGCGTATGGCAAAACTTTTACAAGAGAATAATCTATCGAGACATCAAGGAATTGCAGCCATATCTTTTACCAACACCGCATGTGAGGTTATACAAAAAGAACTTAAAGAGACATTCGGTTGTCGAAATATAGATTATCCTTCATTTATAGGGACGATTGATAGTTTTATAAATACGTACATATTTTTGCCTTATGCTCATTTAGTCATGGGATGCAATTATCGTCCTGAAATAGTAGGAACCACGTTTAACAAATGGTTCGATTATGATCCGACCCAAACAAGATATATTAGAGGTAAGCTTGGTGAACGAATAATTACATCTCGTGATGCCAACTACTATTTCGATCTCATATCGTTTGGGCTTAATGATCAATTATTGCGATTGGCCCCATATCAGGCATATCATTTCGGAAAAGCAGATTGGGATAATCCCAATAAGAAAGATGGTTCACCCAAAAAGGTTATATCTGAATTGAAAGAAATGAAATGGAAACATTTCAATGCAGGCAAGGTCAATCAGGCAGATGCAATATATTTTACATTCAGAATATTAGATAAATATCCTTCAATAGCACAAAATATTGTTCGTCGATTCCCGATTTTAATAATTGATGAAGCTCAAGACACAACAGAGTTGCAAATGGCTATAATTGATAAATTATCTCAGTGCGGAGCAGAATCTATTATGTTGATTGGGGATCCTGACCAAGCTATTTTTGAATGGAATACTGCCAATCCACATTTATTTATGGAGAAATACAATAGTCCAGATTGGCATTCATTAGATCTGTCGGAAAATAGACGTAGCTCCGAAAAAATATGTCAATTAGCTAATCATTTCTCTGGAAATGAAATGTGTTCAATAGCAAGCGACAAAGATTACACAGACGAGCCATGTATTAAAGGTCATCTCGACACTCCAGAATCAGTCAATCAAATTACGAATCATTTCATCGAAAAATGCAATGAGATGGGATTGGATGAATCTGAATATGCAGTTGTATTTCGAGGACAAAAGTTTGGCGAGACAAACTTTGGATTAGTAAACAATGATAATTCATCAAGACAGAATAGTCCGTGGATAAACGGGCATTACGGCGTTAGAGATATTGTATATGGAAAATATTTGATTGATCATGGGAAATATACTGACGGACTATCTCTTATAGAAAAAGGCTGCTATAAAATCACAAAGCGAGTTCGGTATGTTTCCTCAAGTACTATGCGAAGAGAAATAGCGGAAGTAGGGTTTAGAAGACATAGAGCAGAGATGTTTGATTTTATTCAAAAATTACCTTCAACGAATGATACACTGTCTAATTGGATTACGAAACTTCAACAAATGGGCATAAATCTAACTGTTGATTTGGGAAAGGCTAATGTCCGTATTGAATCCCTTTTTAGAACAGTAAATCATCAATTTCGGCAAGAACGACCTTACCTGAAAACAATTCATTCGGTAAAAGGTATGACATTAGAGGCTATTTTAGTATTTCTGTCTAAAAAAGCTGTCCACACGAACTATACAACGATTTTGAATAATCCTGCAAAGTATTCTGTTGACAATAATGAAGAACTCCGCATTGTGTATGTTGCATGTACACGACCTAAGAAATTGTTATGGATAGCCGTTCCATCAGACGATATTGATTGTTGGAGAAATAAATTGTTCTAAGCAAAAACAGTTGCTGACAAACAATATCGCATCATCTGTTTTTGCTTTATATTTAGCGACTTGGTAATAATCTACTTAATATTGGGCGGAACAAGTTTGACACTTTGCTCCGCCCGTTTTCATTGTACCCCGTCAGCTATGTTATTTCTGCTGTAACAGATGTTTCAGATTTTCGTCGTTGGCAATCCGTTCCAGTTCCTCCTGAACAATCTGCTTGACTTCCTCCTTGATTCGCCTGTAATTCTCCTGCACCGTTTCCTTCATGCGGTCGTTACCGTTTTCGTCCGTGAAGTCGGTAATGACGGGTATCTTCTTGTAGGCTTTTTCCTCGCGTTTCACCTTCTCTGCATCCACGACAATCTCGCAGTGAAAAATCTTCTGTTCGATACGCTCGTTGAAGTTATCGGACACAGAACCGACAAACATACCCTGCGTCAAGCCGGAAATCTTGCTTGGCGGGATAAGCGCGTCCATCTGCGTATTGATGGAGGTGGAAACATCCTGCCGGTTGATGGATATGGACTGCCGTTTCTGCAAGACCTTTCCGAAGCGTTCGGATAGCGTCTTGGCAGTTTCGCCTACCACCTGCCCGGAGAAGATATTGCCGACGGTGTTCATCACGACTTTGGCTTCCTTATCGCCATAGTCGCGTACCAACTGGCTGAAATCCTGAAAGCCCAGACACACGGCAACCTTGTTGCTTCGTGCGGTGGCGATAAGGTTGTCCAGCCCCTTGAAATATATCGTCGGTAGTTCATCTATAATAACCGACGACTTCAGCATCCCCTTCTTGTTGATGAGCTTTACGATACGGGAGTTATACAGACCGAGAGCCGCACCGTAAATATTCTGACGGTCGGGATTGTTACCCACGCACAGGATTTTCGGCTCTTCGGGATTGTTTATGTCCAGCGTAAACTCGCTGTCCGACATTACCCAATAGAGTTGCGGGGAAATCATGCGCGAGAGCGGAATCTTAGCCGACGCAATCTGTCCCATCAACTGCTCCGCAGCACCTCCGAGCCATGCGTCCATGAACGGAGAAAGGTAGTTTTCCAGTTCCGGGTAAGAGGTCAGAATCGGGAAAATATCCTCATAGCGGCGGTTCAAAAACTCAATGGCATGGGGGAACGTGCAATACTTGCCATTCCGGAAAATTTTGAGATACCAGATGATAGCCGCGAAGAGGATGATGGGCGATTCCACAAAAAAGTCGCCCTGCTTTTGCACCCAACTTTTATTTAAGTTGAGCATAATGGTGTACGCACTCTCGTAAGCGTCCGTAATGTCCTCCATGAAATCCGGGTGGATGGGATTGCAACGGTGTGAGCGTCTCGGGTCGTCGAAGTTTATCACATAGAACTTCGGTTTCACCTTGTAGCCCTCCGGGTGGTTCAGCAGATGATTGTAGGCTATCGTGGACAAGTCACTGAATTTGAAGTCGTACACATACATCGAGAAGCCCTTTTCAATCTGCTGCTTGATGAAATTATTTACCACTGCGTAGGATTTGCCGCTGCCCGGCGTACCCAATACAATGGAAGCCCTAAAGGGATTCACGACATTGATCCAGCCGTTATTCCAACGCTTTTTGTAGTAAAACCGTGTCGGCAGATTGACCGAATACTCACTTTCTATGAGCCGTGTTTCCTGCATGAAGCTCTCATTCTCGTTGTTAAACACATCGTCCATGAGATTGTGCTTCAACAGGCGGCTCATCCACAGACCGCCCATCAGCAGGCAGACATAGCCTGCGCCAACGGTCAGGATATACAGTCCCGTCACCGCCTCTATCGGCAGCGGCAATGCCAGTATCCACCAGTTGAGGAAGAACAGCACGAAGCCAACGGCAAGAGCCGTCCAAATTCGTCCCCAAGTGATTTTCTCACCCTTCACGCCCTTTGTCCCCAGACAGGACAGGGCAAGCAGGAGAACGGCAAACAGTTTAGTGTACAGGATGGAACGGAACAGCCCCGCCGTGCGGTTGAAGTTCATCAGTATTCTGTCCACCACGCCGATGTCCACACCCCAAAGCCGGATGGCTTCATAGCAGAACCAATACACGTTCATGACCACTAAAATAATACTCACGGCACGCAGAAAATCCATGATTTTCGCCAATGCCCTCAAATCGTCTTCTTGCTGTGACATACATTGATTTTTTTGATTGTTGATACTCCTGATTACGTCCCCAAGCCCTTGCGCTTCTTCTTTTTCTTCTTGCGCTGCATCGCCCGGATGAAGGCTTCCTCTTCAGCGTCCACTGCCGAACCTTCGGGGGCAAACAGGTTCATGCCACTGGAATGGCTTTCGTATTCCCCTCCGGAATATCCTTGCCTGTTCTCCGGTTCCTCCACCGGAACGGAGATCGGAATCGGCGGCTGTCCGGCATAAGGCAGCGTGAAGTGTTCCTGCAAGGCGTTGGCGGAAAGTTCCTTGCCCATGCGTGAGCCGTTCAACACGCAGCCCGTGCGGTGGTCGATGAATGTGGCTCCATAGATGCGCCCTTCCTCCGTGTAGCGCAGTACGGTGTCGATGCCCTTTCCTTTGAGGGTGGCTACAAACTTCTCCTTGTCATACGTGCCTTCCAGTACGGAAAGGACGGTGCGTTTCGTCATGTCGGCAAGTTTCCTGTCCTTAATCTCCTGCTTGGAACGGGCAAACTTCTTCTGCACGGCTTCGTAGCCCACAGACTTCCCGAACAGCGAGGACTTGAACGGATTGCCGACCTTGTTGCCCTTGTCGTCCGTGACGGAATAGACCAGCCCGTGATACTCACGTCCGCGCACATTGCCATGCGCTTCCTCCACCGTCATATTATATAAGGAAAGGAGTGCGCGGTATTCGCCCATCGTCTGGAAGCGGTACTGCCCGCTGATAGCCTTGACGATATTTCCCGCCTGCTTCTTTACGTCGCCCGCAGAGGCGTCCACCTTGTGTAGCGGCGTGTCAAGACGGCGGTTCTTGCGTTCCGCGTCGTGTAGCCCGTACTTTCGTTCCAGTTCGCGTGTTATCTGCTTGCTCCGGTAAAAATTGTTCCGGGTGTCTATGCTCCTGCCATTCTCGTCCACCCTGACCGTCACAATATGCAGATGGTGGCGGTCGATGTCCTCGTGCTTGAAAACGAGATACGGCTGGTTGCCGAAGCCCATCTTCTCCAGATACTCCCGTGCGATATTCTGAAGCTCCGTGTCCGTCAAAATATCGTCGGGATGCGGATTGAGTGAGATATGCACCACCGGTTTCTCCACCTTCGACCGAACGGGCATCAGAGCGAGAAAGTCCTCCATCGCCCTATGGATTTCCATCGTTCCCGTGCCGTCATTGTAGATGCGGTTGGTTGTCAGAAGCCGCCCTTTCGCCTCGTTGATTTTCTCCCCGTTGTAGGCAAGTGCGCCATACAACGAGTTTCCTACACTGATTTTTGCGACCATTTTTCCTGCATTTCTCTTGAAAGTTCCACAATTTTACGGCTCAGTTTCACAAGTTCTACGGTCTGTTGTTCCAGCTTGTAAAGCAACGCCATCGCCTTTTTCTCGGAAAAATGCAGCCTCAGTTCCTTCACAACTTGGTTGTAATTTGTACCTATCGCGCGGAACTGCGCATGAAAATCGGACAGTTTGGTGTAGTAATCCACCAGCGTCTTGTCCACTTTCAGCACCTTGAACGGCTGTCCGAAGAAGTGCGCCTTCAGGAAAACTGATTTGGCGTAAACGCCCGACTTCTCGAACATGGAGAGGAAACGGTTGTGTTCCTCCTCGCTGAAACGGACGGTGTAGCGGAACACCGCCGGATCGAGTTTGGGATTTCTCCCGCCTTTGTTTCTTCTTTTTTCACTCATATTACTTTGGATTTAGCGGTTTGACGGCATAAGCCGCCGCTTCGAGGCACAGACACCGCCGGTTTGAGAGGCTTCCCGACTTCGGAGGGTAAGCCCGCCCCCTGCAAGGGCAAGGCGTTTTCGTGGCTGCTCAAAATATTTTGAGCGGCTGAAAACATACCTTGCTATGTTCAGAGGAACATAAAAATCCGTCGGGGACGGATTGGGGGAATGCCTTTCAAACTCCGGGCTGCGCCACCTGCGGCGAACCCTGCCGTTCGGGTGCAAAGTTACGCCCTTAACGCGGTATCGGACAGAGGCTTGACCCGGACAATCAGTGCCAACCGGCGCAACGTGCTGCCACTTGCCGGAGAAGTGATACGGATTCAAAAATATCCTTGTTTATTTGCAGCATGATTCAAGAAACGAACGATTTGAAGATATGGAAAAAGGAACTTTCAGATACCCGGCAAACCGCTTCGGCGGATATTTGCCAAACCGAATATCCGAACCGTCGGATACCCGGTTTTCCAGTGACGCGGTGATTCACGGATTCAATGACTTCATGACGCAATGCCGTCATTCATCGGTTATCCGAATCCCGGCTTCACCATTGAAGCGGATACGTGACGAACCGCCCGGATAATGATTCACGGACGCGGATATGTATGTCACCGCTTCCGTACAGGAACAGGAAAACAATTCATCAACCATTAAAAGCAATAGAACCATGAGTAATGAAATCTTCGTTGCATTCGCAACACAAAAGGGAGGTATCGGAAAATCGACCGTCACGGCTCTTGCCGCCAGCTACCTCCACAACGTGCAAGGTCACAATGTCGCCGTCATAGATTGCGACGCCCCGCAACACAGCATCCACGGGCTGCGCGAACGCGAAACGAAACTTATCGACGAGAGCCTCTATTTCAAGGCACTCGCGTGTGACCATTTCCGCAAAATAAAAAAGAACGCCTATCCGGTCATTGCAAGCGACGCCCTCAACGCCCTTGACGATGCCGAAAGGATGCTTGCCGAAGAAGATGCGAAACCGGACATCGTGTTCTTCGATATGCCGGGAACGCTGAAAAGCAACGGTGTGGTAAAGACCCTCTCACAGATGGATTACATCTTCGCGCCCATGAGTGCCGACCGCTTTGTCGTGGAAAGCACCCTGCAATTCGCCGTGATGTTCCGTGACAACCTCATGACGACGGGGCAGGCGAAAACAAAAGGGCTGTACCTGTTCTGGACGATGGTGGACGGCAGGGAGAAGAACGGGCTGTACGACCTGTATGAAGATGTGATTGCCGAAATGGGGTTGTCGGTGTTGTCCACCCGCCTGCCCGACAGCAAGAAGTTCCGGCGTGACCTCTCGGAAGAGCGCAAGAGCGTATTCCGCTCTACCATCTTCCCGATGGATGTGTCCCTTCTGAAAGGGAGCGGTATCCGTGAGTTCTCGGAAGAAATCAGCCGTATCATCAAACCTCAATGAGCATGGGCAGCAGGAAAGTGAACACCGAAGGCATTGACGAGGAACTGTTGATAGCCTCCATCGGCAGACGCAAGCAGGACGGGACCCTGTACCGCGCACAGGAGCCGCCCGTACCTGCCCCCGAAGAAGAGAGCGTCCCGGAAACGGAACCGCCGCCCACGGCATCCCCGTCAAGGGAGAAGGTGCAGAAAGACACCGCCCGCCGCAAACGGCAGGAGGACGACTATTCCGGTCTGTTCCTTCGCCGCAACGAGATAAAGACACGCCAGTGCGTCTATATCAGCCGCGACGTACACAGCAAGATTCTTAAAATCGTGAACGACATCGCCGGACGGGAAATCTCGGTAGGCGGCTACGTGGACACCGTGCTGCGCCAACATCTGGAACAGCACAAGGAGAAAATAAACGAACTGTACAAGAAACAACGTGAAGACTTAATATGAATATGAATCAGGAAAAGAATCAGAAAAACAGAAGTCCGCACCATGACGGCGGAAGTATGCTTGCCCAAGTGCAGGCGAGTGTGGAAATCCTGTCGCCCGTGCCGGTAAGCGGCAAATGCGGCGAAAAGGACTATGAACGGCTTTTCATCCGTGAACCCGAAGTAAAGGCACGCGAGGGGAAGATGGCATACGTGCGCCCGGAGTACCACGACCGCATCATGCGCATCACCCGCGTTATCGGGCATGACAGGCTTTCGCTGTCCGCCTACATCGACCATGTGCTTACGCACCACTTCAACCAGTGCGAAGAGGCGATAAAGAGCCTTTACGCCAGGAATTACGATGCAGTATTCTAACCCTTAAAAGAGAACGCACATGAATGGAACAATAAGCATGACTGACATTCTGCTGGCCGTATCGGTCGGCTGTAACCTGTGGTTCCTGTTCCTGCTGCTCTACGACCGCATCATGGAAACGAGATTCGTCCGCTTCCTTAAAGGCATTGCCGGACTGTGGAGGTCGCTGGACGGCATGGCGGCAAAGCAGGAAACGGTACGGGAGGCATCTCCCGCAGAAACATCGGACATCATCGGCAAGAGCCGTTTCAGGATGGCATCAACCCGGACAACCGCTGCCATACCGACGCAGGAAGCCGCCACTTCGGAAAAAGGCATTGAGCTGTCGGAGGAAGAGGCTACTTTTGACGACGGAAACACGGAAACCGTGTCCCACCCGGCACAAGTCCCGGAGGAAAAACTCGATGAAACCTTCACGAGCATCCCGCCTTCGGAACTGGAGTTCGGGGAGGATGAACCGGAGGACGGAACGCCCGACACACCAAGAGCTACGGGAAGCAGTTTTGACGAGATAGACGATGCGGTCAGAGCTGCCAAGAACCCGGAAGCGACAACGGCAGAACGGGAACGTGCGGCAAAGGTCTTCTCCGATATGGAAGGAACGGAACTGTACGAGAAACTGATGTCCGGCTCGACGGAACTGAGCATCCGCATCAAGGGGCTTATCGAAGTCCGGCTGAAGAAACCGAAAAAGGAATTTACCGTACCCGACAACATTGACGAGTTCAATATTCGGGACTATGTATAACGGCTAAAAAAGAATGGAAATGAAAACGTAAGACAGCATCACACCACGCGCACGGCGGTACAAGGTACAGCCAATCCGCAACGGACACACCCAAGTCCGTAGAAACAAACGGGCAACCACTAAAACCAAAGTAAAGTAATCAAGTATCAACCGCCCGAAAAAGGACTATCCACCCTTTCAACGGCACAAAACAAGAACAGTTTATGAACAAGAACATCAGACAAAAGTTAATCATCTCTGCGGCACTTATGATTGCCGCAACCGCCTCCGCATTTGCGCAGGGAAACGGTCTGGCAGGTATCAACGAAGCCACCTCTATGGTGAGTTCGTATTTCGACCCCGGCACGAAACTTATCTATGCCATCGGCGCGGTGGTCGGGCTTATCGGCGGCGTGAAAGTCTATGGCAAGTTTTCGTCCGGCGACCCGGACACCTCGAAAACCGCTGCCTCGTGGTTCGGTGCGTGCATTTTTTTAATTGTAGCTGCGACTATCCTGCGCTCATTCTTCCTTTAATAAATAACGTATGGCTGAATACCCGATAAACAAGGGTATCGGCCGTCCGGTCGAGTTCAAGGGTCTGAAGGCTCAGTACCTCTTCATCTTCTGCGGAGGTCTGCTGGCTCTCTTCGTCCTGTTCGTCATCCTTTACATGGTCGGCATCGACCAGTGGATATGTATCGGCTTCGGCGCGGCATCGTCTTCCGTCCTCGTATGGCAGACCTTCGCGCTGAACGCCCGGTACGGCGAATACGGGCTGATGAAATTGGGAGCGGCAAGGAGCCATCCCCGATACCTTATCAACCGGCGGCGGATCACCCGATTATTCAAACGGCAACGAAAGGAAGAAACGACATGAGAAATACATCCAAAATGACAACACTGGAAAACAAGTTCCCGCTGCTGGCTGTTGAGCATGGCTGCATCATCTCCAAAGACGCCGACATCACGGTGGCTTTCGAGGTGGAACTGCCGGAGCTTTACACCGTGACGGATGCGGAGTACGAGGCGATACACGGCTGCTGGTGCAAGGCTATCAAGGTGCTGCCGGACTTCTGCGTCGTGCATAAGCAGGACTGGTTCATCAAGGAGAAATACAAGCCGGAGTTACAGAAAGACGACATGAGTTTTCTGAGCCGCTCCTTTGAACGCCATTTCAACGAGCGTCCGTACCTGAAACACACCTGCTACCTCTACCTGACCAAGACGACAAAGGAACGTAACCGGATGCAGAGCAACTTCAGTACGCTGTGCCGGGGGCATATCATCCCGAAAGAACTGGACAAGGAAACCGCCGGGAAGTTCATGGAGGCCGCCGAACAGTTCGAGCGTATCATGAACGACAGCGGCTTTGTCAGGCTGCGCCGCCTCTCCACCGATGAGATTGTAGGCACGGAGAAATCTACCGGGCTGATAGAGCGTTACTTCTCGCTCATGCCCGAAGGCGACACGACCTTGCAGGACATCGACCTCTCGGCAAAAGAAATGCGCATCGGTGACAACCGCCTGTGCCTGCACACCCTCTCCGATGCGGAGGATATGCCCGGAAAGGTGGCTACCGACATCCGCTACGAGAAACTCTCCACCGACCGCTCGGACTGCCGCCTTTCCTTCGCCTCCCCCGTGGGGCTGCTGCTCTCCTGCAACCACATCTACAACCAGTATGTGATTATCGACAACAGTGAGGAAAATTTGCAGAAGTTCGAGAAGTCCGCGAGGAATATGCAGTCGCTATCCCGATACAGCCGGAGCAACAGCATCAACCGCGAATGGATAGACCAGTACCTGAACGAAGCCCATTCCTACGGGCTGACCTCGGTACGGGCGCACTTCAACGTCATGGCGTGGAGCGATGACGCGGAGGAACTGAAGCATATAAAGAACGATGTAGGCAGCCAGCTGGCAAGCATGGAGTGCGTGCCGCGCCACAACACCATCGACTGCCCGACGCTCTACTGGGCGGCGATGCCCGGCAACGCGGCGGACTTCCCGGCGGAAGAGAGTTTCCATACCTTCATCGAGCAGGCGGTGTGCCTTTTCACGGAGGAAACCAACTACCGCAGTTCGCTCTCGCCCTTCGGTATCAAGATGGTGGACAGGCTTACGGGAAAACCGTTGCACCTCGACATCAGCGACCTGCCGATGAAGCGGGGCATCACGACCAACCGCAACAAGTTCGTGTTGGGTCCTTCGGGCAGCGGCAAATCCTTCTTTATGAACCACCTCGTGAGGCAATACTACGAGCAGGGTACGCACGTGGTACTGGTGGATACGGGAAACTCCTATCAGGGCTTGTGCGAGATGATCCGGCGCAAGACAAACGGGGCGGACGGCGTGTACTTCACCTACACGGAGGAGAAACCGATTTCGTTCAATCCGTTTTACACCGATGATTACGTGTTCGACGTGGAGAAAAAGGACAGCATCAAGACGCTGCTGCTGACACTCTGGAAGTCGGAGGACGACAAAGTTACGAAAACGGAGAGCGGCGAACTGGGCAGTGCGGTGAACGCATACATCGAGCGTATCAGGGCTGACCGGAGCATCGTCCCCTCGTTCAACACCTTCTATGAGTATATGCGCGACGACTACCGCTGCGAACTGGCGGAACGTGAGATAAAGGTGGAGAAGTCCGATTTCAACATCGACAATATGCTCACCACCATGCGGCAGTATTACCGGGGCGGACGCTACGACTTCCTGCTCAACTCCACGGAGAACATCGACCTGCTCGGCAAGCGGTTCATCGTCTTCGAGATTGATTCGATAAAGGAAAATCGCGAGCTTTTCCCGGTCGTGACCATCATTATCATGGAAGCCTTCATCAACAAGATGCGCCGATTGAAAGGCGTAAGGAAACAGCTGATAGTGGAAGAGGCTTGGAAGGCTCTCTCTTCGGCGAACATGGCTGAGTACCTGCGCTATATGTACAAAACCGTGCGCAAGTATTACGGGGAGGCAATCGTGGTGACGCAGGAGGTGGACGACATCATTTCCTCGCCCGTGGTCAAGGAGAGCATCATCAATAACTCCGACTGCAAGATACTCCTTGACCAGCGGAAGTACATGAACAAGTTTGATGCCATACAGTCCCTGTTGGGGCTTACGGAGAAAGAGAAGTCGCAGATACTCTCCATCAACATGGCAAACAACCCGTCAAGGCTCTATAAGGAAGTGTGGATAGGACTGGGCGGCACGCAGTCGGCGGTCTATGCCACCGAAGTTAGTGCTGAAGAGTATCTGGCGTACACCACCGAAGAAACTGAAAAAGTAGAGGTATACCGTCTGGCGGAGCAGCTGGGCGGCGACATCGAAGCCGCCATCCGGCAGCTTGCCGAAAGGCGGAGAAAAAAGGAGTAAGTAGAAACAGATTCATCAACTAAAAAAGAAAATGCGTATGAGTATATCAAGAACGAAAATGCTGCAAGTCAGCAAGTGTTTAATCGGACTGGCAGTCATGATGCTGCAATCCTGTGATGTAGCGGACAACCGCCGCGACCTACTTTGCGGAAACTGGGAGAGCGTGGAGGGAAAGCCCGACGTGCTTATCTACAAGGAGGGCGAAGCCTATAAGGTGACGGTGTTCAAGCGGAGCGGTCTGCGCCGTAAGCTGAAACCGGAAACCTATCTCTTGCAGGAAGAAAACGGCAACCTGTTTATGAACACCGGATTCCGTATCGACGTGTCCTACAACGAAGCGACGGACATCCTGACCTTCTCGCCCAACGGGGACTATGTGCGCGTGAACCCGAAACCGGATCATCCGATAGGCGAGCAATAAATAATGAAATCCACTAAAATCCAAAGTAACATGAGAACAAGAATAACATTAGCCATCTGCCTGTGCCTGTTTGCAGTCGGCAGGGCAAGCGCACAGTGGGCGGTGATAGACCCGTCCAACATCGCGCAGAGCATCGTGAACACCTCCAAGAACGTGGTACACACTTCCACGACCGCCCAAAATATGATAAAGAATTTTCAAGAGACGGTGAAGATTTACGAGCAGGGCAAGAAGTATTACGACGCACTCAAATCCGTGAACAATCTGGTAAAGGACGCCCGGAAGGTGCAGCAGACCATCCTGATGGTGGGTGACATCACCGACACCTATGTGACCAGCTTCCAGAGGATGATGCGTGACGACAACTTCACGGTGGAGGAACTGGGAGCCATCGCTTTCGGCTACACCAAGCTGTTGGAGGAATCCAACGACGTGCTGACGGAACTGAAGAACGTGGTGAATATCACCACGCTCTCCATGACGGACAAGGAGCGCATGGATGTGGTGGAACGCTGCTACTCCAAGATGAAGCGTTACCGCAACCTCGTGAGCTATTACACCAACAAGAACATCAGCGTGAGCTACCTGCGGGCAAAGAAGAAGAACGACCTTGACCGCATCATGGGGCTGTACGGGAACATGAACGAAAGATACTGGTAGCCTATGAATTTCGACAACCTTCACCAGATTCTGCGCTCGCTCTACGAGCAGATGATGCCGCTGTGCGGGGACATGGCGGGTGTGGCGAAAGGCATCGCCGGGTTGGGCGCATTGTTCTACGTCGCCTACCGGGTGTGGCAGTCGCTGGCGAGAGCCGAACCGATAGACGTGTTCCCCATGCTCCGCCCGTTCGCCATCGGTCTGTGCATCATGTTCTTCCCGACTGTGGTGTTGGGCACGATAAACAGCATCATGTCGCCCGTCGTGCAGGGTACGGCAAAGATGCTGGAGACGGAAACGCTGGACATGAACCGATACCGTGAGCAGAAGGACAAACTGGAATACGAGGCGATGATGCGCAACCCCGAAACCGCCTACCTTGTGTCAAACGAGGAGTTTGACAAACAGCTGGAGGAACTGGGCTGGTCGCCCGGCGACATGGTAACAATGGCGGGAATGTATATCGAACGTGGGATGTACAACATGAAGAAAGGCATCCGCGACTTCTTCCGCGAGATACTGGAACTGATGTTCCAAGCCGCCGCACTCGTGATAGATACCATCCGCACGTTCTTCCTCGTGGTGCTGGCGATACTCGGTCCGATAGCCTTCGCCATATCGGTGTGGGACGGCTTCCAAAGCACGCTCACACAGTGGATATGCCGCTACATACAGGTCTATCTGTGGCTGCCCGTATCGGATATGTTCAGCACCATACTGGCGAAGATCCAAGTGCTGATGCTGCAAAGCGACATCGAACGGATGCAGGCTGACCCGAACTTCTCGCTGGATTCGAGCGACGGGGTGTACATCGTCTTCATGATAATCGGCATCATCGGCTATTTCACCATCCCCACGGTAGCAGGCTGGATTATCCAAGCCGGAGGCATGGGAAGCTACGGTCGCAACGTGAACCAGACGGCAGGACGAGCCGGAAGCATGGCGGGCAGCGTGGCGGGTGCAACCGCAGGAAACGTGGTCGGACGTGCCGGGAAACTGCTGAAATAATCAACTGACAATTAAAAACGAATAAATAACAATGGAATTTAAGTCACTTAAAAACATCGAATCATCGTTCAGGCAGATACGCCTGTTCGGTATCGTCTTCCTCTCGCTGTGCGCCGTGATAACGGTATGGAGCGTGTGGAGTTCCTACCGCTTCGCGGAGCGGCAACGGGAAAAGATTTACGTGCTGGACAACGGCAAGTCGCTGATGCTGGCTCTCTCGCAGGACTTGTCGCAAAACCGTCCGGCGGAGGCAAGGGAACACGTGCGCCGCTTCCACGAGCTGTTCTTCACGCTCTCACCCGAAAAGAGCGCGATAGAGCATAACGTGAAACGCGCCCTGCTGCTGGCAGACAAAAGCGTGTACAACTACTATTCGGACTTCGCCGAGAAGGGGTACTACAACCGCATCATCGCCGGGAACATCAACCAAGTGCTGAAAGTGGACAGCGTGGTGTGCGACTTCAACGGCTATCCCTACCGTGCCGTGACCTACGCCACGCAGAAGATCATCCGGCAAAGCAACGTCACCGAGCGCAGCCTCGTGACGACGTGCCGCCTCTTGAACTCGTCCCGTTCGGACGACAATCCCAACGGTTTCACCATCGAGGGATTCACCATCATCGAGAACAAGGATTTACAAACCATCAAAAGGTAACGGACATGAAGAAAATCAGGAAATCATTTTGGCGTGCGTACTGGAAGCTCCACGACAAAAAGAAAATGCTGGTGGCAAGGCTCAAAGGCTATTTGGACGGCTTGCCCCCGAAGACACGCAAACGCATCGTGCTGGCGATGCTCGCCGCCTTCGCGGTGCTTGCCCTCTATACCTTCGGCAAAGCCGTCTATGACATCGGCAGGAATGACGGCAGCCGGATAGTAACAGACCATGCCGGACAGGTGGAACTGTCCGTGAAGCCGGAAAACAATCACAACGTAATACCTTATTTATATGGAACAGACGAAGAATGAACCCAAAAATGAGAACAAGGCGGCTCCCGACAACGGGAAACCCAAGAACCGACGCCAAGCTGAGAGCCATCAAGCCTGCTTGAATGGCCAAGGCGCGAAGGAGGAAGGCAAAGCCAAAGAGCGCAAGCCGCTGACCGAAGCCCAAAGGTTGAAACGTCAGAAAATGATAGTGCTGCCCGCTATGGTACTGGTATTTATCGGGGCGATGTGGCTGATATTCGCCCCATCTTCCGACAAGGAGCAGCAACCGGGGACGGGTGGTTACAATATCGAAATGCCCGATGCTGACAAGGCGAACCGCCAGATCATCGGCGACAAGGCGAAAGCCTATGAGCAGGGAGCGATGGAGGAACGGCAAGAGAACCGCAGCCGCGCCATGCAAGAACTGGGAGATATGTTCGACCGCGAGGTGGCGGAAACGGACGGTGGCAGGGACTTCGACCTTGCCAATCCCGGAAATGCGGAAGAAGCAACATCAACATCATCCGCTCCGAAAACCATCCAATCCTCCGCAGCCGCCTACCGTGACCTCAATGCCACGCTCGGCAACTTCTATGAGCAGCCGAAGAACGACAACACGGAAATGGACGAATTGTTGGAGCGTATCGCCTCGCTGGAATCGGAACTGGAGAGCGAGAAAGGCAAGGCGTCCGCTATGGATGACCAAGTGGCACTCATGGAGAAGTCCTACGAGCTGGCGGCGAAGTACATGGGCGGTCAGAACAATGGCAAGCCGGAACCGGTGCAGGCGGCAGAGCCTTATCTCGTACAGAAAACCGGAAAGAACACGGCTGCACCTGTCAGGCAGGTGACGCATCAGGTGGTATCCTCGCTCTCACAGCCGATGAGCAACGCCGAGTTTGTCGCCTCCTTCTCGCAGGAGCGCAACCGCAGTTTCAATACGGTGGTGGGGGGCACGACCGTATCGGACAAAAACACCATATCGGCGTGTATCTATGGGGCGCAGAGCGTAACCGACGGGCAAGCTGTCAAACTCCGCTTATTGGAGCCAATGGCGGTGGTAGACAGAATCATACCACGCAACGCAGTGGTGGTAGGCACGGCAAAGATACAGGGCGAACGGCTCGACATCGGAATCACGTCGTTGGAATATGACGGCACTATCATTCCGGTGGAACTCTCGGTGTATGACACGGACGGGCAGCCCGGTATCTTCATTCCGAACTCTATGGAAATGAATGCCGTCAGGGAGGTTGCCGCCAACATGGGCGGCTCGCTGGGCAGCAGCATCAATATATCCACCAACGCAGGGGCGCAGCTCGCCTCCGACTTGGGCAAGGGGCTGATACAAGGCACGAGCCAGTATATCACCAAGAAGATGCGTACCGTCAAGGTGCATCTGAAAGCCGGATACAAGGTCATGCTTTATCAGGACAGAGATTGAAAACAATAACAATCAACGACTAACAAAAACAACAACCAAATTTTATTTACCACTAAAATCCAAAGTAATGAGAAAAGTAATCATCATGTTTGCCCTCGCTATGGACATCGTAACTGCTAACGCGCAGGAGAACGTAACCGTTGGAACGGACAACGGAAGTGAACCGACGAACGAAGCGAGAGCAGAGGCAAGCTCGCTTGACTATGCCTCGCAAGGAGGAGGAAGGCAAAGCCAACAACCGACCTTGACAAAGGAGGTCTATCCGCAGAAGGAGGCGGACGGCGACCTGTATCACGGGCTGACGAAGAAGCTGACCTTCGACCGCATGGTCCCTCCGCACGGCTTGGAAGTGACCTACGACAAGACCGTCCACGTCATTTTCCCCTCGGAGGTGCGCTACGTCGATTTAGGCTCGCCCGACCTGATTGCGGGCAAAGCCGACGGAGCGGAGAATGTCATCCGCGTGAAGGCAACCGTGAGGAACTTCCCGAACGAAACCAATATGTCCGTGATAACGGAGGACGGGAGTTTCTATACCTTCAACGTGAAATATGCAGCCGAACCGCTGCTGCTCAACGTGGAGATGTGCGACTTCATCCATGACGGCGAGAAGGTGAACTGTCCGAACAACGCGCAGGAAATCTATCTGAAGGAACTGGGCAGCGAAAGCCCGATGCTGGTGCGCCTTATCATGAAGTCCATCCACAAGCAGAACAAGCGCGAGGTGAAGCACATCGGCTGCAAGCGATTCGGCATCCAGTACCTGCTGAAAGGCATCTACACGCATAATGGGTTGCTCTATTTCCACACGGAGATAAAGAACCAAAGCAACGTGCCTTTCGATGTGGACTACATCACATGGAAAATCGTGGACAAGAAGGTGGCGAAGCGTACCGCCGTACAGGAGCAGATTATCCTGCCGCTCCGTGCGCAGAATTACGCTACGCTCGTGCCTGGCAAGAAGAGCGAACGCACGGTATTCACGATGGCGAAATTCACCATCCCCGATGACAAGTGTCTCGTGGTGGAACTCAACGAGAAGAACGGAGGTCGCCACCAATCTTTCGTGATTGAGAACGAGGACTTGGTGCGTGCCAATACCATTAACGAACTTCAAGTGCGCTGACCATGAGAAAGTACATCGCAATAATCATCGCGTCGCTTGCCCTGTGTACGGGGCAGGCGCACGCCCAGCGATGCCTGCCGAAGATGCAGGGCATCGAGGTCAGGGCGAACATGGCGGACGGCTTCAATCCCGGCGGCAACGACGGCGGGTACAGTTTCGGGGCGGCTCTTTCCACCTACACGAAAAAGGGGAACAAATGGATGTTTGGCGGCGAATACCTGTTGAAGAACAACCCTTACAAGGACGGGAAGATACCCGTGGCGCAGTTCACGGCGGAGGGCGGATACTACTTCAAGATACTCTCCGATGCCCGTAAAATCGTATTCGTCTATGCAGGTGCTTCGGCTCTTGCCGGATATGAATCGGTGAACTGGGGCGAAAAGGTACTGCATGACGGCTCCATGCTCCATGACCGGGATGCCTTCATCTACGGCGGTGCGCTGACGCTCGATGTGGAGTTTTACGTGGCTGACCGTATCGCCCTGCTTGCCAATCTCCGGGAGCGTTGCCTGTGGGGTGGCGACACGAGGAAGTTTCATACGCAGTGGGGCGTGGGCATCAAGTTTATCATTAACTAACGCACTGCATGGAACGGACGGAAATCGACGCCATGAGGCAGATACCCCTTGCGGACTTCCTCGCACGGTTAGGACATGAGCCTGTCCGAAGAAGCGGCAACGAGTTGTGGTATCGTGCGCCATACCGCAATGAGCGCACGCCCTCTTTCCGTGTGAACGTGGCAAAACAGCTTTGGTACGACTTCGGAACGGGCAAGGGCGGTGACATCTTCACGCTTGCCGGGGAGTTTATCGGAAGCAACGACTTCATGGAACAAGTGAAGTTCATAGCGGAAACCGCCAATATGCCTATGCCTGTTCCCGAAGTGAGTAAACCGACTTTCCTGCCTAAACCATCAGAACCTGCCTTTGAAGGAGTGGAAGCCGTCCCTCTGCTTCGTTCTCCACTGACGGACTATCTGGCGGAACGGGGCATTTCTTACGACATAGCATCCCGGTATTGCTGCCGACTGAATTATGGAGTGCGTGGCAAGCGGTATTTCGCCGTCGGTTTCCCGAACGTGACGGGTGGATATGAGATCCGCAGCCGCTTCTTCAAAGGATGCGTGCCTCCGAAGGATGTGTCGCTGGTCAAGGCGGAAGGCTCTCCGGCTGACGTGTGTAGCGTATTTGAAGGATTCATGGACTTCCTTTCCGCTGCCACGCTCGGATTGGAAAAGGGTGACTGCCTCGTATTGAACTCTGTTGCCAACGTGGAAAAGGCAATGAAGCATTTGGACGGCTACGGGTGCATAGACTGTTATCTCGACCATGACGAAGCCGGACGGCGCACGTTGAAAACGCTGAAAGGACATTATGGGGAACGTATCTATGACCGTTCCGCTCTCTATGACAGTTGCAAGGACTTGAACGAGTATCTGCAACTGACAACCCAAAAAGAACAATAACTTAAAAATCAAATGACAATGAACATACTGAACAACAAGAACAAGAGAATATCAATCTTCAAGGCGTTGGCACTCTGCCTGTTCGCTGCCGTATCGCTCACGCTCGTGTCGTGTGACGATGACATGGACATCCAGCAATCCTATCCCTTCACGGTGGAAATCATGCCCGTACCCAACAAGGTAACGAAGGGGCAGACGGTGGAAATCCGCTGTGAACTGAAAAAGACGGGCGATTATGCCAACACCCTCTATACCATCCGGTATTTCCAGTTCGAGGGGGAAGGCACGCTGAAAATGGACAACGGCATCACGTTCCTGCCCAACGACCGCTACCTGCTCGAAAACGAGAAGTTCCGGCTGTACTACACGGCGGCGGGTGAGGAAGCGCACAACTTCATCGTGGTGGTGGAGGACAATTTCGACAACTCCTACGAGCTGGAATTTGACTTCAACAACCGTAACGTGAAGGATGACGGGGCTATCTCTGTTGTCCCCATCGGAAACTTCAAACCCCTCACACGATGATGCGTGTATTCATGGCTATCCTCTGTTCGCTTCTGGCGGTCTGTTCCGTGTCCGCACGGGATAGCCGCCATGAGGGAACGGACGGGCAGGCGGCTATCTACCGGCTGCCACCATTTGAGAGGGCGGTGCGATGTACGAAGTATTTTGAAGGCTGGCACTCGGAGAAACATCACCCGTATGTGGGATATGGACATCGGTTACAGCCGAGCGAAAGGTATTCGGCACGCACCATGACGAAGCGGCAGGCGGACGCGCTTCTGCGGAAAGACCTACGAAAGTTCTGCGCAATGTTCCGGCAGTTCGGGAAAGATAGTCTGCTCCTTGCCACGCTCGCCTACAATGTCGGTCCATACCGTCTGTTGGGGAACGGGAAAATACCCAAAAGCACGCTGATCCGGAAACTGGAGGCGGGTGACAGGAACATTTATCGGGAGTATATCGCTTTCTGCAACTACAAGGGTAAACGCCATGCCATGCTGCTCAAACGGAGAAAGGCGGAGTTTGCGCTGCTGTATATACCCTAAGTATCTAAGAAAAGCTATCATTTGTACATAAATAGAATCTCCACAAAATCCCAAGTAATTTCTAAAGTTTAGATACGACTGAATGGATTTTGTGGAGATTCTACTATGAAATAAGTTCATAAATCTATTTAATCTTCTGAAATCCCGTAAAATTTATCTCTACTTGGATGAGATACCCTTAACAGCTTATTTTCTGTATTTAAAATCCAACATACAATTTTAGTAACAGAACCATCGTGAAATACTTTCTTATGATATTCTATATTTTCGTCTTTGTTGTATCTTGAAAAATTTGAGTATTTATATATCTCCAAAAGGAAATTAGTCAAAAGTTTCCCAAAATCAGATTCATTAAAGTTCCTGAAACATTTTAGTAGAGGGTCTCTGTTTGGACGGCTTGTATCAATTGTTAGATATAAGGCTGTTCGGTGTTTCTTTGGCATCTTTAATTCAAATTTATATCTTTTTCTTTCATCATATAATTGAACAAAATCATTGGTCCTGTCTTCATGCCCCACTGTGATATTATATATTCTTTTCCAAACAGAGAAGAAAAGCATATTTATTGAATATTGATATAAAGAATCTCCTTCGGCAATAACATTTCGTATATTCTTGAATTCCAATAATGATAAAAGTGGCAGGTGTTTTAGAAGTCTAAATTTATTAATGTACTCAATAAAATTATCTCCGTAAAGGTTTGCACTATTATATCTTAGAATAAAAAGTTCACTCTCGGATAACTGAGCACGAGCGATTTTTGCATACCTAACTTTCTCCTTTTCTTCAATATTTGCTTTGTCAATAAGTTCAAACAACCGATACAATACTCTAAAATATGGTGCTAAAATAGTACTGTTGCTCAAATATAGTTGGAGATATTTCCTCTTGGCAACAATAAATGCTCTTGCATAGCTACTGTTTACATTCGAGTTGCTATGCAACTCTTCCATAAATCTATCAAAAAAGTTTGTTTCTTTTGAGTTTTCTGCTTCAAAACCAACTAAAGGCATCTTCATCAAATAATCCACCTGCGTCCTATGCAAATCTATAAGCTCAAAAAATAGCGAATTGAATCGCTGTATTTCAGATTGATTTATTTGTGACTTTTGAGAATTTGACGTTATCCTTTTTTGCTCTTCGTTTAAATCTATAGTTTGCTGACGTTGCTCTATAAAAATCTGGCATGTCACAATAACGCCTATAAAAGCTAAGATAGAACCAATGAAGCCACCAACAAAATCTCCCAATGTACCCCATAGAGCATTATCTAATACATAATTATCGTTGAAAAAATGTCTTTCTCTATTCCAGAAGAATAGCCAAGCGGACAAAAGAAAGAGGAAAAGGATAACTATAATAGTCCCCCAAAATAACTTTTTATTTGACAAAAAGTTCCATTTTTCTGAATTATTCTGTTGCATAAGAAATTATTTAGACATCATTTTTATTATTGATAGCACTTCTATAATGTAGTAAAATGGGTGTACACAAAGTATGTCCTACTTTATCCATTAAAATGCTCTAAATTTCATTTATGTGCAAAGGTACAAATTCTATTTTATATTCTACTTATTTCCATATACAGATACTTATATGGGTCTATAGACAACATACAACTATCTATGACTGTTATCGCAGATTGGGTCACAGGTTTCTTTGCTACTTTCTTTGTCCGCCATCATGCTCACTGAAAGAAAGTAGGCGGCTTTTGCCGCCCACCCACTCAAAAACGGGTGTAAAGTCCCGTTACCATCGTGAACATTTCTTCCAGCATATCACAATATATCCTCTCGTGCGTTTCGATGTCTTTCGTCTTGCACTCGAATGTCTTTTTGCTGAACGTCCTGCGGTAGAAGCGCATATTGTAGAGGTCTGCCCCTGCATCATAGATGATGTCAAGGCGGTTGGCACTCGTCTTGTTCCTCGCAAGGCTCATGCGTAAGCCGTTGCCCATGTCTATGAAGTCTTTGCTTCCCGTCATGGCGGCAAAGCGTCTGCCACCTATCTGCTCCAAAATTGTCTTTGCTATCATATTCATTCTTCTTTGGGTGCTATGTTCGGGCGGTGCGGACACCGCCCGAATGTTCAAAATTCTGTTTTCTCGGCTATGGGGGTGTTCCTTTCCAACCATGTTTTCACACACTCCATATTGTACTCGCTCGTTATGACTGCCGTGTGGGTGTCAATGGCGGTAAACCGACTGCTCTCATAGTCCTCTACCCATCCTTTAAGGGTTTCAACTCCCCACGCTTCGGCATCGTCAAAGATGCCGTCCAATTCCGTGATGGGCTTGCTGAACTTGACTATCAGCGTTTGGTAGCCTGATTCGTTCATCGCTTGTCCTCCTTTCCTCTTTTTGCCGTCAGCCACTTGTCCCGTGCGGTTCGGCACTCGTCCAACGTGGGTTTCACACAAGAGAATAATTCCCCGTCCGTGTGGCGGTAGTCGTATTGCACAAGTGTCCGCTTGCGTCTGCCGATACCCGTTTGGAACTTCTCGTATTTCTCTGTCCCTGCTTTCGTGCAGGTACTTACTCCGTTGATGGTCATTCGTGTTGCCATAATCGTTGCTTTTGATGGTTAGAAATGTACTGACAAAACTCTGTTCTGCATCACCATTTCGGGGTTACTCGTATAGCGTTGGTGCAGGTAGAAATGGTGTGAGCCGAAGCCGTAAAGGAAGAACTTGTCAAGTTCGTGCTTCTCGGAAAAGTCTTTTACACCCGCCCTTAACTGCTCCTCACTCTGACAAAAAGTGAGGAGGTTCATAAATTCAAGGAACATCGTGGGGATTTTATCGTCCCACAAGCAAACCATGCTTTCAAATCTTACGTCCATATTATTCTTTATTATAGGTTGATATTATGCTGCGTTCATCCGCTGACGGATAAGTCCGGCATTGTCCTCCACAAGCCGGATGATGCGGTCGTGGTACTCGGTATTGGAATTGCATACCCCTCTGCTCTGTACCACTTTCAGCGTTTTCAGTGACACCTCTATCGTTTCAATCCGTTTGCCGTCAATGGTGGCGGATAGGATAAGGGAGTTTGCCTTGTTGTGATAACCGCCCACACAATGGTGCATTATCCGTCCTTCCTCTTCCATTTCCTTCACGCTCTCTATGACCTTGATGCAGATAAGGCTGTCGGAGAACACAAGTCCGAAGAAGATGCCTTTGGCTTTCAGATAGTTCTTCTCGTCCTCAATCGCCTTTTGCCGTTGCTGTTCCGTCCGCTCACGTTCCCTTTGCAGATTGCGCTTTGCCACCAACTTGTCGTGTTCCGCTTTGAGGTTGGCAGGGCAGACGTATTTCGGGCTGTTCGTGTCCTTGCCGAAATGCCGCAGGAGGTCAATGGTGTCGCACCATACGGAGCCGTCCGAAATGGTGTAGCCGTTGCGGATGCAAATCTTGACGGATGCCCAATACCGTCCCATGTCAAAGGAACTGCGGATATAGTGGCGCAACATGGCGTATTGCCCTGCCTTCAAGAGTGTTTCGGTTCGGCTGTCGGAAAGGATAGCCGTGAAAAGGTCATACGGCAGTGTGTTGTGGTAGTCCCCCTTGAAACCGTTACGTTTCAATTCGGGGATGAAACGCTGTCGGGGATAGGTACACATAGGTGTTATATCGTATGCGTGAAGTCCGTTGTTCTTGCGCACCTCCATGTCGCTGTATTCAGACCATTGGTCATAATACAACATTGACATACCACGCAGTCGGGCAACGGTCGTTGTCTTTCCATCGGGTGAAATCCACCTCTGCACCACTTCATAGATGGAATACTCGGCTGCTTGCCCTGCCTTGTATCGGGACTTGACGAAGAAGAAGCGTATCACTTGGTACTGCTTGCTGGTCGTGACAATGGAGAAGTATTCGTTCTCGCTGAAAACGCTCTTTCGGGTGCGCAACGCTTCCAACTGCATACCGCAATGGGGGCAGGTACATCCGCAAATGGTGTCCGCAAGGTCGTGGTCGCTCTTCCACGAATGTCCGCACTCGGTACAGATATTCGTGCCGTCCGCCCTCTTGATTGCGTAATGCTTGAAGCAATGACGGAAAGCGTATGCCTTTTGCGTGGCGGTCAATCTCGGTAGTCGCTTGCTCAGATGTGCGACTTCCTGCTGTATCTGTGTTCTCGGTTTCATAAGCCTAAATCAAATAATGAGGGTTGTTGTACTTCTTGGACGGTCGCTTTGGTGGCGGTTCTCGGCTTGTTGCGGTTCTGCATTTCGCGCATCAATCCGTCTTGGTATTGTCGGATAGCGTTCTGTCGTGCTTCCGCCTTTTCCTCTGCGGTGAGTTCCACCACATGGTTCACGGCTATCTGACACTGGATAGGCTTGCCCACCTCTATCTCGTTCTCGTCATAGTAGTGTACGGCTTGTCCGTAAATCTCTCCGTCCGTGAAGCCGTTGCAACCGCTTTTCTGCACATAGTTCAGAATGTAGGTCACACAATCGTCTATGTTCTTGGCTGGGTTGCGGTAGTTTTTGGCAAAGAGCGCATCTTCCGCTGCACGTTGCTCCAAATACATCTGTATCGTTCTCTTGAAATGGTCTGTCGTTTTCATATCGCTGTCGGTAAGATTAAAGGGTGAATAACCAAAGGATGAAACCGAATAAGGCGATTGTGGAGAGGATAGCCACGATTATGCCTATCGCCACTCGGAACACTCCGTTTACTATCTCTCTGACGATGCCCCAAAGGATGCCGAATACCCAAAGGGCGGTACGCATGGTTAGAGCGCATATCGCAAGCCCTATGTATTGTATCATTTGTCTGAAGTCTGCCGTTGCTGTCATATCCTCGCTATTTTTCAAGTTCTACAATGTTGTCTATCCTGCCGTATAGGTATCTGCGAAGTCCGGTCTTGTCCGTTGCCTTGTATTCCGTCCAATGTCCGTATTGGCACACAATAAACGTGCGGAGTACATCAGAGAAGTCAAACCTCCAGCCTTGCAAGGGGACTGCGCTCTTGAAATAGGTGTTGCTGTTCACGTTGCGTGTAAGCCAATCCTTTTCCTCTCGGTTCATCTGTCCTCCGTTGTTCAGTTTTTCACGAAGAATGTAAACCTTACTGCCTTTCAGAGCTTCCAATGTCGGCACTTCCCAAGCCACGAATTTTGTTGCCATTGTTGTTCCCATATCTGTTCTGTTTTTGATTTTTATTTTTTTATGCGGATTCAAGAGCTGAGGGAGTTGAGTTTCAAACTATCTTATCTGCCTCTCGTTTATCCGACATTTTTTTTAATGCGTCTTTCTGTCGCATCGGTCGTTTTCGTTTCGGGTGCTTAAAAAGGTAGGGATTAGGGAATGCAAGGTTTTTCGGGAAAAATACTACCCGCAGGGCTGGAGATTTTTCCCGAAAACAGGAGGCTTGACCTTGCTTTCCCGTCAAATCCCGGAGTTACCTTTGCGCCCAGAACGGAAATGACTGCCTGATGCGGCCCACTGAAAGGCGCGAAAATGGAGGTAAACGGAAGTAGAGGCAGATTAGACAGAAAACTTCAAAAGAGAAATCCGTGAAAAAAGGAAGTCTCCCCCAAAAAAGGACATAGCCGGTAGCGTGAAACCGGGCAAACCACCTGCAAGGAAGTATGGTTCTATCTGTCTGGTCAGACGTGTCGGGGCGGGCAGATAAAATCATTCTTCCCGGTTTGCCTGCTGTGGGTGACGGGTTGTTCCATTTATGGACAAGCGGTCATACACGGCTTTCCGCTTCCGGCTCAAAGGAACAGCGAAAAAGAAAAATCATCTGAAAAACCGTAAAAGCTCCTCTTTGGCATAAGCAGAAAAGAAATGGGCCTTGCCTCATCAGTCTAAACTGTTGTTTAGGCGTGAGGCAAAGCCCTTTTCTCCGCTTATGCGATAGTTGGCACACGTTCGTTCAAAATCCTTTTGTACGATGGTGTGCCGACGAATAAAGCCGCTTTTACGGAAAAACTTGTATGAGATAGAAAAAATCAGGGAGATTCATATCAAAATCTCCCGTTTTATTGTTACTTTTGCATACGAAGAGTTCTTTGAAGGTTACGCAATGCGCAGAAGAATAATGCAGTAGATAACTAACTAAATCGTAACCTATTACTATCATGAGCGATTAACATACGTTCATTTCCAATAAAATACACTCTTTTCGTAACTTCAGGATACAAAAACAAACAAAAAACATAAAGAATAAAGCCTTAAATCTAAAGTCATAGAGATTGGGCGGCAAAGTCATTGAGTTTGGAGGTCAAAGTCATAGAGATTGGAGGGTAAAGTCATAGAGATTGAAAACAGAGAAAAATGTGCCGTCAAATTAAAAAAAACGATAAAAAAAGTTGGGGATAGACTTAAAATTTCATTATCTTTGAAACTAATAATCACTTTATCTTGGAATGTTCAGTTAACTTCCCTACTTAGACAATAAGATTGTCCACCAAGGCTCTATGTAAAATTGAAAAAAGCCGTGATGAATGTGCAAAGCAAACATATACCAAGCTAATGTGGGAATGAAGAAAGATTTGAAACTTTCAGAGCATGATGACTAAATACACATTTATAGTAATAACACTAATTTCATTTCTTTTTGCTGGTTGTACAAAAGAAGAAGACTTTGATGTAACTTACAAATTCATCAAAAAAGATACCATAACCGTATTATCACATAAAGAATACTATTTCTATCCAGGTACTTCCATCCAGTCAACGACTAAAGGATACGTTATAATAAAAAGAAACATGGAAAAGGAAATTATCCCTACCATCACTGGATTTGATAGCATCTATGAAGAGGGGTATGAATACCTCATTACTGTTAAGATATCAAGACCCAAGAAAACAATACCAGATTTATATGGTGATAGATACGAATATGTTAGTTTAGTTAGTAAAAAGAAAATTACAAACTAACCAACTAAATATAGATTGATCATCATCCGAGCCGCACAAGTCTTCTCTTGGCAGAAATATGGCAAACATTATGGAGTTGACATCTACTAAAAAGTATTTTTTCGCACATTTCTTGTGTCAATCAATTCTTTTTCTTACCTTTGCATCCGCTAAGAAACGGGCAAGTCTTTTACGGCCAGCTCCCTTTGAATCCCCCAGGGTGGGAACGCAGCAAGGGTATTAGGTTGTAGCGGCGCGATAAGAGTAGCTTGCCCACCCGCCTCTTTAGCTCAGTTGGCCAGAGCACGTGATTTGTAATCTCGGGGTCGTTGGTTCGAATCCGACAAGAGGCTCACTTATTTCAGAAATCAACGAGGGTGCATCAGAATGAAGATACACCCTCTTTTGTTTTGCGACAGATGAAACTGACGCCAGCAAAAAGTGTGATCCCAAATGCTTAGTTTGCTTGATAAAGGTAAGCGTGTAACGTGAATCTTTCATTCCTTTTTGTTATATTTGCACAAACGACTAATATCTATCAAACATGAAGAAAATCTATTTTGCAGGTTCCATCCGAGGCGGGCGTGAGGATGCCAACCTCTACAAACAAATCATCGAGTACATCCAGAGGAGTCACAAAGTTCTCACCGAACACATTGGCAACTACTCACTGTCTACCACCAGTAGGGGGCGTGAAGCGGATGAAAAAATCTACCTTCAGGACACAGAGTGGTTGAGAGTCTGCGACTTGGTCATTGCCGAGTGTACCTCACCTTCCTTGGGTGTGGGATATGAATTGGCATACGCAGAACGTTATCACAAGCCCTGTTTCATCCTTTACGACAAGAGTCGTACACATCTCTCGGCCATGCTCACGGGCAACAAGTATTATCACATTTTTGCTTACGAACGCCCTGAAGAAGTGTTTGACATACTGGATAAGATATTAGGAAACACGCCAACAGACATCTTACCAGCCAATCATCGTCAAACAACATGAACCCTGCGAACGACAATGCTCACACTTTTGCAGGCTATTACGGCATAAATATTGAAAATTTTTAACGTCTACGCCGTGGAACCGTCTATAAAATCTCTCGTGTACGTACAATATATATGAGATAAAATGCGTACTTTTGCAGATAGAATGATAAACGTACCCACACTGATTCAGCTCAAGGCGTTCGCGCGCATTGACGGACTTTGGCTGGCACTGCTATGGACAGCCAGTTTCTTGAGTATGATGTACATACCCAACAGTGCGCTGGGCAGCCTGTTGATGTTCGCCACTCCCCTTTTCATGCTATGGCGGCTCATCAAGTTTCGCAACTATGCACTCGATGGTGTCATCTCCTTCGCGCGAGGATTGGCATACGGTTGCTACTGCATCTTCTACGCTTCCCTGCTTTTTGCCTTGGTTCAAACAGCATATTTCCAGTTCTTGGATGGCGGACATTTCGTTCAAATCATGCATCAAGCACTACAAACTATGGAGAGCGTCTATCAGCAAAGCGGCGTTGACATCAAGCAAGCCAGGGAAACTGTCGACCTCATGGGTACGCTGAAACCCATCGAACTGGCCTTTGTCTTCATGACACAAAACCTCTTGCTTGGCGCCCTTCTGAGTGTCATCGTGGCCGCCATTGGTATGAAACGAGTGAAAAATCATACGAGAATATAAAGCATCAGCGGCATCCTGGCAGGACAAATATCGGAATGTCTTGATGCCAACGCCCAGATGCTTTCATGAGATACAAAACAAATTATACATAACATCAAATCCAGCATCCGCACCACAGAGCCTCAAAAGCATGTCACGATGAGTGAAAAGATGGATCACATGGTGGAAAGATGCTTGGTTATTTTTGCAGAATACTATGGACATATCTGTTGTCATCCCTCTTTTCAACGAGGAAGAATCACTACCCGAACTATACGCTTGGATTGAGCGTGTCATGCAACAAAACGCCTATTCGTACGAAGTTATCTTCGTGAACGACGGTTCTACCGACGGCTCTTGGAACGTCATCCAGCGCCTTGCCGGCCAATCAGAGCACGTGCGAGGCATCTGTTTTCGTCGTAATTATGGAAAGAGTCCGGCACTTTACTGCGGATTCAAGGAGGCCCAAGGCGACGTGGTCATCACGATGGATGCCGACCTGCAAGACTCTCCCGACGAGATTCCAGAACTGTATCGCATGATTACCGTGGATGGTTACGACTTGGTTTCGGGTTATAAGCAAAAACGTTACGACCCATTGAGCAAGACATTGCCCACGAAACTCTTCAATGCCACGGCCCGCAAGATTAGCGGCATCAAGAACTTGCACGACTTCAACTGTGGACTGAAGGCCTACAGGCGCGAGGTTGTGAAAAATATTGAGGTGTATGGCGAGATGCATCGCTACATCCCCTACCTGGCAAAGAGTGCCGGTTTCGATAAAATTGGCGAGAAGGTGGTGCATCACCAGGCGCGGAAATACGGTACATCCAAGTTTGGTTTCAACCGATTCTTCAACGGTTACCTCGACCTCATCACCCTTTGGTTCCTGTCAAACTTCGGCAAAAAGCCGATGCATGTTTTCGGTTTCCTCGGTTCGCTGATGTTCTTGGTGGGATTGATTGCCGTGATCATCCTTGGAGCAGAGAAGGTTTACGCCCTGTCGAACGGCATCCCGATGCGTTTGATCACCGACTCGCCCTACTTTTTCATCGCCCTTACCACCATGCTCATTGGCACTCAACTGTTCTTAGCGGGCTTCTTAGGCGACCTCATCAGTCGCTCTAACCCCGGTAGGAACGATTACCAGATAGAAAAAACCATACGATGCGAAAAATAATTGACGTAATTTTGATGGTATTGGCCATCACCTCGTGCTCTACAATCGATTGTCCGCTGAACAACACAGTGACCACTTCGTACAAGCTCAAAGGTGATGTTGCCAAACTGCAAGATACGCTTACCATCACCACTCCACGCACTACGAGCGGCGATACGGTGCTGCTGAACAAGGCAATCGGCATAGACAGCTTCCTATTGCCCATGAGTTACGCGCAACCCGAGGACATTCTTTACTTCAAGATGACCACTCAGCAGAACAAAAGTTTCATTGATACGCTGCGCATCACCAAGGAAGATCATCCGCATTTCGAGTCGGTTGACTGTCCACCGGCTGTCTTCCATCAAATCAAACGAGTGGATTACACCAAACATACCATCGACTCTGTGGTCATACACAATGAAAACGTGAACTACGATGCTACAAAAGCACATTTCTATATCTATTTCAAGAGCTATCTGCATTAGCCTCTTGCTCGTGACACAAGTGGCCGTTATGGCACAAAGGCGCAAGGCCATCGTCATCCAACCCAAAGATACGCTGTCCTTTTTCAGGCACATTGCCGTTTCTGGTGACCTGGTGGGACTCGCACAGATGCAGTTTTCCGACTACGGACAGTATGAAGTAGCCGCAAGAGTAAGCCTGCGCAACAAATACTTCCCCGTTGTCGAACTGGGCTATGGCCAGGCTGACAGCGAGGATCCGAGCACGCACTTGCATTACACTTCGAAAGCTCCATACGGAAGAATAGGCGTTGACTTCAACATGATGAAGAACAAAAACGACGATTACCGCCTGTATGTTGGCGTGCGATATGGTTACAGCAAGTTCAAATACTCGGTAACACATCCGGGCCTTCTCGACCCCGTTTGGAAGACACAGATTCCCTTTGAGCTGACTGACATCGACAACCAATATCATTGGATGGAAGGGGTTGTAGGCGTAGATGCCAAAATTTGGGGGCCTTTCCGTTTGGGATGGAGCGCTCGTTACAAACGACGTCTTGCCAATACCAAGAACGAAGCGGGCCATCCTTGGTACGTTCCAGGCTTTGGAAAGTACAGCGGAACGCCCCTGGGTGGAACATTCAACGTAATCATTGAATGGTAGACAAGGAATGACCAACGTGCCTCTTCCATCATCTTCCAAGGCAATGAAGAGCGAATGAGCGGCACTGGCCAGAAGAATAACAAGTTAGTTTGAACTTAATGACAGTAAAAGTATGAATGATAGGCAAAGCAATTCAAACGAAATAAACAAAGACCAGCGGAATCGCAGCAACGCTCCACTTGACGAACAGCGCAAGACCGTCCCTTCCAACCCATTGCGTTGGAAGAAGTTGCTCAAGCTGTTTTTCCTCCTTTTCCTCATTGTTGGTTCGGTCATCATCATCCGTCAACAGCAGAGCATGCCGTACCAACACAACTCAGGACAAGTCTTCGGCACCACATACAATATTACATATCAGTCGAACAAAGACTTGCACAAAGAGATATTGGCGCAACTTCACAAGGTAGACATGACCTTCTCGACCTTTGAAGAACAGTCCATCATCTCAAAAATCAACCGCAACATCCACGTTCAGCTTAACCAGATGTTCGTCGAAGTGTTCGACTTAGCCAAGCAAGTGTCGAAAGATACCAACGGAGCCTTCGATATTACCGTGGCTCCTTTGGTCAATGCATGGGGCTTTGGCTTTAAGTCTGGCATCCAACCCACCAAGCATACCATTGATAGTCTGCTGACTCTTACAGGCTATGACAAAGTAGCTGTCATGGGAAGTACCGTAAAGAAGCAAGATTCACGCATCATGCTCGACTGCTCGGGCATTGCCAAAGGCTACGGATGCGACGCCGTAGCCCAACTATTGCGGTCGAAAGACGTGAAGAATTTCATGGTGGAGATTGGGGGTGAGGTCATCACCAGCGGCAACAGCGACAAGCGATTGCCATGGAAGATTGGCGTCACCAAGCCCACAGACGATTCCACTCAGACGAACAACGAGCTGCAAACGGTGCTCAATGTCACCGACAAGGCCATGGCGACCAGCGGCAATTACCGCCGATTCTACTACAAGAACGGCAAGAAATACGCACATACTATCGATCCAAAGACAGGTTATCCCGTACAACACAACATCCTCTCGGCCACCGTCTTGGCCAACACATGCGCCAAAGCCGACGCATACGCCACGGCATTCATGGTGCTTGGACTGGATAAGACAAAAGAAGTTTTACAACGACATCCTGACCTGATGGTCTATCTGATATACACCAACGCCGACGGACGCTATGATGTTTGGTTCTCACCCTCGCTGAAAAACAAGATCAGCAAATGACCTCCTACGACAAACTCCTCACCCTTCCCCTCTTCCAAGGGCTCAGTCAGCAAGATTTATGGGCCATGGCGGAAAGCATTCCTTTTGCTTTCCTGCAACACAAGGCAGGGGATGTGATGGTGAGAGAGGACATGCCATGCCACCAGTTGACCTTTTTGTTGGATGGAACGATGAGCGTTACGACGCACGCCGATGACCATGGCTACACGCTGACGGAACCTCTGAGGGCGCCACAGGTCATCGAACCAGAACATCTCTTTGGCCTCAACCAGCATTTCATGCGCACCTACACGGCCAAAACGCCTTGCAACACGATGTCCATCAGCAAGGCCCACGTCGTACAACTCACCAACCAACTCATCGTGTTCCGCCTCAATCTGCTGAACATCATCTCCACCCAAAGCCAACGCATGCAGCGACAGCCATGGCATCCTCAACCTACTGACCTCCGTCAACGCATCATCCACTTCTTCAAAGACCGCTCGCTGCGACCCGCGGGAGAAAAGGTTTTCAAAATCAAGATGGTGAGACTGGCCGCCGAACTCAACGCCTCTCGCCTGGATATATCCATTGCTTTGAACGCCATGCAGACCGATGGTCTGGTAAAACTCACCAGAGGACACGTCACGGTGCCGGCACTGGAGCGACTAACCTAACGAACAACCGAATAAATATATACATCAATCATACACGAACATGAAAAGACTATCTCTCCTATGTTGGGCTTTGTTGCTGTTATTCACACAAGCCTTACCACAGACAGCACACCACAAGAAAGAACGCAACGTTGATATCTACGGTCGTGTGGTCGATTCTTTCACCCATCTCTGCGTGCTTGACGCCAAGATCACCATCATGAATTCCGACAGTGTGATGGTGGACACCTGCCGAACTGTCACATGGAATAAAGAAGCCATACACCCCGATGCCTACTTCTATCTACGAAAGAAGCTGAGCGAAGACACCTACATCTTCAAGATAGAGCACCCCGATTACCAAACTACGTACATCAACCACGAACTACTTTTCAAAGGTAGACAGAGCAGCATTGACTTGGATGACATGCCCATCCAGCGCAAACGCATGGAAGACAAAGAGCATACGCTGGACGAAGTGGTGGTGAAAAGCACCAAAATCAAGATGGTGATGAAAGGTGACACCTTGGTCTTCAACGCCGAAGCCTTCAACCTTCCACAGGGAAGTATGCTCGACGCGTTGATTAGGCAGCTGCCGGGAGCCACACTCAACAGCCACGGAGAGATTTTCATCAATGGGCGAAAATTAGATTATCTGACGCTCAACGGAAAAGATTTCTTCAAGAAAGACAACAAAACACTGATAGAAAACCTGCCCAGCTACACCGTCAAAGACTTGCAGGTGTTTGAGAAAAGCACCGAGAAGAGCAAAGCCTTGGGCGTGGATGTGGAGAAGAAAGACTACGTTATGGACATCCAACTAAAGAAAGAGTATGAGAAAAACTTCATCGCCAACGCCGACATAGCCGGAGGTACCAACAGCCGATACGCCACAAAGCTTTTCGGTCTGTATTTCAACCCACGGCTACAGATGTCTGTCTTCGCCAACCTCAACAACGTGAACGAAGACCGCAAGCCCGGCGAGAAAGGCGACTGGGACCCAACCAAGATGCCCTACGGACAGGTAACGCAGAAGACAGTGGGGCTGAACCTTGCTACCAGCAACGACAAAAACACCATCACCGACAACGTGTCGACCAGTGTTTCCTGGCAAAACAGCCACAATGTGAGCCAAACAGCCACCGAATCGTTCCTCAACACGGGCAACAACAGCTATTCAAGAAGCGTGTCAGAGAGCAGCTCGAAAAACTTCGAGACCCAGCTCGAACACCAATTTGAGATGAGTAAACCCTTCTGGCTACGTGTTGAGAACAGTCTCACTTACCGCAAAAGTGACAACTGGAGCATCCTACGTGCTGGCTCCTTCAAACAAGACCCGGCGCCCTGGGGCGACACCCAAGCCGTTCTTGACACCTTGTTCACCACGCCATGGAGTCGGCGAGTGCAAGACGCAGTCCTCAACAGACAGCAAAATCAAAGTCTTGGAGAAGGTTATTCGTTCCAGACATCCAATCGCCTATATGGTTCCTACCTTTTGAAATCGGGAGACAACATCTTCTTCCAAGGTTCTTTCAGCTATGACAACACCAAACGAACGGCATTCGAACAATATCGATTAGACTACCTGCAGGGTGCGACAGCCAAAGATCAACGCGACCGATACGATGACACGCCCTCGCACAGCTACGAGTATTACGCATCCGTAAACTATAGATACCAACTTCCAAGTGGCTGGACTTTCCTTCCAGAATTCTCTTTCAACCAACAAATGAAATACACCAACAACTCAAAATACCGACTGGATCAGCTGCAAGACTGGCAACAGCAAGCACACGAATTGGGAACCCTGCCCTCGTCACGCGACGCTCTTCGGCGAGCATTGGACTCCAACAACAGTTACCAAGGATATTTGAAGACACAGACACAGGAATTGTCTTTGAACATCACCTACCGTAAAGAAAGTGGCAAGAACTCATTCTATATGGGTCTCTACATCCCCGTTCAACACGAAAAACAACGTCTGGACTACAGGAGTACGGCTCTCAACACCAACATCAGTCAACAGACATGGAAGACATCATATAACCTGAACATGGGCGCCACCTACAATCAATACAGCATCTTGGCTTATGGTCACATGAGAATCGGCATGCCTGACCTGTATTCGAAAATCGACAGGCGCGACGACTCTAACCCCTTGGCGATCTCGTTGGGCAACCCAAACCTCAAAAACACCACGACCTACTTTACCATAATTCACTTTGCTGACCAACACAACAGGCGATACAAGTGGCCAACTTTGGATTTTTCGCTCAATGTGCAACAAAACGCCATCGCCAACGGCTTCACCTTCAACCCTACAACGGGCGTTTACACCTACAAACCGCAGAATGTGAAAGGCAACTGGGCTGGCACGGCAGGCATCTATTACAACTGCCCGTTAGACAGTGCAAAATACTTCACACTGGACAATAAATTGGAATACCGTTACAGTCGCAACGTAGACCTCACGGCTGTGGAGGGACATACCGAAAGCGTACTGAGCAAGGTGAACAACCACTGGACGCGAAACGAACTCTCGCTGAACTACCAAAAAGAAGGTGCCACCTGCAGTTTGGTAGGCTCTTTGGGCTGGCGCAACGTCAACAGTAGGCGGGAAAACTTCCACACCATCAACGCTTACGACTTCAACTACGGCATCGTGGGGTCTTATCATTTCGGCTTCGGACTGGAAACAGGCATGGATCTGAAGATGTTCAGCCGCAGAGGATACGACGACCCGTCGTTCAACACTGATAATTGGGTGTGCAACGCCTACCTCAGTCAGTCGTTCTGCAAGGGAAAGTTAAGCGCCAAACTCGAAGCCTACGACCTTTTCCAGCAGCTCAAGAACGTGTCGTACGAGGTCAATGGACAAGGCAAAACCGAAACACGCTTCAACACCATTCCCCATTACGTCATGCTGCACCTGATGTACAAGCTGAACATCAGCGGAAAGAAAAAATAAGCTTCGGCAAGCAATAGCACATCCGTGAAAAGTCTAAGGATGACGGGCATTAAACCTATAAAATAACAACAAAAACGGAAGCCTATTATACACTCACGCCAATCTCATTGACTTTGACCACCAAACTCATTGACTTTGACCACCAAACTCATTGACTTTGACCTCCAATCTCAATGAGTTTGGGCTTCAATCTCAATGAGTTTGGAAAAACGCCCCATGACGGTGCCTCAACCCATGGATGCGTGTCTAATATTCGTTAAATGTCCCTATAATAATAAGGTGTATCTGATATTTTTCGTACTTTTGCATCACGCATCAAGAAGAAAGTACGAGTATGGATGAAAACAACATAGAGAAAGCAAAACACGACAACGTTTTTTTCAAAGAATACGACACGCCCCATCACACCGTGCCGTTCAACCGCATTCGCTTCGAGCACTATGAGGAGGCGTTCATGGAGGGCATACGCCGCGACGACGAAATCATTGAAAAGACCATCAACGACCCCGAGGAGCCTACATTCGAGAACACCATCGCGCGCGTTGACACCTCGAAAGGCGAGCATTATTATGACTTGCTTGACCGCGTGTCAACCGTTTTCTCGTGCATGCTGTCGGCCGAAACCAATGACCAGTTGGACGAGCTGGCACAGAAACTCAGTCCCATCCTCACCAAGCATGCGAACGACGTGATGCTGAACAAGCGGTTGTTCGAGCGCGTGAAACATGTTTACGAGCATCATCGCGAGCTGACGCCCGAGGAGCAGATGCTGCTGGAGAAGTCGTACGACGGCTTCGTGCGCAGTGGCGCATTGCTCGACGACGAAGGAAAGGACCACCTGCGCAAGCTAACCGAAGAGGCTGGCGTGCTGTCGCTGCAGTTCTCGCAAAACCTCCTCAAGGAGAACAAGGCGTACACGCTGCACGTCACCGACGAGAAACAACTGGACGGACTGCCCGATACCGCACGCGAGGCTGCCGCCATGACAGCCAAAGAGCGGAATATGGACGGATGGGTGTTCACGCTCGACATACCCAGCTACTCGCCGTTCATGACCTACTCTACCCAAAGAGACCTGCGCCGCCAAATGTACATGGCACGCAACACGGTGTGCACGCACCAAAATGACGAGAACAACCTGGCCATCTGCCAACGGCTCATCAACCTGCGCCGCGAAATAGCCCAACTCTTGGGTTACGAAACGTATGCCGACTATGTGCTGAAACACCGCATGGCATCCAAGGTGGAGAATGTCTACCAGCTGCTCAATGACCTGATTGCGGCCTACAAGCCCACGGCATTGGAAGAGAAAGAGGCGCTCCGCGAGATTGCCAAGCGCCAGGAGGGAGCCGACTTTGTGATGGAACCGTGGGACACGGCCTATTACAGTCATCAACTACAGATGGAGAAATACAACCTCGACGCAGAGATGTTACGCCCTTACTTCAAGCTGGAGAACGTCATCAAGGGCGTCTTCGGACTGGCTACCCGCCTGTACGGCATCACCTTCAAGGAGAACAAAGACATCCCGGTGTATCACCCCGACGTGAAAGCCTACGAGGTATCCGACAGGGACGGCTCGTATCTGGCCGTGCTGTATGCCGACTTCTTCCCGCGCAAGGGCAAGCAGGGCGGTGCCTGGATGACCGAGTTTCAAGGTCAGTGGATAGACCGCAAGGGCAACAACGTGCGTCCTCATGCGTCGTTAGTGATGAACTTCACCAAGCCTACGGATGACAAACCGGCCCTGCTGACGCTGGGTGAGGTGGAAACTTTCCTGCATGAGTTTGGCCATTCGCTGCACGGCATGTTCGCCAACACGCGGTTTGAGAGCCTTTCGGGTACCAACGTGTGGTGGGATTTCGTGGAGCTTCCCTCGCAGTTCATGGAGAATTTCGCCGTTGAGCGCGAGTTCTTGCAGACCTTCGCCTTCCATTATAAGACGGGCGAGGTGATTCCCGACGAGCTGATCGACCGCATCGTGCGCAGTCGAAACTTCATGGCAGGCATGGCATGTCTGCGCCAGGTGAGCTTCGGACTGCTCGACATGGCCTACTACACCCAGCGCGAAGCGTTCGACGAAGACATCATCCCCTTTGAAAAGAAAGCCTGGGAGAAGGCCATCCTCGGCAAACAGCTGCCCGAGACGTGCATGACGGTGCAGTTCTCGCACATCATGGCCGGCGGCTATGCAGCGGGCTACTACAGCTACAAATGGGCCGAGGTGCTGGATGCCGACGCTTTCAGCGTGTTCAAGCGAAACGGCATCTTCGACCAAACCACCGCCCAGCGGTTCCGCGATTGCATTCTTTCCAAGGGTGGAACAGAGCATCCCATGACGCTGTACAAGCGTTTTCGCGGGCAAGAACCCACCATCGACGCCCTGTTGGAGCGCAACGGCATCAAACGACAACAGCGGGGAACCCAATTATCCTAATCAGCCAAATTGGCCTAATCAGTCCGACATCCACGATAACCCCCAAAAACAACATCGCCATGAGCAATGACAAACTTCATCAACTGGACCAACGCTACCTGCGAATGGCTCGCATCTGGGCCGAAAACTCGTACTGCCGCCGCCGACAGGTGGGTGCGTTGGTGGTGAAAGGCAACATGATCATCAGCGACGGATACAACGGTACGCCGAGCGGATTTGATAATGTGTGCGAAGACGAGAATGGGGTTACCCATCCCTACGTGCTGCATGCGGAGGCCAACGCCATCACCAAACTGGCACGAAGCTCGAACAATAGCGACGGTTCTACGCTCTACGTGACGGCCTCACCGTGCATAGAATGCGCCAAACTCATCATACAAGCGGGCATCAAGCGTGTGGTGTATGCCGAGAAATACAGACTGGAAGACGGCATCAACCTGCTGAAGAGAGCTGGCATAGAAGTGATCTATCTAAACATCAAAGACAATGAAACCAAATAAGTCGAATCGATTCGTACCTCTGCTGATGGCCCTCTGTGGCATCATCGGCATCGGAGTGGGGTCGTTCTACTCCAATCATTTCTCGGGAAACCGACTGAACATCATCAATACGGGTACCAACCGAATCAACAACCTGCTGCACATCATCGACGACCAGTATGTGGACAAGGTGAATCTTGATTCGCTTGTGGAGGATGCCATGCCGAAAATTCTCACGGGGTTGGACCCTCATAGCGTCTACATCAGTGCCAAGGACGTGCAGGCAGCCAACCAAGAATTGCAGGGATCGTTCTCGGGTGTGGGCATCGAGTTCACCATCCGCGAGGACACCATCCATGTACAAAACGTCATTCAGAACGGTCCTGCCGAGCGTGCAGGCATCTTGGCAGGCGACAAAATCGTAATGGTTGACGACAAACCCTTCGTGGGGAAAGTGGTGACCAATCAGGAAGCGATGAAACGACTCAAGGGTCCCAAGAACACAAAGGTGAAGATTGGCGTGGTGAGATATGGCGACAAAAAGCCACAATCGTTTGTTGTCACCCGTGGTGACATACCCTTGAAGAGCGTGTCGGCCACCTACATGATTGACGACAGCACAGGCTATATCCGCATCAAGAGCTTCGGTGAGACTACCTATGCCGAACTGTTGGTGGCCTTGGTGAAGCTGGGTGAGCAAGGATTCAAGAACTTGATCATTGATCTTCGCGACAACACGGGCGGCTATTTGCAGTCGGCCGTACAGATGGCCAACGAGTTTTTGCCCAAGAACAGGCTCATTGTCTACACCGAAGGACGCAAGTCGCCGCGACAGGAGTTCAGGTCAGACGGGCGAGGCAGCTACAAACAAATGCCATTGGTGGTGCTGATTAACGAAGGATCGGCATCGGCCAGTGAAATCTTTGCTGGTGCCATGCAGGACAACGACCGTGCCACCATCATCGGACGGCGTTCGTTTGGCAAGGGACTGGTGCAGAAACAGATTGAATTTTCCGACGGAAGCATGGTACGACTGACCATCGCACGTTATTACACCCCATCGGGACGCTGCATTCAGAAGCCCTACGTGCCGGGGGATGAACAAGACTATGCGCAAGATTTGCTGAGCCGTTATCAGCATGGGGAGTTCTTCTCGGAAGACTCTATCAAACATACCGGCCCGGCATACCATACCGCCAACGGGCGTACCGTATATGGTGGAGGCGGCATTACGCCAGACATTTTCGTGCCGGAAGACACCACGAACTACACCTCTTATTATAAGCAAGCCAGCATGAGCGGACTGATTTTGCAGTTTGCCTTCTCGTATACGGACGACAATCGATTGAAGCTGAACAACTTCAAGGAGATGATGGAAATGGAAGACTATCTCAAGAAGCAGAATCTGGTGGACAAATTCGCCACCTATGCCGACAAGAAGGGACTGAAACGGCGCAACTTGATGATCAAGAAGTCGTACAACTTGCTCGACCGCTACATCAACAGTCGCGTGATATACAACATGCTCAACGAGCAGGCTTGGCTGCAATACATCAACCAGGACGATGCATCCATTCGGGAAGCACTGAAAACATTCAGAAACAATGCAGCGTTCCCGAAGGCTCCTGAGCAGCAGAAAAATGGGAAAAAAGAAAACAAGAAGGTGGCCAATGCCAACCTTTTGCAACGACAACCCGAGGTAAGACGACTGCCACAAACATACAGAGCATAGGATTTTTCGTCCTAACAAGGCAATGAAAAACAGGCGACAGATGAGCAAACAGAATCTCAGACAGGAAATGCGACTACGCAAAAAGACTTACGGCAGTGAGCAATTGAGCCGGATGTCTACTTCCATCATCGAGGCTTTGCTTGCTCATCCGCGTTTAATGTCGGCTCACACCATCCTATTGTATGCGTCACTGGCCGATGAAGTGAATACACATGAACTCATCAACACGCTGTTACAGCAGGGGAAAACACTACTCCTGCCCGTCGTAGTGGATGACCACACTATGAAAATATGCCGCTATACACACGATACAAACGTAGGGCATGGATCCTTTGGCATCATGGAACCCCAAGCAGATGCGTTCACTGATTATGAGCAAATCGACCTGATATTAGTCCCTGGAATGGCCTTTGACCGGCATGGTCATCGGCTCGGTCGGGGAAAAGGCTATTACGATCGTTTTCTTTCACAAGCGAAAGACTGTTATAAAATAGGTGTATGTTTCCCGTTTCAACTGGTTGACGAAGTGCCAACCGATGAGCATGACGTGCGAATGGACGAGGTCATCACGCAAAAGTGCGCTGAGGATTAAGCACTTAGTATATCCTCACTTCGGTGATGACCAAGGCTCCCACATGCTCGTTGAGCCGCTTCACCAGTTGCGTTCGCATCATGGAAAGGTCTTGTCGCAAAGCTGGATTGAGTATTTTGACAAAGAGTGTCTGATTTTTTATAAAACGTTCACCCGTATATTCATCGATGGTTTTGCCCACAACTGTAGGCCATGCGTCAATCAGACGACGCTGCAACAAGGGCGTTTCCAATCCATTTTCGCGCAAAGTCTGCTGCAAGATGTCCGCAAGTGTCTGTACTTTTCGCCTAAACATCCTTCTCCTCCGTTTCTTTCTTGGGTGCCAAAGCATCACTACCAGTAGCGTTTTTCCCACTCGTTAACCGCTCGCTAATCTCTCCATGCACCACCTCAAACAACTTATAATCAAACGAATGGCGGCTGAGGATGCTGTCCAAATGGTCACGATTGGTGTCGGTGATGAAGATTTGTCCATAGGCATCACCCGCCACCATGTTCACAATGCGCTCTACCCGACCCGCATCAAGCTTGTCGAAGATATCGTCTAACAGGAGAAGTGGCGTGGTTGACGAGGCCGTACGCTTGAGGAAATCAAACTGAGCCAGCTTCAATGCCAGCACATAGGTCTTGTTTTGTCCCTGACTTCCCTCGCGTTTGAGCTGATAACCACCAATCATCATCTCCAAATCGTCACGATGTACCCCGTGAAGCGAATAGCCCACGGCACGGTCTTTGTGTCGGTCACGCTGGATGACATCAAGCAATGGACCACGCTGTGCATGCGAAATATATTGCAATGACACCGTTTCGTGACACCCTGAAACATGGTCATAAATCGTTTGAAACACGGGAATGAATTCACGAACGAAAGCATCGCGCTTTTCATAGATGGCCTCTCCCTGCGTTGCCATCTCCTGTTCAAGGATTTCCATCAACGCCCCATCAGGCTCTTGTTCAGCTTTCAGCAGAGCATTTCGTTGTGTCAAGGCCTTGTTGTAGCGGCCCAACAGTTCTATATACGAATAATCCAATTGCGAAATAACCATATCCAGGAAACGACGTCGAGCGTCACTTCCGCCATCAATTAAGGCGGTATCAGCCGGAGAAACAAAGATGAGCGGAATCAATCCAATGTGTTGCGACAGGCGCTTGTATTCTTTCTGATTGCGTTTGAAACGCTTTCTCGTGCCTCGCTTCATGCCACAATAGATGCGTTCTTCATCACCCATGTCGTTAAGGTACATGCCATCGAGCACAAAGAAATCACGATCATGCGTGATAACTTGCGAATCAATGGGATTGAAAGCACTGCGACAAAACGACAAGTAATACACAGCATCCAGCAAATTGGTCTTACCTTCGCCATTGTGCCCGATGAGACAATTCAACTTAGGCGAAAAAGTAAGGTCGGCTACCTGAATGTTCTTATAATTGAGTATGGATATCTTTTTGAGAATCATAGCAAACATGCCCTTGACAGACTGCTTTACAGCCGTCGGGTTCATGCAAAGTTACGTGTTTTAAGGGGGAAAAACGAAAAAAGTAAGCAATATATTTCAATATATGAGATAAATGCGTTAATTTTGCAACGCATCATAGTCGGGAAGGCACTTCACGCCTGGAACCGACGTCACTGCATATCAGAAAAAACAATAAAAAAACATCATCAATAAATGGCAAACAATCAAGTGAAGAGAGATCAGGAAAACAAAGATACTCTCACCCAATCACAGGCTTTCTTTGAGAAATACAAAAAGCCCATCATCATTGCAGTCGTAGCCCTCGTTGTCATCATTGTCGGGGCATTCCTTTACAAGGCTTACGTGTCCAAACCACGAGCTGAAAAGGCCAGTACAGAGCTGGGTAAGGGTCAACAGTACTTCAATGAAGGCGATTATGAAAAAGCACTTAACGGAGACAAGATTAAATATGGAGGCTTCCTGAAGGTCGCCAGCGACTACAGCAGCACAGATGCAGGCAACTTAGCTAACCTCTATGCTGGCCTCTGCTATGCCAACCTTGGCAAGTGGAAGGAAGCCGTTAAATACTTGAGCGAATACAATGGTGCCGATGATGCCATGGTAAGCCCGGCTGCTTTGGCCGCACTTGGCAACGCATACGCTCACCTCAACCAACTGGACAAGGCTGTAGAAAACCTGAAAAAGGCTGCCAAGAAAGCTGACAGCAAAGGTGATGACGGCGTAAACAACAGTCTGTCGCCCACTTTCTTGATGCAGGCGGCTAAGATTTTGGAAAGCCAGAACAAGAAAAGCGATGCACTGACGATGTATCAAGACATTAAGAAAACGTATGTCAACTCGGCTGTTGTACAGAGTGGAGAGATTGACAAATACATCGAACGCGCTTCACGATAACACCCATGGCAACCTCATTACACCCCTTCTCCAGCTACGATGCGTCGAAAGTGCCTGATGCCAGCAACATGTGTTTCGGCATTGTGGTGTCTGAATGGAATCCCGAAATAACGGGTGCCCTATTGGATGGATGCGTAGCTACGCTCGAGAAACATGGCACTTTGCCTGAGAATATCCATGTGAAGACGGTACCCGGCAGCTTTGAACTCATCTATGGTGCCCATCAGATGGTGCTCAATGGCGGGTATGATGCCGTCATCATCTTGGGAAGTGTCATTCGCGGAGAGACGCCCCACTTTGACTATATCTGCCAAGGTGTGACCCAGGGAATTGCTCACATCAATGCCAAAAGTGAGATACCAGTGGTCTTCGGCTTGCTGACAACCAACGATTTACAGCAAGCTCAAGACAGAAGCGGTGGCAAACTGGGCAACAAGGGAGATGAATGTGCCGTGGTAGCCATCAAAATGGCTAAGTTTTAACAAGCCAGAACAAGGCCAATCAAACAAACAGATAATATCAGCAGCGAACATTGAACAACTTCGCAGCCATAGATTTTGAAACTGCCAACAGTTGCAGAAGCAGCGTGTGCAGCGTAGGTGTGGTGATAGTAGAGAATGGGAAGATTACCGATTCGTACTATCACCTCATTCGTCCTTACCCCAATTACTACCATCCACGCAACATTGCCGTGCATGGTATTTTACCCTCAGACACGCAAGATGCGCCTACCTTCCCTGAAGTGTGGGCCGAAATAGCACCCCTCATCAAGCATCTTCCATTGGTGGCGCACAACAAAGCCTTTGACGAGAGCTGCCTGAAGGCCTGCTTCGCAACCTACGACATGGCCTATCCCAACTATCCTTTCTATTGTACGTTGATCGCTTCACGCAGAGTTTTCTGCCATCACGAATTGCCCAATCACCAGTTACACACGGTAGCGGCCCATTTGGGTTACAACTTAGTGAACCATCACCACGCCTTAGCCGATGCTGAAGCTTGCTCGGTTATCGCATTAAACATCCTCTAACGAAAGAGAAACGAAGACGAACAACGTGTGTAATAACAAGAACACACGCCCCATGCAGGTAGGACGAACGATGCTAAAAGCCAACATTTTCAAGCCATACGACGCACGCATCTATACACACTGAATACAATAAAGACAACAATAACAAAGAATTATGAAACTATTTCACCTTTTACAAGCCTACGAATTTGACGAAATCATGCCCGTCATCAATGACATGTTTCCCGGAACCAACAAGTTCCGCCCGCAGCTGAAGATGGCATACGACATGTTGCTCACCATGAAACCTGTGAACAACAGCAAGGCCATCCGCTACAAGGTCATGCCCGGCGACAAGCCCGACCACTCGTATGTGGGTGCTGAAGACAGCTGTTTCAACGCTACCTGGGAGGTTTGTCTGGGCAAGGACATATCGCGTGGGCAAGGTGTTGACTTGAATGACGCAGAATTGCTGGCCAACGCGTTGGTCAACCTCTGTCTGCAAGCCAAATATCCCAAAGAGTTCGAACAAGCACACCAGAAACTAATGCGGGGATAAGGTGCGCAAACGGCATGCGCCGAACCATCTTTCAACCAGCGTGAACAAACGCCCAAGCCTCCTTCTGACGCTTACTGAATGTTCCACCTCAACCCCACTTGCAGGTGAACGTTCAGCGGTTTGTCCTTAAAGAAGTTCTGCATTTCGCTCTTGTTGTCGATATAATATTTCACGCCAGGCTCGAAATAAGCCCCAAGATGCGGCGTAAAGTCATACTGCAAGCCCAAGGCAGCCTGGGTAGACAGCTGCAATTTGTCCTTGGGCATGTCGTGTTTGATGCCCTCTTTCACCGTTTTGGCATCCACGTTGAAGTCTACTTGCCCACCCGCAGTGACGTATGTTTTTAGTTTTTTGTTCCCCCAGACCATGAAATTCACATTCAGTGGAATTCCCACATAGTGCAAAGTTTGGCGACGGGTAAGCCTACTGTCATCAAAAACTTGAATGAAATCGGAAGACAGTTTCGTGTACACCAACCCCGATGTCAATGTCCATCGCTGGTTGAGGGCATATCCTGCCGTCAATCCAAACGACACAGGCTGGTGATGATCCGTCTCCTCGTGTGACTGAAGGGCGGTGGGCGATGCCGCCTCTGCAAAGAACAATTCAGGAGCGGCCTTTGACAAACAATAGTTAGCCACCATATCTACAGGCGTTGCAAGACCGTTACGTCCCGAATAGGCACCCACCGAATTAGCCGCATAGAGATTCATCGTTACCTTCGAACCATGGCGTGAAGCATGGATGCGCTGCCTCTCGGCAGGCAAAAATGTTTGCGATGACCTTCCAACCTCATTCTTTTGCACGGCCGATGGTTGCGGTTGTTCAGCCACTTTGTCAGTTGCTTCGGCGGATGACGCTTCCGGTTGTCCGCCTGGTTCCAAATCTTTATCCATCAAATCCTGCGGTCTGTCCGAAGGTTCTGCCTCCTTTTCCTGCACCAAAGCCATCAACGGTAGATTACTATCTGCTCCTTGCCGCACGGCCGTCAACGCCTTTTTAACACGCGATGCCACCGACTCGTGTGCTTGTTCGGCAAGCATGATCGGCTCAATCTGTTGGGTGCAGGTCTGCAAACCGACCGGTTGCTGTTCGGTTTCCGTCCGTGCCACCTCTTTTCCCATCTGTTCTTGATGGTTGAACAGCACATATCCTGCTCCGCCCATCAAAGCTAAAACGATGGCCGCCGCTGCAACATAACGCCGCCAGCTCATCACCATGGCCGGCTTCCCAGCAACTTTTTGTTGGTCAAGCGCCTGTTCAATGCCAGCCCATAAGTCATCCTTAACAGGTTCCTGATGGTCCGCCATGCGCAGTTGTATATCTTTTATCCAATCGTCTTTCTTCATATTGTCGTCGTCTTTGAATATTCTTGAATCATTTTTGCCAACAAGTTTTTCGCCCTAAAATATTGCGAAGCCGATGTACTCTCCTTGATACCCAGGTCTGATGCGATTTCACGATGGCTTTTCTCCTCAAACACAAACTGGTTGAACACCGTCCTGTAGCCAGCAGGGAGCTGCTGTATCATCTGCATCACCACACTCATGGGAATGTTTTTCACATCCACCTCTTCATCCTCATCAGCCACGTCGGGCATCTCATCCACGAATTGTAGCCGCTGGTTTTGCTTGAGATAGTTCAGCGACTCGTTGGCCACAATGCGCATCACCCACGCCTTCAGCGATCCCTCACCGCGGTAACTGAACCCGTCGATGGCTGCGAACACTTTCACAAAGCTATCCTGCAACACGTCTTGCACAGCGTCACGGTCGGCTATATACCGCAGCCCAACGGCCATGGCATAACCACTGTAACGCTCATACAACCGTCGCATGGCCGTACGTTTACCTTGAAGTATATCTTCCAAAAGACTTTTTTCAGTCTCCACTTGTTCTGGTTTTCTTCGTAGATTTAAATTGAATGGTCTGCGACGGTTTGTATTCCCTCAGCAACTCCCCGTCCAACCGAACCTCGGCCAAATGCAAAAAGGCGACGAAGGCCGTGGTCTGTTTGTCGTAAACCGCCTTGTTATTGTTCAGTTCCATGACCAATTGCACCTTGTGTGTGTGGCCCTTGGCCTTCACTGTCATCTCGACATCGTCTGGCAGGAGCGTGAAATAGCGCGAACTGGCCGAGTAAGCGGTTTCCAAATAAGACACACCATAGCTGCCACTCCGCACATCGCCCAACGCCTCAACGCCCAGTTTGCGTGCGATGGCCTGTTGCACGTCGTCGGCCAACGGTAGTGTTGAATACACTTGTTGTACGCCCATCGCTAATTCAGCCGAGCCAATATTCTGACCATTGATGCTCCATATCCCTTCAAACTGCCCGTAATATTCTGGCGACAGATGCGCTGAATCCAAGGTTCCAAGGCCCATTTCGTCCCCGTCACCAACCGCACAACTCGCGCACAGCAGACCTATCAAGAAGTAAAAAACATATTTCATCATTCTCATTTTGTCTCTTCTGCATTCCCGGCACCACCACCTTGATTTCTACCTTGAATACAGTAACCTTTTATGGTTATAACTACAAATATAAAAAATCTTGCATGGCAATCGCAAGTTTTTACCATTTATTTTGTTTCAGCTATGGTTCTTTCATTCAAAGGCAATGTCGTGGAACAACGAATAAAACCAATCAAACCAATGAACTAAACAAGATAATGAACGCAAGCGTTCTGCTAATGAAACAAATCTACTAGGCGAATCATAACAAAATGGAAATCAGCGTGTTGCACAATCGCACCGTTTCAGTTTCCAATAGCATTGACTTTGGCATCCAAAGTCATTGGGTTTGGCCCCTAAAGTCATTGGGTTTGGCATCCAAAAGCATGGAGATTGAAATTCAACCTCAATAGGCGAGGCACGGCATGGCTCAAATAAAAAAAATAAAAAAATGGCAGGGTCGATGCAAGATTTTACCACTTATTGTGTTTTGTTATAAAAAGTCAAATTAACAAACACGATGAAAGAAAAATTCTACCAGGCAAAAAGGCATTTCTTAGCAACGGCTCTGCTGCTTTTCGCCACCTCGCCTTTGTGGGCACAACAAACAGAAAGCAAGGGTTATCCGTATCAAAAATATGAGATAACATTCGCTGTGGGTATGCCTATCGAAGACGCTTCCAACTTTTTCGGCTACCCCTCTACCTCGCTGCCCAATGAAACGCCTTTGGACAAGTACCACTGGGGCAAGTACTACCTCAAGGAAGAAAACACCTCACCCATTTTCTCCATGGGTCTGCACTATCACTTCAGCAAACATTGGGCCGTGGGTTTGCAAGCCTCCTATCAAAATATGTGGCGACAATGTTACGAAACCGCAACTGGCAACCATGCCTATAGTTTCAACCTGCACCATACAGCGTTGATGGCAAGTATGAGATATTACTATGCCATTCGGGCGAAACATTGCTTTTACAGTGGCCTGTCGCTCGGCGTGGGTCAGCTGTTATACAAAAGTTATACCGACCACAACTTCACCAGTTCGTACAACATCGCAGCCGATTTTACCTTATTTGGTTTCATGATTGGCACCAAGTTGTATGGCTTTGGCGAACTGGGCTCTTATCAAATGGGAACGCTTAGGGCAGGCATGGGTTACAGATTTTAAAAACAAACACAGACTGAAAAATGAAAACAAAACTATTGACAGGCATCATGGCCATACTGGTTCTTTCGGGATGTGAAAGAAGCTTGACCGAATACAACAACAGTGACGAAAGCGCCACGATGACGAAAGCAGGATATCGGGCATACGGGTACACCGAAGAGTACCTCGAATATTTTACCGACATCATCGCTTACACGCGCATGTTCAGGGAATATGTCCGCCAAAACACCCTCGAAGGGCGTGACTCGGTGAACGCACTTTACTTCAAAAACATCAACATCGTGAAGCACAAAGCCCCCAAGAATCTGGAAGACATCTATACTTTGAAGGCCTGGAACATGCCTGGCCGCAACAACTATACCATCAGTTACACCCGCCCCGAAGGTGACACATGGAAGATTCAGGCGGTCGTTGAACACTTGGATGTAGAGCTGATTTTCTTTCTCACCATTGACAACATCTACTCGCAGCAATGGACGATAAGTGAAAGTTCGTGCCTCCCCAAGGCGCTGCTCTACATGAAGAACAGCCAAAAGACAAAGACCCGGGGGTATGATGACGAATATATCAAATACGAACCGTACGACAAAACCTTCCAAGTGACCAACAAACCGCTCACCGTAGAATGGTGGAAGACGAAGGTTGACTTATTTGTTTTTGAACTGTCGGGAAGCGGAATGCTGGAAAGTTACGCCAAACCTAAGCTGCGCATTACCTACCACTTCACCTCACCCATCACCGTAGTCACCCATGGTGCCTTTCTCGAAGACCCCAAAAATATCAAATGGGAAAATCGATGCAACCAGTTAACCACCCTTCAGATGGGGCAACTGGAACTGAACGTGGCTGACAGCATCAGCAACACCAAAGACAAATATGTCGTTCGGCTCAACAACGACAAGCTACAGATTGTCACCCCAAAGGCCAACGATGAATGGATGAGGAACTGACAAGCCATCAAGTTGTTAAGACAGCGATTGACCTACAGCCTCACGGGAATTGCAACGACCAGTTCCGTGAGGTCGGCTTTGGTTTTATGAGCCTTGACGTTGATGCCTGCTTTCAATCCGCCCAGCACTGGAAAAGCATAATGCAAGCCAATGCGTTCGTAATATTTCGATTCGTTGAACAAAGCGTTGTAGCCCATCTGGCGGTGCAAGTACCAGCCAAACGACAGGCCCAAAGACAGCCGATGATAGAACACTTCGTGCTTGGCAGCGATACCTAACGACCACGGACTATGCTTGGCAGCGTTACCTTGCCGCGCATCTAAGTCGGCTATGTGCGAGGCATAGGTTCCATAAAACCAATCAATGCCCACGCCCGATGCCCACCTGCGCGCATAACGGCACATCACGTCGGCCTGTAACGAGTAGGCTGCATACACCTTAAAATGTTCGGTACGGTAATCAGGATGCGAGGGATTGGTTCTAAATTGCGTGGTCAGCCAATCCTCCAACATGGTTTTAGCACCTACGCCTGCTGCAAAATTGAGGTACCAATAGCGTTGAAAAGGTTGATAAAAACGAGGGTGGGCGGTATTAATCAACTGTTTGTAATACGGTTCGTACACCACTCCAAGGGATGTACCCACCGCATTGGAACCTTTGTTGGGCCGATATAAAGCGCCATTGCTGTGATGGACGAATTCGATGGCGCCGCGTATGCCCCATTGATTGTTGAGATGATAGGTGGCATGCACGCCGGCACCGAAATAAATAAGCCAGTTGGTACCTATCAACTCGTTATCAATATCGTTTTGTTTATTGTACTTCAGGTGGCTGTAGCCTACGCCAAAGCTGAACGAATAGGCCGTTTCCCACCGCAAATGGCGAAAGAAAGGGCGATAAAACTTGCCGTACAGCGACACCGTGTTGCCCAAACGAGAATTGTAATCCACCTCTTTGGCCTGTCCCCATGCAGGATCTGGGTCGCGGTGCAGGCTCACCTGATTATTAAAAGTGTAACGCAAACCCAAGGTGAGCGACGGATATCCAAAGTCAGAAGCAAAGGCATCACTGTCGTCAGGCAATGCCACGCGCCCTATTTCTGCGGCCAACGAGAGGTTTGGCGTCTTCTTGATCCACCGTTCAGCGTATTGGTCCAGGGCGACTAACCTGCCTGGCATGACCTGCAAAGAATAATTATAATGGTGCAACGAGTCGGCCCGTTCGGCGCAAACATCAGTACTCATCAAGAACAACCCTACTATCAACGGCAACCCTCTCATCCATCAAACGGCTTTATCCATCACACCTACTCCAAACACTCGCTGTACATTGGCATTGGTTTGGCTTGCAATTTCTTCCTCACTCACCTGATAACACTGTGCCAACTGCCTCAGCACCAAGGCCACGAAAGCACTTTCGTTGCGCTTACCACGGTTGGGCGTGGGTGCCATGTACGGACTGTCGGTTTCCAAGACGATGCGGTTGAGCGGCACATGGATGGGCAACATCTCGCGCAGGTTGCTGCTCTTAAACGTCAACACGCCACCAATGCCCAACACAAAGCGTTGGAAGCTCAACAATTCGGCAGCCTCTTTGTCGTTGCCAGTGAAACAATGAAACACGCCACCCGGCAAGTCTTTTTCGTATTTTCGTAACAATTTCACCATTTCGTTTTGCGCCTTTCGACAGTGAATCATCAGTGGCAGCTGACATTCTACGGCCCACTTCACTTGTTCTTCAAAAGCCTCAAGTTGCTCGTGTTCGTATTCTCGGCTCCAATAATAGTCCAATCCGACCTCACCAACGGCGATACATCTTGGCTCATCGTTCGTCCCAGCCAAGTTGTCAAGCAAGTGTTGTTTCATGTTTTTCAACACGTCCTTCCAGTCAGCCCTCACCTCTTCCGGATGCAACCCTATCATGGGATGCAGCGTATCAGGATATTTACGACACACATTCATCAATTCAGGCAAATGAACAAGGTCGATGGCAGGCACGAATATCTTTTCCACACCGGCCGCTTTGGCACGCGCGATAACCTCGGGAAGGTCGTTTTGAAACTCTTCTCCATCCAAATGAGCGTGTGTGTCTATGAAAGTTGTCGTCATAAAAATTGTTATTGAATGTGACAGAAGTTGTTATAAAGTGTGACAGTCGTTGTTATAGAACGTAGAATTAGTAAAGACAAAACGTGCAGAAAAGCGCTGTTTCCACCTGTCCGGCGAACCTTTTGCATTTGTGACGCAGGCTTGTGGCAGGCCATGGGTAAGACTATTCGCCATACAGATGCTCCTCGTGTCTGCGGTAATAATACACCACGCCCAACTTCCGGCAGGCAGGAAAGCGCACTTCGGGTGGCTCATTCTCAAAATGTTTCTCTATTTGATTCCAAATATCCAACAGAACTTCATCCACCTCTGGACGTAAGAGAATGATTTCTTCCTGCGTCTTTTTAGTCTTGGCCGTCAGTGATTGCTGTTGTTCATGTGCCTCCTTGAATATGTCATGATGAGTGAACACCATGCTGATGGTAGGGTTATAGATGGGACATCCGCCTTTCTTGATTCGCTCTTTCTCTCCTTCAACCACCTTTTTCCCCCACTCTTTCAAGGCTTCTGCATTCTTGATGTCGGGCAAACTCGCTGCATTTGGCTCCAAACCGTAGAGCTGTAGCTGCTTATTCTTGATTTCTCCACGCTCAACACACATGAACAAAACTTGCAAGAAATGACTAAGATACAGGGTAGCATTACGCTGTAGCTTGCTCACCCTTCTGCTTTGTCGGGCCTGAGCCTGCTTACTAATGCGATATTGGTCGCAAGCTGTGAGCAATCTGTCGTACAACTGTTGAGCCATGTTGAGCAACTTCCAATCCACGAATCTATTCCTAACGGTATAGATATCGTTATTGTCCAGCAGCGTCTTGAGGGCTTTCAATCGTGCGGCATCAGTCTTTGGGAGTCTTCTATAGGGCAAAACAAACGAATTTTAACAGGGTAAATTGGTTACAAGTGAGGTGGATTGCAGGAGCTTCAGATGATGATTGGATTCGCCTTAGTAGGTTCTTTTCATCATTTGCTGCGCATAAGCCGTCAGTTCCCGCTTCTTTCCAGTTGGCACTTGTACCGCAGCGAGGTATTTCTTGCTCTCCTCATAGTAGGTCGCCATCTTGTCTTGTGCCAGACGATCGATGCCCATGTCGTTGTAAAGAGCCGTCACCGCATCGATTTTCTCCTGTCTGTCAAAGTCCTTGAGCTGCGTCCAACGTTCCAATTCGGCACGCTGTTGGGCGTCAGCCCGATTGAAAGCGTTGATGAGCATGTAGGTTTTCTTGTTGCTAACAATATCACCTCCGATAGCCTTGCCAAAAACTTTAGGGTCGCCATACACATCCAAAAAGTCGTCTTGCAGTTGGAATGCCAAGCCTATTTTCTCGCCAAAGCGATACAAGTTATTGGCATCTTCGGCGGAAGCATCGCCCAAGATGGCGCCAATCTTCAACGCACACGCCAGCAAGACGCTTGTTTTGAGACGAATCATCTCAATGTATTCGGCTTCTGTCACATCATTCCGCTTCTCAAAATCCATGTCGTATTGCTGTCCCTCGCCTATCTCCAGAGCCGTTTGTGTAAACACGTCGATGACCTCTTTCAACTTGTCGGTCCTGCATTGCGCCATGCGTTGGTAGGCCAGCACCAGCATTGAATCGCCACTAAGGATAGCCGTGTTGGCATCCCAACGCTTGTGAACGGTCTCATGGCCACGCCGCAGGTCGGCCTGATCCATCAAGTCATCGTGCAAGAGCGTATAGTTATGGTAGGTTTCGATGCCACAAGCGGGCATCAGAATGTCCTCCGGATGCTCCCGATACAGGTTATAAGCCAACAACATGAGCGTGGGTCGGATGCGCTTTCCACCCAGACTGAGCACATATTCTATAGGTTCGTACAGATGGCGGGGTTGCCGTTCGTCGGCCAAACTGTCGAGATGATTGTTAACCAGTTTGAGGATTTCTTGAGATGTCATCATAGATTGTTGTATTTTAATCGATTGCTAAATTTTGAATACCACCGGCACGGCCACCATGGTGCGGCACGGTTGGTTGTTGTGCACACCCGGTTTCCACCGGGGCATCATACGAATGACGCGCAATGCCTCACGATCCAGCAGGGCATTAACCGACTTTTCCAGTTTCACATCGGCAATGCTTCCGTCCTTGTTGACAATGAACGACACCACCACTCTGCCCTGTATTCTCTGACTTTGAGCCAATGGTGGATATCGCAGTTGACGCGTGAGCCACTGAATGAACGCTGATCCACCACCGGGAAACTCGGGCATTTGCTGAACAATGCGAAAGTTCAAGGGCTGTTCAGAGGCCACGGGGATGGGCGGAAGCGCCGCCGACAGCTTGGCATTCAACGCCTCGGCCTCGCCATCACCAACCAAAAGTGGACTGGTAGTGGAAGCCGATAGCTTTTCTATTTGTTGTTTCAGCGGTTGATCCACCGCCTTGATGCGTTCGCTGAAGGTCTTTTGTGGAGGTTGTACGGTCATGGTGTTAACCATCTCCTTGTCATCCATGGCGGGGTGCAATTCAATGTCTTGCACCAAATCGTCAAGCGATTGGTCAGACAAATCCATGTCTTGCGGGGCGCTATTGTATTGAAATGCCACATACAAGACCGACAGAACCAACACGAGCCCCAGCAAGAATGCCGTGGCACGATGCTCTTCTACTGTGGGGATGTCTGATTTTTGATGCTTCACGATGAGAATAATCGGACGCCGTGCAATGACTGCTGAACGACCGCAATAAACACTTCTTTTTTACGTTGTTTACCAAACGGATTAGATGTACAAAGATAACGAGTTATTTGAAAATAGTAGTATCTTTGCCAATAAATTAGGAAAAATAAATGAAAAAAGCCCTTTTCGTCCTCTTGCTCACAGCAGTTGCCACAACCACCGTCGCGCAAGAAAGTAAGAATGTGTACAACTTTCTACGTCTGCCAGCAAGTGCTCACGCCTCAGCATTGGGGGGTGAGAACATCTCATTGGTGGAAGATGACGAGGCTCTGATATTCCACAACCCGGCACTGCTGTCGACTGTGAGCGACAAAACCATCAACCTGAACTACATGAACTACATGGCCGGGGCCAACATGTTAAGCGCAGCGTTCAACAAAGTGATTAAAGAGCGTGCCTCGGCAGCCGTTTCCGCACTATACATTGACTATGGTAAGATGAAACAAACCACGGTCGAGAACCAGCAACTTGGCGAATTTTCGGCCAAAGACATCGCCTTGTCTGGCTATTTCTCGTACCTGCTCACCGACCAATTGGCCGGAGGTATCACCGCCAAGTTCATCACCTCGTACATCGGCAGCTACAACTCGCTGGCCATGGGCGTTGACCTCGGACTGAATTATTATGATGCTGAGCGCGAACTGTCGCTGTCGTTCGTGGCCAAAAACCTGGGCGGACAGCTCAAAAGCTACGACGACACCTACGAAAGCATGCCCTTAGACGTGCAACTTGGCGTAAGTAAACGACTGGTACACACGCCACTACGGTTTCACGCCACACTAGTTGACCTCACGCACTGGAACTATAAATTCGTGAATCACCTGGTGGGTGGCATCGATATCCTGCTGTCTGACCGCATCTGGGTGGGTGCTGGTTACAACTTCCGGCGTGCCGACGAGATGACCATTGCCAGCGCAGACGAGGAGAGTAACCACGGCGCAGGCTTCTCATGTGGCGCCGGCATCAATCTCAACCGCTTCAAGTTGAACCTGGCCTACGGCAAGTATCACGTTTCAAGCCAGTCGATTGTTATCAGTACAGCGTTTCAATTATGAAGAAAACTTACTACCAAGATACGTCAGTTTTTTTGTACTGAGTTTTCTGTAAATTAGCATCAAACAGGTTATTTCATGTGTCCTTTTTGACACGTTTTATCCTCTTTTCATTCAAAAGCAATGCTTTTAACACGCAAACTCAATGACTTTATCGCGCAATAGCATAGCAATAAGAGAGCAAAAGATAGCTTATTGCACGCCCAAAAAGGCACAAAAGCAATGCTTTTACCTATAAAAAGGATAAGATTCTGACAGACGACGAACCTATATCACTGATTATCAATACTTTCTATTTTTGGCGTATTTGAGAGCAACTTACCTTGCGCTGACAAATATTGAAACTATAAGGCCGAAAAAATGTAAAGTTTTCTATTTTACCCTGTATTTTATAAAATAAAATGACGGTGTTGATACCTTTATTGATATGATAAATAAAGGTGCAAGTTTGCCGCTTTAATGGTTACACACTTTTGACGTGTCTACGGTAAAACCATCTGAATGCGCAGGCTTAAACTTGCCGCGCTGCTCGAGAAAGTCGACCAACTGCGCCGCTGTCATTCCTTCTGCCGAACAAGTATAAAAGCGTTCGGCTTCTCCGAAGCGACTGATGATTGCTTTTACTAATTCTTCTTTGCTTGAATAGCTGTTTCCCTGCATCATTTGCAGGACTTCATGTCCATGAATCATTTGTGAGTTTTTGAGTTTTTGAGTTTATAAGTTGGTGAGTTTGGTGTATTGTTGCGTTTATAAGTTAATGAGTTTTTGAGTTTATAAGTTTATAAGTTGGTGAGTTTAGTCAGCGATTTTCTGCCCTTGATAATAGGTGTTGAAAGTATCTTCGGCGTAGCCATCGCCCACAACTTGGAAGGAACTAGAGCTGGCACCGTTAACTTTACGGCCCATGAAATAAACGTCAAAAGAATCTTTCGCATAGCCATCGCCTAAATACCGAAACGAATTACCGCTGGCACCAGACAGCTTGCGTCCCATATAGAACACGTTGAAAGTATCTTTTCCGTAATATCCACCCAGGTCTTGAAAGCTACGCGCCGAGGCTCCTTCTACGTTTTTGCCATTGAACAGCACGGCATGCGACATAATCATATATCCCCGTGAACGATACATAAAACCGTCATCACCATCGTACGGACGATGATAGTCATCACGTTTTAACCTGAATGTACGAGGATCAACGTACCGCAACACATCGCCAAGATAGTAAACATGATAAGCATCTTTAGCATAACCATATCCCAAATTGACAAACGAATACACATCGGCCATGGACAAAGGCGTGCCACGGTAAAGCACCACACCTTCTGCTACTTGGTAATCGGCAGGACGACGCTGCGCCTTTACTTGGACAGTGAGCGTAACGAACAGCGCAAGGGCCAAGAGGCGAAAGGCCGAACTAAATGAAATTGATTTGCTCATCTTCATAATTGTTTAAAATTAAATTTGTATATCGTTACATCCAACGAGAGCTTTGTCTATGAGAAGGACAACTGTCAAAAAGTGTCATCACTACTCCTGTTGAAGCACTTTGTCTACTTGATTCAAGAGCCATTGTTGTTGTTCATCAATCGTTAGGTTGCTGTTGTCCAGTTCGACAGCATCCTCAGCCTTGCGAAGAGGCGACACCTCACGATGAGAGTCGATGTAATCGCGCTCTTGCACGTTCTTCAATATGTCGTCATAACGAGCAGGCATGCCCTTTTGCTGTAACTCATCATAGCGACGTTGCGCACGAACTTCGGCAGAAGCCGTTACAAATATTTTGAGTTCGGCATGCGGAAACACCACCGTTCCGATGTCACGGCCATCCATCACGATGCCCTTGTCCCCACCCATGCGTTGTTGTTGAGCCACCAAGGCGGTGCGTACAAAGGGGAGAGCCGCTATCTTACTGACCCTTTCGCTCACCTGCATCGTCCTGATTTCTTGTTCTACCAACTCGTCATTCAGGTAAGTGTCGGGCTTGCCCGTCTGTTTATTGAATCGGAAAGAAATGCGAATGTCGGGCATGTCCCGTTGCAAGGATGCGGCATTCACCTCACCATCGGCTTCAAACAACTGATGGCGCAACGCATAGAGCGTCACGGCGCGGTACATAGCACCCGTGTCTACATAGACATATCCCAACTGGCGAGCCAAATTCTTGGCCATGGTACTTTTGCCACATGATGAATAGCCGTCAATGGCAATCACGATTTTCTTCATTTCTTATATAGGGTATAACGATATCTTATTTAGGGTATAACGGCCGATGCCAATGCCTCCCACAGGTTATCATTGGGCGGCAACGGAGCATCAACAACAATATTTTCTTTTGAAACGGGGTGAACAAACGTTATTCGGCGTGCCAACAGACTGATACTGCCATCGGGATTACTGCGAGGTGCACCATATTTCAGGTCGCCTTTGATAGCACATCCCATGTTGGCAAGCTGACAACGTATTTGATGATGTCGACCCGTTAGCAAATTCACCTCTATGAGATGATAACGATCCGAATGGGCAATGACACGATATTTGAGTACTGCTTTCTTCGCATTTGGCACCTCTTGCGGATGCGCATAACTCTTGTTTTGCCGCTCGTTGCGCACTAACCAATCGGTCAGCACGCCTTCTTCTGCAGGTGGTGCATTCTTTGTGATGGCCCAATACGTTTTATGCACCTGTCCATCTTTAAACATCTTGTTGAGGCGTGTCAAGGCCTTAGATGTTTTGGCGAAGACAACGAGTCCCCAAACAGGCCGGTCAAGGCGATGAACCACGCCCAAGAAAACATTTCCCGGCTTGTGGTATTTCTCCTTGATGTACTGTTTAACTGTCTCCGAAAGCGGTTCGTCCCCGGTTTTATCACCTTGAACGATTTCACCGCTCCGCTTGGAAACAATGATGATGTGATTGTCTTCGTAAAGAGGGAGCATGGAAGGATTCGTTGTTTAGTTCACGAGTTGACAAGTTGACGAGTTGACAAGCTGTTAGACCTTTTATTGATTTGCCTAATAACGAAACTATGTACTCGTCTACTTATCATTTTAGTTAACGAGTTAACAAGTTGACAAGCTGTTAGACCTTTTATTGATTTGGCCAATAACGAAACTATGTACCCGTCAACTTGTCATTTTGTTGACGAGTTAACAAGCTGTTAGATCTTACATAGACTCGTCAAGTAACAAAACTATCAACTCGTCAACTTGTGAACTCGTCAACTCGTCAACTCCTAAAAACTCTACATATTCATTCCCCCATCAACCTGGATTACCTGACCGCTGATGTAGCTTGAGAGGTCGGAAGCCAAGAACAAAGCGCAGCTGGCAATATCCTCAACCGTTCCACCACGGCGCAAAGGAATCTTATCAATCCACTCCTGACGAATCTTCTCGGGCAATGTCTGGGTCATAGCCGTATCGATAAATCCCGGTGCAATGGCATTAGCACGGATGCCTTTGGGACCCATTTCCTGTCCAACCGACTTAGCCAACGCAATCATTCCCGCCTTAGATGCAGCGTAATTAGCCTGACCGGCATTGCCATGAACACCCACCACGGAAGCCATGTTGATGATAGAACCTTGACGCTGACGCAGCATGACAGGCACGCAGGCATGGATGAAATTAAACGCGCTCTTCAAGTTGACGTTGATCACGGCGTCCCATTGAGCCTCAGTCATGCGCAACATCAAACCGTCTTTGGTGATACCGGCGTTGTTGACCAAGATGTCTATTGAACCGAAATCCTCTTTAATTTGACTAACCAATGCGGCTGTATTTTCAAAATCGGCAGCATTGCCCGCATAACCTTTCACTTGTACGCCCAGTGCGGCAAGCTCACGCTCGGTTTCTTTACCACCATGTTCTTCGTCAATCACTAAATCTGTGAATGCGATGTTGGCACCTTCTTGAGCGAATCGCATGGCGATAGCCTTTCCTATTCCACGTGCAGCACCTGTGATGAGGGCTGTTTTTCCTGTTAATATTCCCATAATTGAATGTGTTAATATTGAAGTTAATATTTGATTGTGAATTACTTGCTACTCTTTTTTGGGACTCAACTTGCCCAAAGCGCCGTAAACCACCTTAGCAACCAGTGGTTTGCTGCTCTCTTCTGTCAATCCATGTCCCAAGCGTCCGTAGATGAATGGCACCTCAAGTCCTTTAATGCAATAATGCGTGATGTCAGCCACCAGTTGAACGTTCTCGATGTCGAACTCTCCATCCTCCTTCCCTTCCGAGTAGACGCGACGGAAGAGTTCAATTTCATCTTCATCAAAATTCTTCCTCATCTTCTCCACCATCCAGATGTTACGGAAGAACTCTGCGCGCAAATTACCATTGCGCACCACCGTTTCGCGAATCATACTGAGATGGGTATAAATGAGTTCGATGATTTTATCTTGTGGCGCAATCTTCTTGTTGGCCACCTCATCCAACTTGTCACTGAGGCGTTCGAGTTCTGACTCGATGACTGCATAGAACACCGCCTCCTTGGAACTAAAATAGGTGTACAGCGTGCGTCTCCCCTTTCCAGAGGCCAACGCAATGTCATTCATGGTGGTATTGGCCACGCCATTCTTGGCAAACAATTGCCTCGCCACGTCCACCAATAACCGCCTTGTTTTTGATATTGACATCTATTTTCCTCCTTTCTTCAGGTTGATTGCACAAACCTTTTATGATGTGCAAATGTATGTTTTTTATTTTATGCGTGCAAGCATACAAGACAGAAAAAAAGGTTTTTTAAGACACCCTTTACAGGATGGGCAACCATTTTTAGTGATTTAGATTGAGTAAACCATCCAACAGGCACACAAGCGCATCCACCCCGAAAACCAATGTCTATGATATTGACATCCAAACTCATTGACTTTAACGTCCAATTGCATTGACTTTGGACGCCAAAGTCAATGCAATTGAAAACACGAAAACATACCGCATTGTCAAAGGTCTTTGAGCTATGTTTTGCGCAAAATGAAAGACAGAGGCAACATGGTTTAGACTTCCGTTGAATAGATACGCAGGATGACATCCGTATTATCCAACTGATTTCTAATCATTTAGAAGGATTATCCACCATATTTCAATAAAATTAAGAAAGAAATATTTGTTTATCTCGCCAAAAAGCCGTACCTTTGCAATCGCAAACAAGAAAACAACATCGCGGAGTGGAGCAGTTGGTAGCTCGCCAGGCTCATAACCTGGAGGTCACATGTTCGAGTCATGTCTCCGCAACTATAACGCCTGGAAGTCCTGTAAATAAGGAGTTTCAAGCGTTTTTCGTTTGGGTATGACAGGACGCATGCCGCACGTCATCATCGACAGCAATTGTGCTGAAACACGATTCGTCTATATCATAATTCAAGAAAAAGGTGTAAAATCTTATCCATCCACACCTATTATATCTTAAGTTTTTTCGTATCTTTGCAGTCATTACAACGATTATGTAGACGACAAGACGCATGGAGACATGGTTCTTGCATCACTAACATTAAATATTATGACAGTAAAAGAGGATCATAACACGGAAGAGAAGAAGAGTTTGAGTTTTGTGGAGCAACTCGTTGAAGACGACCTTGCCAAGGGTAAGAATGGCGGTCGCATTCAAACACGCTTCCCTCCAGAACCCAATGGCTATCTGCATATAGGTCACGCCAAGGCCATCTGCATGGACTTTGGCATCGCCGAAAAATACAACGGAGTGTGCAATCTTCGGTTCGACGACACCAATCCCAGCAAAGAAAACAACGAATATGTGGAGAACATCCTGCATGACATCAGCTGGTTGGGATTCAAATGGGGAAATGTTTATTATGCTTCCGACTATTTTGAGAAGCTTTGGGACTTTGCTGTGTGGATGATTAAGCAAGGAATCGCCTACATTGACGAGCAGACGTCCGAGGAGATTGCTCAGCAAAAAGGTACGCCCACCACACCTGGCACGGCCTCACCTTACCGCGACCGACCCATCGAGGAGTCGTTGGAGCTGTTCAACAAGATGAACACTCCTGAGGCTGTAGAAGGCAGCATGGTGCTTCGTGCCAAGTTAGACATGGCCAACCCGAACATGCACTTCCGCGATCCTATCATCTATCGCATCATACACATCCCACATCACAGGACTGGAACCAAATGGAACGCATACCCCATGTACGACTTCGCCCATGGACAAAGCGACTATTTCGAAGGTGTTACCCACTCCATTTGCACGCTCGAGTTTGTTCCTCACCGCCCATTATACGACCATCTTGTTGACTTTCTCAAAACAATGGATGGTTCGGATGATAACATGCAGGACAACCGTCCGCGACAGATTGAGTTCAATCGACTGAATCTCACCTACACCGTAATGAGCAAGCGCAAGCTGCACTCACTGGTAGAAGAGCGATTGGTGTCTGGATGGGACGACCCTCGTATGCCCACCCTATGCGGTATGCGTCGCCGTGGCTATTCGCCTGAAAGCATTAGGCAATTCATCAACTCCATTGGTTACACCAAGTTCGATGCCTTAAACGACGTTGCCCTGCTCGAAGCTGCCGTGCGCGATGACCTCAACAAGAGGGCATGCCGAGTGAGTGCGGTGCTCGATCCGGTGAAACTGGTCATCACCAACTATCCCGAAGGGAAATCAGAAGAGATGGAAGCCATCAACAATCCGGAGAACGAGGCCGATGGTTCACACCACATCACCTTTAGTCGAAACCTCTGGATAGAGCGTGCTGACTTCATGGAGGACGCTCCGAAGAAGTTCTTCCGCATGACCCCAGGCAAGGAAGTTAGATTGAAGAACGCTTACATCGTAAAGTGTACGGGATGCACGAAGGATGAGGAAGGCAACATTATAGAGATACAAGCAGAGTATGACCCACTGAGCAAGAGCGGCTTGGAGGGAGCCAACAGAAAGGTAAAAGGTACCTTACACTGGGTATCTGCCGACCATTGTAGACAGGCAGAGGTGCGAGAATACGACCGATTGTTCTTTGTTGAGAACCCTGGTGCAGACGAAAGGGACTTCCATGAACTACTCAATCCTGACAGTCTGCGCGTGTTCCCGAACTGTTACGTTGAAGCATACGCGGCAGACAAACAGCCGGGAGAGTATCTACAGTTCCAAAGAATTGGTTATTTCATGGCCGATCCGGACAGAACAGACGACCACTTAGTATTCAATAAGACAGTAGGACTGAAAGACACCTGGGCAAAGGTTAACAAATAACCTTGCCCTCATGGGTGTTTTTCCTTTCGTTGTACGATGGCAGAAGCATATAACTTTTTTGATAATAAGGAATTCAAGGATAACCTAAAGCGATATGAAGAGGCTCATATCCAGGGTCTTTCCATCTATTTGGATGCGGATGAATTTGCCGATATCGCAGAGTATTACCGCGGCAAAGGTCGCATAGACGACGCGCATGCGGTGCTTGACGAGGCGATAAATCTGTTTCCAGGGTCAACAACCCTATGGACTGTCAAAGCCAGAATAACGCTTCTGGAAGGCGGTGATGTCGAGCGTGCCTACGAATACATCAGTCATGTTGACGACAAGGACGACGTGGAATATACTTATACGTTAGCCGAAATCATGATTATAGATGGAAAAGCAAAGCAGGCAGACCAATTGTTGCACCGTCGATTTGAGCGGGTAGATGATGAGGAGCGGGAAGAATTCAAGCAAGATGTCGCCAACATATACGCAGATTACGAGGAGTTTGACCTCGCCAAAGAGTGGTTCGACCGACTTGAACCCAATGAAGACAACAGTTATAAAGAACTGAAAGGACGCATTGCATTGGGCACTGGCAACCTTGAAGACAGCGAGAACATCTTCCAAGAACTGATTGATGAAGATCCCTACTCAACGAGCTACTGGAACAATCTGGCAATGCTGCAATTCTTGAAGAGTAATTTCAACGACTCAATCACCAGCAGCGAGTTCTCCATTGCCATCAACCCCGATGATGCAGAAGCGATTCTTACCAAAGCAAACGGACTCTTCAGCTTGGGCAATTACGAAGAGGCACTGAATTATTTCGACCGATATAGCAAGCTGGTTCCTGATGATTTGTCGGTAGTGATGCTAAAAGGCGTTACGCTTTTACACCTCAACAAACCAGAAGAAGCACTCACACACTTCAAGAAAGCAGAGAAGATGGGGCGACATTCGGCATCCAACTTGCCAGAAATCTACCAAGAAATAGCCTTCACCCTGTCACAGCAGGGGCGCGTGGAAGAAGCGCTCGCCTACTTGGACAAGAAGGAAAAGCTACCCAATGACAACCACACTGACACCTTGCTGCTCAAAGGACACATTCTCTTGGAGAACGATTATCTGGAGAAGGCACAAGAGGTTTTTCAGGAAGCAATTAGAAGTTCAGACAATTCACCCAGCACTTTTTTACAGATAGCCATATCCGTTTACGACTGTCGATACGTTCACTTGGCATACAACCTATTCTTGTCATATTTCAAAGACATGGGCGACACCTGCCAAGACGGCTACGCATACTTTGCTCGCTGTGCCAATGAACTGGGAAAAAAGAAAGAATTTGCCCACGCCGTAAAGCTGGCTTGTGAGAGAAATCCGATGGAAGCGAAAATGGTTTTGGCCGACTTGTTTCCCGAAGGAATGAGTACTGAAGAGTATTATCCCTACCTGCTTTCAACAAATACGGATGAGAGAAAGCAAAAATAACCAGCCAAAATAGACAAAACAATGAATTGGTTTTCTTCCCTGATGGGGAATCTTAACTACTGGACAGTATTCTTGTTAATGTATATAGAGGGAACAGTCATCCCCGTTCCCTCCGAGTTGATTGTTTCACCTGCTGCCTATCATGCCGCAGCCGGTCATCTGGACGTCACGCTCGTCATCATCTTTGCCACCCTGGGTGCTGTCCTTGGGTCGGCAACCAACTATGTGGCAGCCTACTATCTGGGACGACCCATCGTCTACAGGTTTGCCAACAGCAAGTTAGGACACCTGTGTTTGCTGAACCAAGAGAAGATAGAAAAGAGCGAAAAATATTTTAATGACCATGGCGTGATAGCCACCTTGACCGGCAGATTGTTGCCCGGAATCAGGCAAGTGATATCGGTTCCCGCCGGCTTAGCCAAGATGAAGTTTTGGAAATTCTTGCTCTACACCACCATTGGGGCGGGCATTTGGAATTGTGTGCTGGCCGCCTTGGGTTGGTATTTGCACTCCATTGTACCGGAAGAACAGCTCAATGACAAGATTTTAGAGTACAACGATCATATCAAGGTGGTGATATTAAGCCTGTTTGGCTTAATGGTAGCCTATTTTGTTATCAAGCATTTCCTTAACAAACGCAAGAAAAATAAAGCCCAATCTTCCAATCCTTCCTGAAAAGAATCATCCAACCAAAATGTTTGAGGAACACAACTCCTACAGCTGACCGTATGTTAACTTTCGTTAATAGCATAATAACTGCAAGCACTTCTGTTATTGTTTGTCAATCAAAATGCCTATCTTTGCACTCACTTTAAAGAGAATCGCCGATATGGCTCAGTTGGTAGAGCAACTCATTCGTAATGAGTAGGTCCCCGGTTCGAGTCCGGGTATCGGCTCTCTTGCGGAATTAGCACATCGGTAGTGCGTGGGCTTCCCAAGCCTGAGAGGCGGGTTCGATTCCCGTATTCCGCTCAATCTTTATTTATTCTCCCCCTTATTTTTCGCTTCCTCTTCAGCACTGAAGATATATTGCATCACGACAGCATCCCGATAGGCCGCTCCATCGTAAAGCCAATCGGCCAGCCTGCACCCCTCGGTGAAGCCCAATTGTGCGAATAAAGCCAAGGCACTGCCCTTGTCAACGGCTACTACGACATAGATTTGATGCAGATGCAGCACATGTTTGGCATATTTCAACACTTCCTGTACCACCGCCTTGCCATAGCCCTTGCCACGAAACTGTTCTTGAATCACGATGCCTAATTCGGCTCTTCGATGCTGCGGAGCGAAGTTCACGATATCAACCATGCCAATCGTTTTGCCATGTTCGTTTTCAATTATCAGTCTTACTTGCTTGTCGGTATAGATGTCACCCGAGGAATGTGCAATGTAGTCGTGCAGCACATACCTGGAATAAGGAACATTAGTAGCACTGACATTCCACAATTTCACATCGTTTTCTATCTTATACAACAAGTCCAAATCTTCGGGCTCCATGGCCCTTAGCTGCGCATGTATCATGTTTTTAGCTTCGTTTTATGAGAGAATTTCCGATCCTGTAATCACCATTTTCGTTTCTGGCAGATACGTTCCGAGGCACACCTTCTCGCTTGGTTGTGAGGCAAAGATATTCAATATCTCATCAAAATTGTAGGCTTGGGTATCGTAAACCACATACACCTTGTCGGCTTGTGGCAGACTCAAAGTCAGATGGCCATCGGGATGATCGCGATAAGTGGATGTCACAAACTGCGCGCAAAGTCCTTTTCGCCGCGCAATCTCCTCACACTCGCGCATGGATTGGCTACTTCCGATGAAGACATACCGCTCCGTCTCATCTTTTTTTCTCCGAAAAAATCCCAATACCTGTTTGACCTTCGCCATCTGCATGCACACCAAAGCTGCGAGAGCTTTTGCGTAGATAGCCATCTTGATGGGCAAACCCAACAGGATGCTCATGCCGCCATAATGTTTTTTGAAGAAGATCAGCATGGCTTGATAGAATACATGCACGTAACGATAGGACGATTTTTGCGTGCTTTCTCCCTTGTAATGCAGTATTCTCAACGGAAGATACCAGTTGCGATAACCCTTCTTGAACAAGCGATAAGACAAGTCTATGTCCTCTCCATACATGAAGAAATCTTCATCGAGCAAGCCCACGTCCTCGAGTGCCTTATGCGGAACGGCGAAAAAGGCGCCGCTGACAATTTCTATCTCGGCTGGTTCATCCCAAGGCAAGTACCCCATATAGTACCGCGCAAAGCGTTTGCTCGCGGGATACCTCGAACACAATCCGCACATTTTGCAAAAGGCCGTCCATGGCGTTGGCACCCCTCTGCGCGACTCTTTCGCATCAAATCCTTGCTGGTTCATCATCCTAACGCCCACGCCACCTACGCCTTCGTGCGAATCCATCCAATCAATGAGTTGGCGCATAGTATGCTCACCGACAACCGTATCTGGATTCAGCAGCAAGACATACTCACCCTTGCTTTGCCTGATGGCAAGATTGTTGGCCCTGGCAAAGCCCAAATTATGATTACTGCTGATTAGATTCACGGTGGGGAACCTATCTGAAAGATAGTCTACCGACCCGTCTACGGAGGCATTGTCTACCACAAAAATCTCGGCATCTATATCCTTGAGCGACCTTGTTAATGAGATTAAGCACTGCTCAAGATAGTACTTTACATTGTAGTTGACGATGATGACAGACAGCTTCACTCCTTGCATGATTATTCACGGTTAAACCTTCTCGTCACCTTTTGTTTCCGTCATGCAACGATCCAAGGAGGGATAGATGAAAAACAAACTTAGAAAAACAATGACTGCCATGTAGCAAAACGCTGCATGGACGAAGAGATAATAAAACAAGACGTTAACCACCAGCAGCACGCCCAACACGTTCAAGCGCACACTGCCCCACCTTTGGAGCGCGCGTAACGCCTGAGCGTCATCGCCTTTCAGTGCCTCTGCCACCTTTTTATACTTAAACAAGCGCAACGAAAGCGGAATGCAACAGATGGTGAGTAGCTCCATAACCACCAGACAAACAAACTCTTTCTGTCCCGATCCGGCCCAAACACCTGATGGCAGGACACCCATTTCAAACAGCACCACCATCAACAAGGACAGGATGATGGGCAAAAAAAACAGAATCATCAACAGGCGTTGCACGCTTCTTATCTGGTTCATGGAATTCAATATATATCAATGTGACACCCAACCCATCTCCTCCGAGCTTGGCCGGATTTGTTTTTTGCTTATCGTTCAAACGGCGTTCTGTTCACAATCGAGCGCCCCAAAGTCACTTCGTCCGTGTACTCCAGCTCGTCACCTACGGAGATACCGCGCGCTATCACAGAGAGTTTCACGTCTAAAGGAGCCAATTTTCGCGAGATATAAAAATTGGTTGTGTCGCCTTCCATCGTCGAACTCAAGGCCAAAATCACCTCCGAAACGCCGCCTTGCTCAACCCGTTGCACCAACGACTGTATTTCCAACTGGTCGGGACCGATGCCATCCATGGGTGAGATGATGCCCCCCAGCACGTGATAAAGTCCGCGAAACTGCTGCGTGTTCTCCACCGCCATCACGTCTTGTATGTTCTCCACCACACAAATCAGCGACGTATCCCTACTTGGGTCCGAACAAATTGGACACACATCTGCATCACTGATGTTGTGACACACCCGACAGTATTTCACCTCCTGCTTCACTTTAGCGATGGCCGAGGCAAACTGTTCTACGTCACTGTTGCTTTGTCGCAGCAGGTGCAGAACCAACCTCAAGGCCGTTTTTCGCCCTATTCCGGGGAGTTTGGAGAACTCGCTGACGGCTTTTTCAAGAAGAACAGACGGATATTGTTGTTCCATTTACAGGTATACGCCTATCCCAATTCTGAAGCCGATGGTGGAAAAATCACTGTGCTTCTTGAGCGACTGATCATAGTACACGGCGGGTTCAACGGTCACCGTACGACTTAAAAAGTAAGCATAACCTACCTCTAAACCAGGCATCACATCGTTATAATTGTGGTTGGCATGAATCAACTTGCAGTTAACGCCCAGGTAGATGCCATTTTGAACAATGTAGTAACGTCCACCAACGCCTACAGAAATATAATCGGGAACCGACTCATATCCGCTGTGCTGATAGCTTAGATTGCCCAAAACCATCAAGTTGTCTTCAAAAAGATAGCCAGCATGTGCCTGAATGCCTAAATTGAGCTTGTCCAAACCGCTGTAACTCAGATTCAATCCGGTCAACGAACCGCCGATATACACCTTGTCTTGTTCAAACTGTGCGCTGGCCGTGAGGGTCATCAGCAACGCCGCAATCATTGTTAATAGCTTCTTCATTTTCATCAAAGTCTTTTATGTAAGTATATTTTCCATCTCCTCAAAAGGCTCCACTCACACCGTTTTCCCCCGCACACACAAGCCTTTCTGAACCAAGGTTGACGCTGACTTGCAGCCTGAATTGAACGCTACGGCTGGAGCAGTGATGTATTTTGCAAAAGTACATAATATATTTGAGAACCGAAAAAATATCCGTATCTTTGTCAGCATAATTCTTTTGAACGAACTGATAGGATGAAACGATTCTCATTATCCATTATATGGGCAACGCTCTCTCTTCTCGTATCCGCCCAATCTACCACCCCTTTGCTGCAAAACGCCCTATGCGCCTCGCCCAAACGCGAAGTGAGAGCCGTGTGGCTGACCACCATCGGCGGACTGGATTGGCCTAAAATCTACGCACACACCGCGTACACTAAGGAAAAACAGCAAGAAGAATTGCGAAACCTGCTCGACCAATACCAGCGTGCCGGCATCAACACTATCTTGCTACAAACCCGTATCAGGGGGACTATGATTTACCCATCCGCCCACGAACCATGGGACGGCTGCCTGTCGGGCGTGCCGGGAAAAAGTCCGGGGTACGACGCTTTGGCATTTGCCATTGACGAATGCCACCGCCGCGGCATGGAGTTGCACGCCTGGGTAGTCACCATACCACTGGGAAAATGGAACGGGTTGGGCTGCAAAACCATGAGGAGAAAGCTGCCGGCACTGGTCAGAAGGATTGGCGCAGATGGCTATATGAACCCCGAAAAGCCTCAAACCGCTGATTATCTCGCCTCCATCTGCGAAGAGATTACCCGCAACTACGACATCGACGGCATTCATCTCGACTACATCCGCTATCCCGAAAACTGGCCACTTCGCATCAACAGAGCGGAAGGCCGCCGCAACATCACCCGCATCGTGGAAGCCATTCACGCCAAAGTGAAGCGGCTTAAGTCCTGGGTGAAGATGAGTTGTTCGCCCATTGGCAAGTATGATGACCTGCCCAGATATACCAGTCGGGGATGGAATGCCTACACCAAGGTGTGCCAAGACGCCCAAGGATGGCTCAAAACGGGACTGATGGATCAGCTCTACCCCATGCTGTACTTCAAAGACAACAACTTCTTTCCCTTCGCCATCAACTGGAAAGAAGAGAGTTACGGCAAGATGATTGTTCCCGGACTGGGCATTTATTTCATGTCGCCCAGTGAGCGTAACTGGCCCATTGACGTCATCAAACAAGAGTTGAACGTTGTCAGACAATATGGTATGGGGCACGCATACTTCAGAGGAAAGTTCCTGACAGACAACACCAAGGGCATCTACGACTTCGCAGAGAACGATTTTACCCGCTATCCAGCACTCGTGCCAGCCATGACCTGGCAACACAGTACGCCGCCAATGCCGCCAACCCGCCTCCGGTTGGACAGCACCAGAGCTACGTTGAGCTGGTCGGGAGCGAAAGATCGCAGTGACGCTCCCTACCTGGTGTACAACGTTTATGCCAGTCGGCAGGCGCCCGTTGACATTCATGACGCACGCAACATCGTGGCTGCCCGCATCGCCTCAACCTCCACCCGCGTGCCTACCGCGCAAGGCATGGCGTACGCCGTGACGGCCATGGATCGCTATGGCAACGAGAGCGAACCGCTGCAAACGCACCAAAAACCCATCAAGACCACCCACTTCCCACCGGCAACGCTGTTGCCCTGTGACGGACTGCGCCTGCAACTGCCCGACAAGGGACAAACGCTGGATGCCCTGTTCGTGCTTATCGAATCGCTGCAAGGCACCATGGTCACCACCCGTGTATACCAAGGAAAGTACGCCGACGTGTCAAATCTGCCCGAGGGGATGTATGTGCTGCGCTCTATCAACAGGAAAGGCTATCGGCATCGCCTCGGCCATTTCATGGTGAAGCGGAATCCGAATTTATAGGTTTATTTCGCTTCCCCAAATCTTCCCCACAACAACTTGACCACCAATGGGTTGCAATCTCCATGACTTTACCCTTCAAAAGCATAGCTATTGAAGGCCAATATCAATGCTTTTGCAAGGCAAAGTCAATGAGATTGGAAGGCATAAGATATGACAGGCTGAAAACAGGGCACCCACATTTATGATGAGGTTGTTGCAACAAATGCTGCTAATGGTTTTAGCCAACATGCTACCTTTTCAACAAAAGAGCCGTGCAAATGTGCATGGAAAAACAGAAAAGGACGGGCCAAATGCGGAAAATTTCTTAATTTTGCAAGATGAGTTGGCAAGGAACAACGAATGAAATGTTAAAGCTTTGGCGATTAAACGCTATTTCTGTAACTTTGTACACATAACTTATACGACGGATTATGCAACCCATCTTTATCGCAGGCCCCTGCGTCATCGAATCGGAAGAACTGTTGGACACCGTTGCCCAACGACTGGTTGATATCAACCGGAAGCTCGGTACGGACATCATCTTCAAGGCTTCGTTTGACAAGGCCAACCGCACGTCTATCCATTCGTTCAGAGGTCCCGGTCTGGAAAAAGGCCTGCAAATGCTCGCCCACATCAAGGAAACCTACAAACTGCGGATTACCACGGACATTCATGAGAGCTGGCAGGCGGAACCTGTGGGTGAGGTGTGCGACATTTTGCAGATACCTGCGTTCTTGTGCAGGCAGACTGATTTGCTGATGGCGGCTGCGGCTACCGGCAAAATCGTGAACATCAAGAAGGCACAGTTTCTCAGTGGAAAGGACATGAGGCACCCCGTGGAGAAAGCTATGGAGAGCGGTGCCAAGGAGATTTGGCTCACCGAGCGCGGCAACTGCTTTGGGTACAACAACCTGGTGGTTGACTTCAGAAACATCCCCGACATGAAAGAGATTGTTAAAACGGTGATTATGGACTGCACACACTGCGTTCAAAGACCTGGTGCGGGTGAGGGAAAAACCATCGGCGACCGAAGATTCGTACCGGCTATGGCGCACGCTGCGAAGGCTTTTGGGGCAACGGGGTATTTCTTTGAGACCCATCCAAAACCGGATGAAGGACTAAGTGACGCTGCCAATATGTTGGAATTGGACAAGCTGGAACCCCTCATCACATCACTACTATAAAAGACGCACCGCATACATAATAACAGATTCATGGAAGAAAATACGAAAGAATCGCTTAAACATGTAAGAGAATATGCCTCACAGTGCATCAAGGATGAAGCGCAGGCACTGCTGGAACTGATTCCACAGCTGGATAAGAACTTTGAAAAGGCCGTTGAAATGATGTTCAACTGCAAAGGGAAAATCATCGTCACCGGCGTTGGCAAGAGTGGCAACGTAGGAGCCAAGATAGCTGCCACGCTGTCTTCAACGGGTACGCCGGCGTTCTATATCAATCCGCTGGACATCTACCATGGAGACTTGGGCGTGATGACACCCGACGATGTGGTGCTGGCCTTGAGCAACAGCGGGCAGACTGATGAGCTGCTTCGCTTTCTGCCCATGGTGCTGCACATGCGCGTACCCGTGGTATCCATCAGCGGGAATCCCCAATCGTTGCTGGCCAAATACTCGACTGCCCACATCACATGCAGCGTTAAGAAGGAGGCCTGCCCACTGAATCTGGCACCGACAAGCAGCACGACGGCCGCACTGGCCATGGGGGACGCATTGGCCATTGCCCTGATGATGGTGAGAGACTTCAAGCCAAACGACTTCGCACAGTTTCATCCAGGTGGCGAACTGGGCAAGCGGTTGCTTACAACAGCCTCGGACGTGATGCGGTCAGACAACCTGCCTGTCATCCCCAAAGAGATGCATCTGGGCGAAGCCATCATTCATGTGAGCAAAGGAAAGCTGGGATTGGGCGTCTCATTGGAGAGCGAGAGAGTGGTGGGGCTAATCACCGATGGCGACATCAGGCGAGCAATGGAGAAATGGCAAGCCCAGTTCTTCAACAAGACGGTAAGCGACATCATGACAACAAGTCCGAAAACCGTTTCACCAAACACAAAAATCACGGAGATACAAACCATCATGCACAAGTATAAAATACATACGGTACTGGTTGTTGACGGTGACGACCACTTGTTAGGAATCGTCGACCACTATTCGTGCATGATATGAGAGATGCCATTGACTGAAATTTGAGAATCCTATTAATCATTGTATGTTTCATCGCCTGCACGTCAGTTGATGCGCAGACTTCAGACTCTCTCATCGTACAAACCTTGCGAGAGAAGGGCGTGACGTTCTCACATGACAACAGTGTGACGCTGCTGATGGACGGACAAGAGAAGTTTGATGACCTGTTTCAGGCCATCAAGCAAGCCAAGAGCAGCGTGCATCTGGAGTACTTCAACTTCAGAAACGATTCCATCGCGCGACTGTTGTTCGGCATTCTGGAAGAGAAAGCGGCTGAGGGCGTGGAGGTAAGAGCCCTGTTCGACGCCTTTGGCAATTCGTCGAACAACCGTCCACTGAAGAGACATCACCTGGACTCGATACGAGCCAAAGGTGTTGAAATCTACAAATTTGACCCCATCACCTTTCCTTGGATCAACCATGTGCTGAGCCGCGACCATCGAAAGATTGCCATCATCGATGGCGAGGTGGCCTATACGGGTGGCATGAACGTGGCCGACTACTACATTAAAGGAACCAGACAGGTTGGGAAATGGAACGACATGCACTGTAGAATAGAGGGACTGGCGGTGAACGACCTGCAACGCATCTTCTTGAAGATGTGGAATAAAACGGCCAAACAAAACGTGCACGGCGCAAAATATTACAGAGGTTACCGCAACAGGGGATACATCAAAAACCTCAAACCCGACACCTGCACCACGGCAGGCAATAAGATGGTAGGCATCGTGAACCGTGAACCGCGCGTCAGTAACGAGATGATCAGGACGTTCTATGTGGGCGCTATCAATGCCGCTCAAGACAGTTTGAAAATCATCAATCCCTACTTTACACTGAATCGGAGTATCAAAAAAGCGCTGAAGAAGGCCATCAAGCGGGGCGTGAAAGTAGAAATCATGCTGTCGACCAGCAGCGACATTCCCTTAACACCCGACTGTGGGTTCTACAATGCGCACAAACTGATGAAGCATGGGGCGAACGTGTGGATGTTTACGGATGGATTCCACCATACCAAAGTGATGATGGTAGACGGTAAGTTCTGCACGGTGGGGAGCGCCAACCTCAATGCCAGGAGTCTTAATTTCGACTATGAGGAAAACGCCGTGATTGTTGATTCCTGCACCACTCGCCAGCTGGACAAGTTGTTTGATGATGACAAGAAAGAAAGTTTCCTACTCACTCCCAAGAGCTGGGATGAGTTTAGAACGCCCTGGCAGAAGCTGCGCGGATGGTTTGCTCACTTGTTAGCACCCGTATTATAAGCATTAACAGCGGTCTAAAAAGTACCATTAACCTAACAAGCGACCAACGCCAAGAAGACCTTTACCGCTTCTCCGGTGGGTATTTCCCTTAAATTTTATTGATGTCAACATACCCATGCATCACTGCATAGATGGTGAGTGCCGATACACTCTTCATCCCAAGTTTGTCCATGATGTTTTTACGATGACTGATAACCGTTGTCATGCTAATGTTCAACTGGTCAGCAATCTCCTTATTAATATATCCCTGAACGATGAGTGACAACACTTCAATCTCTCGATCGGACAGGATTTTGGCTTTCAATGTTTTCAGTGTAGATGGGAAACGCTGTCCCCTGCCATGTGCGTTTTGTTCCAACATCAACAAAGAACGCACCAACTGGTCTTCCGGCACATTGACACACAGACTGTTAAAACCAGAAAGTTGGGTTGAGGGATCCGTGGAAGCGGCCAAGACAATCGTCTTTTTTCGCCGGTCAAGGAAGAAAGAACGATGTTCCAACACGATGTTCATTGACACGAAGTAATGGAAAAAAGAGTCCACTGCACATTCCGTCAGCTCTTCAAACGAGCCGAATGTGGTTACATCCATGACCGGCATCACATTCTGCAACATCTGCTTCAATCCCAACACGGCCAGCGTGTTGGAATCAATGATGGCCAGTTGAGGACGTCCATTGATGATTTTTCCTTCCGTCATAACAGCTACAAAGTTAAATATTTTTCCTCATAATCGAAAGAATACGGGTAGCGAACATTCTTATCTGTCAGCATTTTGCCCCACACATACGACAGATGCGTTGCCTCGGCACATGCCATGTCATGCCGTAGACATGTGCTTAATGATGCTCTGGAACGATGGCAAAATAACGGACATCCGACGAAGTAAGGTTTTCCATGTAATGCTGGTGCCCCATTGGACAATAATGCACTTGTCCGGCTTGCACTCGCTCTGACTTTCCGTCAACATGACACGTCAACGTTCCTTCTAAGACATAGATAATCTCGCAATTATCAACGTGGGTATGAAGCCCACTCGAAGCACCTGGCTTGAGTGTGCTCAACATGATCTTGCACTTATCATCCGCAAAGTTGCGCGTAACAAGTGTGCCTTTACCTCCCTTGAAACCCTCTATGATCTGTTCGTCTAAATCATTGAAATCTATAACCATAATGTTCACTTACGTTTTAGTTGCACTACAAAGATAACTAAATAATGACACACCACAAAGAGATAATGTCATTTAATCTTCTTCTGCATTTCAAAGCAAAAGAGGGCATGCCGTGAAGCACACCCTCTCAAGATAAATCTTATTCTGCAACAATTACTTATTTACGAATCCAGCTCTTGTCCCAGATATTCAACTGTTTTTTCGTCTTGTAAACAGAAGGAATGCAAACAACATTCACCTTACTGTCCTTGGCAGCCTGCACATAATAGTAAATATTTTTACCTTTGTACTTGCCTGTTCGTTGATGGTTCAAGACAAAAGTGTTTGTGCCATCAGTCAATTCACCTGCACTTTTCACGCCCGAGTACTTCACGTCAATGGTCTTACCCACTGTAGCGTCCTTGATAAGGATGTAACGGTTGATGTATTTTCCGTAATCAGCCGCAAGCTGTGCAAGCGTCACTTCCATTGGTTTGGGTGCATCACCTTTGGTTACTTTGGCCAATTCGGTTTGCAACAACGTGGCTTCAGGCAGTCCGTTGAATGCATAGCCTGCGCCCCACACACGTCCATTGATGACATCACCCACAGCAAGAGTTGAATTGCCATTGTAAAGTAGCAAGCCACCAGTTGCGTCTTCGACGAAAATGTTGCTGCCATTCTTGTAGGTTACCTTCGCATCGGTGAGCACAACGTCGAAGTTCACCTGCTTTTTCTTGTCAGAGCTGGCTGATATTACGGATGAGATTCCCGCAATACCACCAGTGGTAACAGGAGTTGTGCCAAGCTGAATGATGGAAATTTTCAACACAGACTCTTCCGTACCCTTAGTACTTTTGAAAGTAAGTGTGCCCTCACGGTTTTTGCCGGTGGCATTCTCTGAAGGATTGATGGTAAATACCAAGTCACCCTTTTTATTAACTGTGTAGCCTGGCTCTATCGTCATCCAGTCGGCATTCGACTTGAAGTTCAAGCCCTCTCCTTTCTGTGTGATGATAATATTGAACGGTTTGGATTCCTTGCCGATGGTTTTATTAGTCTCTTTGCTGAGCAAGAGCGCCTTCTTCACTGAAATAAATGTCGCGTCTTTAATCTCTATAGTCGACTTATAGGTTGTCCTGGCACCTTCAACCGTGACTGAATCACCAGGAGCGATGTTGAACTTCTTCCAGTTGTTTGCACCTGATGCGTCCTTTGTACCATAGATATAGAGCTCGTTGCCCTCACCATCTACCATGTACCAGCCGCCGTATGAGGTGTTAATGATTTTGCCACACAAACCTTTCACGCGGTAGGTTTTGCTGTCAACACCCTTCAATACGTCCTTCACAGTACTTACTGGCGTAGGAGAATCGTCTACCTGAGCAACGATGATGTTCTGATATTTGTCACCGGCTTTGATGCGAATGGTGACCGAACGCGTCGCCGTTGTAGTGCCAACGGTGAAAGAGATGTCGGTAGTTCCTGCGCCACCACTCAGTTGTGACACTTTAACCCACTTGTTTTCCTTGGTTGCCATCTGACTTGTTGGCACGTTGTATTTCACGATACCCTTTTCATCATCCAGTGAATCGGCCTTTACCGGAACCATGAAGTCCATGCTCCAGTCTTCCGTAGCCGTTACGGTAATCTTCTGCGTTCCACCTTTCACGTCGAAAGCCACATAAGAAGAAGACACCTTCAAATTGCTCAAATAGGTGGGTTCATTGTCGTCCGCACAGCCTGTAAACATGGCAATGACTGCAATGAACGATGGAATGATATATTTTAGTTTCATATCCTTTTGTTTTACTGTTAGTTAAATGTATGCTTGACTTTAGTTGAACGTATACTTGATACCCACCGACATGTACCAGCACTGGCCGATAGAATAGCTCGGTGTGAACGTTTCAATATTGCCATTGATGGATTCTGGCGTAGAGAACTTAGCCACACCGTCTGTGTCAACACCCTCGTATTTGAGGATACGGGCATCCGAACCGATGGCAGGATTCAAGTATTTGGCCACGCCCCACTTTGAGTCAAAGAGGTTGAGCAGGTTCTTAATGTCGAAACTCAACTGCAAACCATGCTTTGTCTTACCTACGTTAAGTTTGAAATCGTGCTTGTAAGCGAAGTCAATGCGATGCACCCACGGAGAGTAAAGCGCATAAGCCTCTGCATATTCTCCCTGATGTTTGCTCAGATAACCATTGGCATGCACATAGTCCATGAAACGAGTTTTATCGTCTTCCGATACGAAACGGAATTGCTTGTCGGCCACTTGCTGATCGGTAGGAATGTAGATGGCGTCATAATTGTATCCGTCACCGTTCATATCATTGGTGGTCATGAACGAGTAGTTGGCTCCACCTCTCCATCCTTCATAGAACAAACTATAGTGATTACCGCTCTTGTCGTGGATGGTAGCCGATGCCACCAATCGGTCGGGCGTGTTGTATTGCGAGTTGTGCAACTTGATGTGATTCGGTCCCTCCACGGTTGGAACGTAGGTGAATGCCGACTCTGCGTTAGAACCTGGCATGCCCGTCACGCTCTTAGCCACGTTGTGAGTATAGGCAGCCATCAAGCTAACCCACTCTGCCGGTTGTACATTGGCGGTTAAGTTAGCCGTCCAACCATAGCCGCGACTGGTATTTTCCAAGACAAAAGCCTTGGTGTTGGTACGGAATCCAGTAGGATAGATAGGACGGTTGTCCACGCCATTCAATCGAGCGAACCCGCCTACAGAAGGAATACTCCAATCTGAAATGGAGGTTTCGTTGAGCGTCTTGTTGAAAATAAACTCACCCGACAAGGTGAATGGGAACGACACTGGTACTTGATAGTCGATTGCCAATGATGCCTTCCATACCTGTGGCAACTTAAAGTTTTCTGACACGGCGGCGATAGCAGATGGAACCGTTCCGTCCTCGGGTTTGATAGTAGAAGGATAGCCCAAAGAAATCAGCTTGTCATAGAGCGCTTTCTGCGTGGCCTTACCATTGGCATCAGTCACCAGTCCGCCGGCAAAGGTATCCATGTCAAATCCTCGTTTGGCTGCGTTGGCAGCGTTAATTTGTGCCTGATACTGCACCATACCACCGTTGGTAGGCATGTTGGTGAAGAACACCAGTGGCAAGTTGCCAGCAAATAGACCCGTACCGCCACGCACCTTGAGCGACTTGTTTCCCAAGACATCCCAGGTAAATCCTACACGCGGTGAGAATATCCAGTTGGCTGAAGGCCACTTTCCCGTGTCAATGCGACGCCCATCGTAATCAAGGTCATAGATAGCCTTGTTGGTAATCAAGTCGCTGTTGACGAATGAGAGGTTGTCAATGCGCAAACCGTAAACCAACTTGAAGTTGTCTTTCACCGACCATTCATCCTGTCCGTAAACAGAAATCTTGTTGCTGCGTACACGAGCGGCCGGCGCACTCTCACCGCCATAGCCGTAAGTGAGGTTCACAATCTCGGGAGCGGCACCATTGATGAAATCGTCCAGACTGCTATAGCGATAGTAGCCTGTACCATTACGCATGTAAGCATTGTCCGCCATCTTGTATTCGTAGGCCAGTCCACCGGTGATCTTATGCTTTCCAGCATAGTAAGTCAGCTCGTCCTTCACATTCCACACATCGTTATGAACGGCATTGTTCCATGTAAACAACTCGTAACCCAACGAGAGGTAAGCCTGTCCTTTTTTCAGGATATCGATGAAGGGGAATTCAGAAGAATTAGAACTACGCAAGTCGTCCAGCTTTGAATAGGTTGCCAACAACTGGTTGGAAAGATTCTCTGTCAAGCGACTGTTCAAATCGAATGAGAACGAGTGTACCAGGTTGTCCATCGAATACATGGTATTAGCATACGCCATAGATGCCTGCGACAAACGGCCTTCCGACATGCGTGTGCCGCCATCCATAGACGATGCGTTAGGCGAGCGCCAAGTCATGTTCTTGGTGTAGTTATAACGCAAGGCCAAACGGTGCTGATCTGTGATGTTCCAGTCTAAGCGTGCCAACAGTTTGGTGTTGCTGATGTCTGCGGGGAAGCTGGTGTACGAACCAGTGTTGTATCCATATTTCTGGTTCACAAAGTCAGAAACGGTCTGCAAATCCTTGGCCGTTGTGCGCGAAATATACTCTTGTACGTTGGCCACGCCGTCCTCAGAAGCTCTCCAACGGTTGGCCACCGTAGGAACCTTTTCTGTTTCACCATTCACGAAGAAAAACAACTTGTTCTTGATAATTGGGCCACCTAACGTGAAACCGTAGGTGGTCTTGCGGTCCTTCTCGCGCGCATTGGTCATTAGGAATCCTTCGACAGCATCGCCTCGCATGTTCTCATTTCTATGATAAACATACGCACTGCCCTTGAAAGCATTAGTACCCGACTTGGTAATGGCATTCACTCCACCACCGATAAAGTTGGTTTGGCGCACGTCGTAAGGGGCAATCACCACCTGCAACTCTTCAATAGCTTCGATGGAGATGGGGTTGCCACCACCGGGAAGAGATGGCGACAAGCCAAAGTTGTTATTGAAGTTGGCACCATCCACGGTGAAGTTGGCCGTACGACCATCTGTTCCGACAAAGCTCATGCCATGGCCTCCATAAGGAGAAAGACGCGTGATGTCGGTGATGCTGCGGCTCACCGTTGGCAGATTCATCATCTGCGAATTGTTGATGTTGGTCGATGCACCGGTCTTCTCTTGCGCAAACTTGGAAGCCGTTGCACTGACAATAACCTCGCCCAGCATGGCAGCATCTTCCGAAAGAGTCACGCCAAGGTTATACACCTCACCCAACTGAAGCGTGATATCCTTGTAAATCTTCGTCTGGTGTCCCACATAGCTCACCGTAACGGCATAAGGACCACCTGTACGCATACCCTGAATGTTAAAACGTCCGTTCACGTTGGTCACTGCCGAATAGGTAGTTCCAGAAGGCTCGTGTACCGCCTGGACGGTCGCACCAATGAGTTCTTCGCCGGTTCCCTCCAGGGTAACCTTACCACTCATCGCGGAAGTTGTAACCTGTGCCATCATTGATGTGCACAAACACATCATCATGGACACCAGAAAAACAATTTTTTTCTGCATTTTTGTGTTAATTTTTAATTAAAAAAGAGGCATGAAAACCCGTTATACTTATTTCACTGCAAAATTAACTAAATATTTTCATATAATCGTTACATATTGGTTACAATTTGGTTATGCATCTATCCATAGGGGATATTTTATACCGTAAGGGCATGATTTATCAGGGTTTGAAACACGGTTGGGCCTGGTAACGTGATACATTCCGCCCCAGAAAAATAAGAAACGTGCTGGCCCACGTCCCTGCGAATGTAAAATGTTTTGCTCGAAAAACGCCCCTAAAACAAGGTTTCAAAACTTGCAAAATAGAAAAAATCAATAGGCTTGCAGGATGCAAAACAGGCGATTGACAGCGTTGAAAAAACGTATTTTTGGGCAAAAACATAGAGTTGGCCGCCTTACTCACATCCTTTTGGCGGTCAATCTACATGTCGTTGCCCTCCAAAGGCATGTAGATTGACGTGTTAAAGCAATGCTTTTCATCCAAAATCCGTATTAAACGCATCTTTAAACATGCAGAAAAATAACAAACTACTGAATACCAATTGGTTACAAAAACAATCCGTGCTTGCCGTATTTGCGACGCCCATCACCGTTGCTTGCAAATAAGCCAAGGAGCGAAAGCCATGTTGTCAAGAAAATTCAGCATCATGCTGTGGCCCTCCTATCTATGAGGTCAATCCTTGCTACCATAGCATGAGCAAGCCCACCCACGATGGGAAATAACATTAAAAAAGTACATTTAATGAAGTTTAAATATTCAACAGCCCCAAACGCTATGATATTTCAATAATTATGAGTATCTTTGCAAGGTTTATTGTAGAATTTTATTCAATATTCAGATTATCAATCAGTTAGAAGTTTAGGGTATTTAGGATGAGACAATTAAAAATTCAGAAAAGCATTACCAATCGTTCAAGTGAAGCGTTAGACAAATATCTTGTAGAGATAGGCCGCGCACCCCTGATATCAATTGACGAGGAAATAGAACTCGCACAAAAGATTAAGAAGGGCGGACCAGAAGGCGAGAGAGCCAAAGACAAGCTTGTCACTGCCAACTTGCGATTCGTTGTTTCAGTAGCTAAACAATACCAGCATCAAGGACTTTCACTGACAGACTTGATTGATGAAGGCAACATTGGCCTGATTAAGGCTGCCCAGAAGTTTGACGAAACGCGTGGATTCAAATTCATTTCGTATGCCGTTTGGTGGATTCGCCAAAGCATCTTGCAAGCTATTGCAGAACAGAGCCGCATCGTCAGACTGCCCCTCAACCAGGTGGGATCGCTCAACAAGATTAATCACGAAATCAACAGGTTCGAGCAAGAGAACCACCGCCGCCCCTCCATCTCAGAGTTGTCGGATGCAACGAACATCGATGAAGACAAAATCAGTCAGAGCATGATGGCCGACGGGCACCATGTGAGTATAGATGCTCCTTTCCAAGACGGCGAAGACAACACCATGCTCGATGTGATGCCCAGCGGTGAAGACAGCAGAACCGACAAACATGTAGACCACGAGTCGATGGCGCAAGAGCTTAATGCGGTACTCAACAAGGTGTTGAAAGAACGTGAGATCATCATCATCAAGGAATGCTTCGGCATTGATCGTCCCGAGAAAGGACTGGAAGAAATTGGCGATCAGCTGGGATTAACGCGCGAACGCGTGAGACAAATTCGCGAAAAAAGTATTGCGAAGCTACGCGACAGCGGTAATGCAAAAATCCTGATGAAATATTTAGGATAGTTTTTATTGGACAAAAAATGTGGCGGCCTCAAGCATATTTCCATGCTTGGGGCCGTTTTTATATGGATGGATGTTGGGAAAATGGGTGACGAACCAACCGTCATCACCCTGCGTTAAAAAGGCATCACGTTTAGACCCGACTACTCATTGGCTACCAAATCTTCCATCACGAAAGCCTCCTTCATACCAATGCCATACTGTTGTAATAGGTCGGCATCCATCGCAAAGACATCGTGCAGCAAGGTGTTGCCGCCCGGCATCGGTCGTTCTTTATTCGTTTCCGCCACATATTGCTTGAACAAGTTGATGGCCTCTTCCATATTGGACAGAAACCATTGGCAATAACCAGCATTCAAACAATCGGTTGGCATGCGATGCTGATTGGCCAACAGGCGCGTGTAGATGGGAGCTGCCTGCTGAGGTTTCTGTTGTCGGAGATACCCCCAAGCCAACGAACGCTGGATGGACAGATTCTCGGGGTGGTCGTAATTCAACTTGAACAGCAGGCTCATCCCCTCCTCTATCTCGTCATTGTTCATCAGCGACACAGCTAAGTTCAGCTGCACATGCTCGTTCGTGGCATCCAGTTCCAACAACCTGCGGTTGTATTCAACGGCCTGCTCATAGTCTTCCAGATAAAAACCAGCAAGAGCTTTTCCACGAATGGCCTGCACGTCATCGGCATTCAGCTCCAAAACGTTCGTGTAAGCCATGTCGGCCGACCGATAATCCTTCTCCCGATAATACGCTCTGGCAGCCAGTCGCCAATACTCTATGTCTTCATTATCCATGTACGCGTCAAGCAATTGACACAGCTCTCTGTAGAAATGGTGCTTGTAAAGGAACTTTCCTACTTCCGTCATCCTATCCTTCAAGGGCGATTCACGAAAATAAGGGCACATCACGAAGAACGCACTGTTCTCCATAGCACTCGTATCAAACGGATTGTGAAAATCGTTTTTGTTGTGGTAGATGCGATAAAAACGGTACAAATCCTGCAAATACATTCGCCTGATGTAGGCAGAACTGTTTTTCTCTTCCATGCTGACCGAGGTGCCAAGGATGTCTTGACTGTTGAGCATTTCGCGCATGTTTTGAGGTATTTTGTCAATGATTGACGACAGTGCCAGCGCAAAAGAATATTTATCCGAGTCGCAGAATGGGCCACTCTCGAGCAACAACTGCATGAATTTGTTGCCACCCAGTTTGTCGTTCACCTGCCTAAGTTCAGGATGATCTTCGTAGAAAGGTACGAACCAGTTGCTCAATGTGGCGAAGAACGCAAACCGTTTCATTTGTGAGAAGCCGCCAAAATAAATATCCGACCCAGCCTTCTGCATCTTCATCATTTGGTTGAAGTTGCGTTCCATCTCCTCCATGGCCTTGTCTGCTGCCCCCGGGTTGAGCATTTCATCCACCTCATCTTCTTCTTTTTCCACGATGCCCGCACGCGAAATGCTGATGTTACTGCCTTTCATGAGGTTGGGAATGATGTCTTTTTGCAGCTTCTCGTTATCGGCATCGGCGTTCATACAGTAGAACATCTGCATTTGCAACTCCACTAATTCACGGCAGGTTTGCTCATCCTGACACAAGGTGTTGATGGCCTGTTGTATCTCGGGATAGATGTCTCCTTCGTTTTCCGGCAACGACAGCACGATGCCTACCAACGCCCGTTGCCTGAGATGTGGATCGGTTGCCTGGCGATAGACCTGCACCAACGTTTGAAACTGATGGATGTCGAACAGTTGGATGACCGACAACATCACGCCACTCAGCAACAACTGGGCGTCAATGGCGTCGATGGTAGGCGACAAAAGCAGGTCTTGGGCGAACTTAGCCGTGCTTTCATTCCATTGCGGAGACACCAGCAAGGCATGGAAAAGCTTTTTGACATATTGCTGATGACGGTCGTAAAGTTCCTGTTTTCTGGCCTTCTGCGCATCCTGAGGCTCGAGAGAAAGCAACGCTATGTCCTGCACGAACGCCTCCAATCGTTTCTTAATCACGTCAAAATCGGCATCCAGCGCCTGCACATCCATATAGGCTGCTTGGTACGAAGGATTCTCGTTGAGGAACACAGCCAATTGCACGTCAGCGTTCAGGACATACAGTGCTTTCAACAAACGGTCGTAAACTTCCTCAAACTGGGGGTCATTCAGCCCCTTGCGCATATAAGACTTCATGAGTTCGTAATCGCTCTCAATGCGACTGATGCGTGCGTCAAATGCGTGAAGTTTATCTGATTTGATAAAAGAACGAAGGCTTTTCAAGGCCTCACCCACGTTCTGTTCGGATGTAATGATATTCCTAATCTGCTGTAATTCGCTATCTGTGTATTCCAAAATACAATCTATGTTAATGATAAACTACGTCCAACGGCTACTTTACATAGCGTTGAGCTTTTTCTATATCTTTGGGTTCAGGCTTGGAAAGGTGGTTGAATTTTAGTTTTGGCAAGGCATTCACCGTTCTTTGATCGGTGTTGCAATACGAACAAATCAATGAGGAAAAGTGCTGAACACCATACTTGTCAATGGAGTCCACAGCCATGTTGTACGCACTGCTGAACGCTTTGAGCTGCGCCGTGCGATGCTTTCCTTTAATAGAATTGGTGCGGAAGGCCAACACACCCAACCGAGTGCCCGTCTTCCCGCTCTCCGTCAGCACCTGATGATGATACAATCGTGCGGTCGTTGCCTGCGGCTCAGTCAGCCACATGGCATCCATCTCGTTGTTGAGCAACATATGCAAACGTACATGCACATCATTAATCTGTACCTTATAGACCCTGGATTTTGTCTTAACCCCTTTGAGACTCTCGTCGGTGAGATAGTCGGTGCCCGAAAAACGGGTCATGGCTACCATCTTATCACCCAACTGATTGAGCTGTTTCAAGCGCGCCGTTTTATTGCTAATGAGCTGCCATTGCAGATTGGTGGCACTGAGATAATCCAGCTTGAGCCCCTTTCGTTTCAGCCGTTCCATGCGCACAAGGTCGGATATGATGCCCTCTACGCTGCCTCCGACAATAGCTGTGTCGGCATCCATCTGCGCCGTAAAGGGCTTGAGCCTGACATCCACATGCAACGTATCAAACAGTCGCAGCTCTTTGGCCACATATAATGGAAGGCAATCAAGCGTTGGCATCACGGCAATCTTTAGTGCCTCGGCATTCTCCTGACGCAACTTTTCACGTTGAGCCTTCGTCACTTGTTGACGCTCTGTTGTGGACTGTTGGCAAGCAACTAACAAGATGAGCAGCACGGCTAAAAGCAATAACTTTTTCATACCTTGCAAAATTAAACATTAATTTTGATTCTCAGAAAATTATTATTACTTTTGTCTGTCAACAATTCCACCACCATGGCAAAAGAAAAGATAGCTTATGTGTGTTCTAATTGCGGTCAGGATTCGCCCAAATGGATGGGCAAATGCCCCAATTGTGGGCAATGGAACACCTTCAAGGAGATACGCGTCAGCACTGATACGGCACCATCGACGGCCCGTTCGGTCGTCAATGCCTTCAAAGGCAACACGGAAAAGAACAAGCCATTGCGCCTGAAAGACATCTCAACGCTTGACGAACCGCGCATTGACATGCACGATGACGAGCTGAACCGCGTGCTGGGAGGCGGACTTGTTTCTGGCTCTATCACCCTTTTGGGAGGCGAGCCGGGCATCGGAAAGAGTACGCTGACGCTGCAAACGATCCTCCAAATGACAGACAAGCGGGTGCTCTACGTCAGCGGAGAGGAGAGTGCACACCAACTGAAGATGCGTGCTGAAAGACTGTCTAACGCCGAAAGTGACCATGTGGTCATCCTGTGCGAAACCTCTCTGGAACTGATTTTCGAGCAAATCAAGACTGTCAAGCCTGAACTGGTGGTGATAGACTCCATCCAAACCATTGCGACAGAGCATGTGGAAAGCTCGCCGGGCAGCATCTCGCAGGTAAGGGAATGCGCTGCTCTGCTGCTTCATTTTGCCAAAAACAGCGGCATTCCCGTCATCTTAATCGGACACATCAACAAGGAAGGTACACTGGCTGGCCCTAAAATTCTTGAGCACATCGTGGACACCGTCATTCAGTTTGAGGGCGACCAACATTATATATACCGCATCTTGCGCGCCATCAAAAACCGCTTCGGCAGCACGTCGGAACTGGGAATCTATGAAATGCAGCAAAACGGACTTAGGCAAGTGAGCAATCCATCCGAACTGTTGCTCACGCAAGATCACGACGGACTGAGCGGCATCGCCATCTCATCGGCCATAGAAGGCGTTCGTCCGTTCCTGTTGGAGACACAGGCTCTCGTCTCTTCTGCTGCGTACGGAACGCCACAACGATCGGCCACAGGCTTTGACCAGCGTAGGTTAAACATGCTTTTGGCCGTGTTGGAAAAGCGGGTGGGCTTTAAACTCATGCAGAAAGACGTGTTTCTCAACATCGCCGGTGGGCTGCGCGTCACCGATTTGGCCATGGACTTGAGCGTCATTGCCGCGGTGTTGTCCAGCAACGTGGACACACCCATCGAGAGCGGATGGTGCATGGCTGGCGAGGTAGGCCTCAGTGGAGAGGTGCGTCCCGTCAGCAGAATAGAGCAGCGTATCGCTGAAGCCGAGAAGTTGGGCTTCACACATCTCATCCTCCCAAAATACAACTTGCAGGGAATCAATCCACAACGATACCAGATAGCCCTCCACCCCGTGCGGAAAGTTGAGGAAGCCCTCCGTGCCTTGTTCGGATGACATGACACGAGGAAGGAAATAAACGGATGGTGCTGCATTGACTGACAAATACAGGCATGACAGTATAAAAAGATGCCAGAAGGACCTAACCTAACAAAAAAAAATGGAATAAATAGGTAGTAAACTGAAGCATTTTAAAAGATTAATGCTACCTTTGCAACACTTAATCAGAAAAACAACCAAAGAACCTATCTAATATTAACCAGGCAGATGATGAAACATCTGCAATTAACCTTAAACAAAATGAAGACAAGAAGTTTATTATTAGCGGTGGCATTGTGTATGTCACTTTCGGCTTTAGCCCAAAAGCTAACCTTCAAGGGGATTGTCGTAGATGACCAGGGAATTCCGGTCATTGGAGCTACCGTTATGCAGAAAGGCGTAACGGGGCAAGGAACCATCACCGATGTAGATGGTAACTTTACCATACAAGCCGACAATGACCAGCCACTCATCATCACTTACATCGGCTACCAGAAGGCTGAAGTGACACCAACAGCCAACATGAGAATTGTGTTGCATCAAGACAACAAGAGCCTCGATGAGGTCATTGTGGTTGGTTATGGAACACAGAAGAAAAGTGTGGTAACGGCTTCAATCGCCAAGATTAGCGCTAACGAATTGGACAAGACACAACCGGTGCGTATTGATGGTGCACTGAAAGGCTTGGTTTCAGGCGTGCAAGTAACAACCGCAGGTGGACAACCAGGTGCATCCAGCAAAATTCGTATCCGTGGAACTGGAACAGTCAACCACGCTGACCCTCTCTATATCGTTGACGGAATGCCGATTGAAGGGGGCATTGACTATTTGAATCCCAGTGACATACAAAGCATCGAAATATTGAAAGATGCTGCTTCAGGCGCCGTTTATGGTGCACGTGCAGCCAACGGTGTCGTGCTCGTCACAACAAAGAGTGGCAGCATAGGAAAGACCATCGTTAAATATGACTTTTCTATAGGATGGCAGAATCCATGGCGCAAGCGCAAATTACTCAATGCTGATCAATACACTACCCTGATGAAAGAAGCCGCCGGTTATGCTGGCGAGCAAAACATCGACAACATATTGAAGACCATGGGAAGTGCTGATACCAACTGGCAGGATGTATTGTACAATGACAACGCACCTGTGCAGCAACATCAATTGAGCATCAGTGGAGCTTCAGAAAAAGTGAATTACTACCTCTCTGCGGGTTATTACAAAGACGAAGGCGTCATTGGTGGCGACTACGGACGCGCCAACTACAAGCGTATGACCATTCGATCTAATACCACCTATAACCTTTTCGACCAAAGTAAACTGCGCAACTGGCTTCACACAGGTAAGATAGGTGTGAACTTGGCCTACTCACGCATCAACAATACCAACATGGAGATCAACCATCTCACAGGTGGATCTGCACTGGGCAACGCTTTGTTCCTTCCACCTCTGATGTCGGTATTTCCTGAAGATGAGGCTGCACTCAATTCGCAATATGCTGGTGAAATAGCCAAATATGGGCCTTTGGTAAGAGATAAGAAAACAGGAAAGCTACTCAACGTACCAACCAAGGACTTTAATGAAACGTCCAACCCACTGGCTTATCTCTCTCTACCAGGTGAAAAACACAACTCAGACAAGTTCGTTGCTAACTTTTGGGTAGAACTTGGAATTTGGGATAACTTGAAATTCAAAACCTCGTACGGTGTTGATCTTAGTTTCTGGGGTACTGACGGATGGAGTCTTCCTTATTATACGAATATAAATGCCCACAATGATAAATCCTCCGTTTGGAGTTCCATGAACCGCGGTAACCGCTGGCAAGTGGAAAACATCCTTACTTATGACAAACAATTGAACGATCACAACTTCTCCATTGTCCTTGGACAATCAGCCATCAAGTATGCCGGCCGTCGCATCGGAGGTTCGGCACAAGACATGATAGCCCTAAACCCTGACAAGGCTAACCTCGACTTTACCAAAGGTCTTGCTACTGATGGTAAACGTGACGCATCTGGTGGCTTGTTCGATCCACACACCTTAGCATCTTATTTTGGTAGATTCTCCTACAACTATGCCGAGCGCTATATGGCACAATTGACGGTTCGCCGAGATGGTTCTTCTAATTTCGGTCCGAACAACAAATGGGGAACTTTCCCATCTGTTTCATTGGGTTGGAATCTCACTAACGAAAAGTTCTTGGAGAAGCGTCCCGATTGGTTCAGCAATTTAAAACTACGTTTGAGTTGGGGTAAGAACGGTAATGAGGCCATTGGCCCATTTCGTTACACCGCCAATGTTGCCATGGGCAACAACTACACCTTCGGTGGTGCTGGCAACCAAGTTATTCAAAGTGGCAGCAAGCCATCAGGTACTCCTAACCCTGACTTGAAGTGGGAGGAATCTGAACAATATGATGCAGGATTGGACTTCAGTTTCTTCAACAACGCTTTGACCTTCACCGTAGATTGGTTCAAGAAAAAGACCAATGGTATGCTCAAGCCCATGAGTATTCCTTCTTACTTAGGTGAAACCAAACCATGGGGTAACGTTGGTGATATGGAAAACAGTGGTGTTGAATTTGAGTTGGGTTACAAGTTCCGCAGTGGTGATTGGGCATTCAACGTCAACGCCAATGCCAGCTACTTGAAGAACAAATTGATAAACCTTGGTAATGACACGGGTTATGAAACATCCGATAACGTTCACCAAATAGGAAATGTGAGTCGTGCAGAGAACGGACAACCCTATCCATTCTTTTTCGGTTACAAGACAGCAGGTATCTTCCAAAACAATAAACAGGTGGATGCATACGTCAACCGTGAAGGCAAGAAACTACAGCCAAACGCACAGCCGGGTGACGTTATCTATGTAGACTATAATGGCGATGGTGTAATAGACGATGCAGACAAGACCTACATTGGGAAGGGTGACCCCGACTGGACGTTCGGACTGAACTTCAATGCCAGCTGGAAAATGCTTGATTTCTCCATGTTGTGGGCTGGCTCATTGGGTAATAAAATCTTTGATGCTACTCGCCGTATCGACTTACGCTACGTCAACATGCCTGAAGAATTTATGGACCGCTGGCATGGCGAAGGTACATCCAACAAGATGCCGCGCTTTGCTTGGACAACAGCCAATGACAACACGAAGGTTTCTGACCTTTATATCAAAAACGGTTCATACGTTCGTCTAAAAAACATTCAGCTGGGTGTTACCTTACCTAAAGAGTGGACCCAAGCTGCATTCATCTCTAACCTGCGTCTCTACTTGGCAGCAGAAAATCTGATTACCATTACCAGCTACAAAGGTATGGAACCAGAGATTTACTATGATACGCAGTCAGGAATTGACCGTGGCTTCTATCCGCAGAACCGCACCATCACGATAGGTGCCAATGTAACTTTCTAAAGAAAGATAGCTTAAAACAGGAAAATAACATTGAACACAATTTAAAAGATAACAATCATGAAAGTTAAAAATATATTTTTATACGGCGTAATGGCAAGCATGACCTGCTACTTGTCTTCATGCAACGACAATTTCTTGTCGGTAGAACCCGCCAGCAGCCTGCCCATCGAAGGCTACTACAACACCAAGGCACACATTGAGGAAGCTGTTACGGCAGCGTATGCACCCTTGGCTTGGTACGATGTTTACGAAAGTTGGTGTCCTCTCTTCCTCGTCCCAGATGTCCAGGGTGACGACATTTATGTAGGCGGAGGTAGCAATACTGACCTGATGGAGATTCACATGGCATCCCAATACAAGTCAACCAGCTTGATGAACTTCAAGGGAGCATGGACAATCAGCTACATGGGTATAAACCGCTCAAACTGGGTTATCAAGGATGCTGAAGAGGCTAAGGAACTCTCTGAGGCCGAGAAGGCGGGCTATATCGCAGAAGCCAGAACCATCAGAGCCTTCTACTACCTGCAGCTTTGGAAGTTTTGGGGCAATGTACCTTATTATGTAAAAAACCTGGAATTTCCTTTCATTGCCGAACAACTCTCGGCTAATGATGTTTATAGCAAAGTGATTGCTGAACTGGAAGATGTCATCAAGTCGAACACACTCCCCATGAAGGAAACCCAGGCGCGCTGTGGACATGCCACCCAAGCTTTCGCCCAAATGCTTTTCGCTGACTTTGTGATGTACCAGAAAGACGAGAGCCGATACCAACAGGCACTGAGCTATATGGAACAAATCATTGGTAGCAACAAATATCGCCTGATGAGCGACTATGCCGGCATTTGGGAACAAAGTGGAGAATGGTGCGACGAGTCAATTTACGAAATCAATTATTGCTCCAAGGGTAGCAGACGTGATTGGGGAAATGTCAATGCCCCCGGCGGCGGGACAGGTGTTCCTGCCCTGATTGGTATTTACGGACTTACCTACAAAGCCTCCAAAGCACATTTAGCCGAAAATCCAACCTATGCACCAAAACAAGAACTGAACGGAGGCTGGGGCTTCTGCGATGTATCAAAAGAAGTTTATGACCTCTATGAACAGCAAGACCTGCGTCGAACCGGCGGCATCATCAACATGGCTGAATATGCTGCCAGCTACAAGGCCCGCACTGGTGATGAGGTAACTTATGCAGGACGCTATCAGAACACGGGAATATTCCTCCTGAAATACTTAGGACGCCCGGGAGGCAACGACGGAGCCGTGGCTTCTTCCGACTTAGGTTGGGACAACAACCAGCGTATCTATCGTTATTCAGAAACCTTGCTCAATGCAGCTGAGCTGATTCTACGCACGAATGGTGATAAAGCAAAAGCCCAGAGATATTTCGATGAGGTACGCAACCGAGCAAAAGCCTCGCATCGCATCGTCACACTTGATAACATCTTGGAAGAACGCCGACTTGAGTTTGTAGGCGAAGGCAAACGCTACTACGACCTCATTCGCTTCGGCAAAGCTGCCGAGGTGCTCAAACCTGGTGGTGGAAAGGTGCTTAACAAGGCAAAAACTGAATACGACACACAGGCTATACCCGAACGCATACAGTGGACAGAAAGTAAGAAATATTTGCCCATTCCTCAGGATGAGATTGAGGCTGCCAAGGGTACTCTGAAACAAAACCAATATTGATGCTACTGCAACATGCCCTCCAAAGGGCATGTTGTTGCAGACAGAACGAGCAATAATACCTGACAAGACTTTCGAAAGTCCAAAAGATTCTTTTCAAGTTCAATGAGCATTGGTTACATGTCACACGCAGGATAATCCACCTGAGCAGACAAAGTAATAGCCAATAACTCATACTTCGCAAGATTCCTTTTCGGCTTTCGAAAGTTTTTTTATGCCCATGCGCCAATGAGAACGCTTTAAACGTGCAACTTCACAGGCATGATTGCATGGTGGAAATACTTTCATTCAAAAAAGCAATGCTATGAAATAAGGCCAGTAACAATGGCAATTAGAAGGGCATACCCACTGCGAAATGGAAGGTGAAGTCGCGACCAAAGTTAGGATGAAGCACGGCGAAATGCTCACGCAGTGTTTCATAAGCAGGATTGATGGCCTTCATACCCATGTCGAACCGCAGGATAAAAAAGTCGAAGTTCAAGCGCAATCCCAGTCCGTAGGCCACGGCTATCTGCTTATAAAACTCGTGTAACCTGAACTGACCGCCAGGTTGTTCCTCATATTGTCGCAACGTCCAAATGTTTCCGGCATCCACAAAAGCCGCTCCATGGAACTTCCAAAACAACTTGGTGCGGTATTCTATGTTCATATCCAGCTTCATGTCACCCGTTTGGTTGATGAAGTCGATGCGCCCATCGGTACCGCGAAAGCTGCCCGGCCCCAACTCTCTGACGCTCCATCCCCTCACCGAGTTGGCTCCACCCGAGAAGTATCGCTTCTCAAAAGGCAATATTTTCGAGTTGCCATACGGATAAGCAAGCCCCAAATCAATGTGCAAAGCCAACGAGTTGTGCATATCAAAGGTAATCAAACGGGTATAGTCGAAGTCGCCTTTGATATACTGTGCGTAGGCCGTATTAAATAAGGTGTACTGTCCTTGCGCGTTTTTACGGAAGGACAGCACTTTAGAAAAGCCCTTCAAAATATTGCCGGCCGTTTCGATGTTGGCAATCATGGCATGCCGACCATTATTGAATCTCAAGCCGAACCCCATCTTCATGACCAGCAAATTCTCATAGTTATACCGCAAGATAGCATTCCTACTACTGACGTCGTCCAGGTAATCGCGCTTGAACGTATCAGAAATCCAAGGCATATAGACATAGTTGAGGTCAATCAAATCCACGCGATAGGACGAATATCGCTTCGGTTCGTTCCATCGATATCTAAACGCTGCGGACAAAACCCTACGATGAAATTCTGGACGATTCTGCAAGCTGTAACTGAAAGACAACTCCGATGATGCCGTGCTACGTCGCTGAAACGCGCTTGATAGGAAAGGAGCCAGCAAGCGGGGAAATTGCAATTTGGCCTCAGTGTTGTACTCCTGATAGTCCTGGTCGTTGTATCCCTCCAGGCCCGTGATGGCCTCAAAGGCCCCTCTTAGCTGCACCCGCAGCACCTCACTGCCACGAAAAAGGTTTCTGTTCTCGTATGTCAGCGACACGGCTGCCCCCAAATCACCGGCCGTGTTGGTGCCTTCGGGCTGAAAAGACAGCGTATGAGGCTTGTTGTGGCTCAGCTGTATGTCACAATCCAACAGCGTAGTGTCGGGCAATTCCTTAAACTTGATGTTGGTGTACCTCACGGCTTGCAACCGTGCGAAGTTGTTATACGTCGTTTGCAGATGAGCGGCCGAGAAGGGTTCTCCCGCCTTGATGGCCGTATTGTATTCAAGTATTTTGGGACGCAGATGGATACCCGACTCCTCACTGGAAGAGAATTTCACGTCACGAATGAAATACCGTGGGTGATTGGTCTCAGGTGCGTCACTGTTGGCACGGTATTTCAACAGTCTGACCACCAGGTTGATGTCGGTATTGTTGCGTGCCGAGTCGGCCTCAAAGACGATAAAATCCTTGTGAAATTTATAAAAACCGCTGTCCAACAGCAGCTTGGTTATTCGGTTACGCTCTTCGTCCAGGCGTTCCACTGTGAAGCGCGAGCCGCTCTGAAGGCCGCGAATAGCATGCTGAGGTTTGTCCAAAGCCAGTATTCGTTTGATGCGTTCGTCCGCAATGTCATATCTCACACGGTTGATACGATAAGGCTCACCGGGATGAAGCGTGTAGATGGCTTTCAGCTTTTTGCCCTTTACCTTCGTCTGCAAGTCTACGTCCGCATGCATGTATCCAGCGTTTTGCAGAGCCTTCTTCAGGTCGTTCATCGACTGGTTGGCCTGCACGGTATCAAACAGCACCGGCTCTTCGCCAATCTTTCGCAAAGTACGGTTCACCCATTTCGTGGTATCACGCCCCGAAAGCGAATAGGTTCCTAACGGAATGTTGAACAAAGAGAACCACTTGGAGTTGGCTTTCTGTCGGATATAAGGCTCCAACGAGGCAGCATCAAAGCCTTTCTGATCTGACTTGATTTCAACCTCTTGCAACAGATACTCGTTCTCCGGGATGAATTTACTCGATGAGCAACCAACCAGGAACAGCAACGTCAGAAAAGAAATCGATAATTTTACTTTCCTCAAAATGCACCTGTTTAATGATGAAAACCACAATGACACAGAACGCTGTTGAATGCTCACGCAACTGGCTCTTCTGTGTATATCATTGCAAAGGTAAGGAAAAAGATGCTAAATAAGCGGTTGAAGAATCAAGAATTTACTATCTTTGTACGGCTCTTTTATTTAAGGACAATGTTGTTGAACAACGAATGTAACAAATGAAACGAATGAACCAAACAAGACAATGAACGCAAGCGTTCTGCGAATGAAACAAATCTGCCGACATAAACATGTTGCGTGTCTTTGCCAAATTCGTTTCATTCGTTGAACGCCTGCGTTCATTGATTCCAACAGTCAGATTCGTTTCATTCGTTCAATTCGTTGTTGAAACAAAAAAAATGATTGTTTTTGACAACAAACGACCTTTTTAAATGAAAGAACCGTGTTATCTTTGTGCTTGGCTTCAATATTCCAAAGCACATCAAAACGAAGAGGATGATTAGTAAAGCAAAAATCAAATACATCAACGCGCTGCAAACAAAGAAGGGACGGTCGGCTCATGGCACGTTCGTTGCCGAGGGTCCTAAGGTGGTTCACGACCTGCTGTCGTCGTTCCAACCCGAACTCATCGTCGCCACAGAGCAATGGCTCGAACGGCACGAAGACGAGAGCTTGAGGGGCAACCAGGGCGACAGCCGACCGCAAATCATCCCGGTATCGCCCGACGAGCTGCAAAAAATCAGTCTGCTACAGCACCCGCAAGAGGTGTTGGCCGTATTTGAACAACGCCACATGCCCACTCACATCGACCCAACCCACGAGCTGGTGCTGTCACTGGATGGCATTCAAGACCCGGGTAACCTTGGCACCATCATCCGCATTGCCGACTGGTTTGGCATCAGGAATGTGATTTGCAGCGAAGACACGGCAGATGTGTACAACCCGAAAGTGGTTCAGGCCACCATGGGAAGCATCGCACACGTCGACGTCACCTACCTGAATCTCTGCGAATTTGTGGATGCGCTGCCGCCACCAACCCCTGTCTATGGCACTTTGCTTGATGGTGCGGATATCTATCAACAGACGCTCACCGCGACCGGCATCATCATCATGGGGAATGAAGGCAACGGCATCTCGAAAGACCTGCGCGCACGCGTCAACCATCCGCTGCTCATCCCCAACTTCTCCACCTTGCCCGACAAGGCCGAGAGCCTCAACGTGGCCATCGCCACGGCCATTGCGTGCAGCGAATTTAAAAGAAGAACAAAAACAACGTAAATCAATCAAACGAATATGGAAAACGATCTCTATAAAAACAGAAGCATATCGGGTTGCATCAAGGCCGGATACCTTCTTTTCTGCTCAAACGTCATGACCATCTTGCGTAAAAACTGGCTGTCGCTGCTGGTGTTCTCCGTCATTGGGGGCGCATACCTGGCCTTCGGCCTCACCAATGCCATGCACACGATGGGCAACAGCCTGCCCACGGGCAAGTTGGTCACGTTCGGTTTGCTCAACGTACTGCTGCTCTGTGCGTCGGTATGGTACATGGCTCGCACCACCACCCTGCTCAACGAGAACGGCTTTGCCTGCAACCTCAAGCGCATTGCCAAACTTCAGTTGGCCTATGTGGTTTTCATGGGCATCGTTTCCCTGCTGCTGACAGCTGCGACGCTATCCATTTCTTATGGGCAAAAACCCGCACCAGCGGCTGTCGGCACGGCCGGAATGGGCTTGCAGGCATGGCTCTTTCCGGTGGCCTGGCTCATCATTCTCATCGCCATGGCACCCTTTGCCTATTCTTCCATGAGATACATTCAGGAGAAAGAGGCCAAGTTCAAAACGCATGTGCTGGGCGGTTATCGAACCGGACTGCGCCGCATCGGGTTCATCGTTTCCACCTTTTTCTTATATGGAATCGTCATTTTTTTCCTCACCCTCATTCTCCTCATGCCGGTCTACATCCTGTTCATGGCCAGCACCCTGTCACAAATGGGCGTTCAGAATGGTGACCCAAACACCCTTCCGGCCTACTTCCCCGTGCTTACCTACGGTGTCTGCATCCTCATCTACTTTATTTGCGCCGCCTTTCTGACGGTTGGCATCTTCGTCAACTACTATGTGTATGGGTCGATAGAAGCCCGCAGACAAGCACAATCCAACAGGAAAGCCATCCAAACAGAAGCGGCCGAAGCGTAAAACGGGGATGGGCATTGACGAACAAGGACGGTGACACAGCCAAAAACCGTTACATACTGAAAACCAACCACTTAATCCTTTCATAACGAAAGCCATTCAGCCCGTCATCCAATTGCATTGAGTTTGGCTGCCAATTGCATTGAGTTTGAGTGCCAATAACATTGAGATTGACAGCCAATAGCAATGAGTTTGAAAATGCGGTGCCTTGGGGTAAGATAACCGTAGGGGCGTGATTTAATATGTTTAGAGCTTGAAGCGATGCTTGCGCTTGGCCCTGGAAGGTTTCTGGATGCTGTAAAAACCAATTCCACCCTTGGCCACACCTCTGTATTGCGCATAGCGGGCGCGAATTTTGTTAACGTAGTCAACCGTCTCTGAACCACGCATATAGCCATACTTGACGATGGGGTCACGATAGTAACGCGGGTCAGACAACTTCAAAATATATTCTGAAACGTGATTCCAACTATGCGGATTGCCACCGTTTTTCTGGGTCAATGCCATCGCATCGCGCACATGATAAGAGCCGCCATTGTAGCTGGCCAGCACGAAATACTGGCGTTCCTGCACGTTTCTCACATCCTGAAAATGGGCACTTAGCTCTTGCAAATACTTGGCTGCGGCCGCTATGTTTTGCTCCGGATCATGGATGTCGGCTAACGAAAGTCCCAGATGCGCCGCCGTTCCGGGCATGATTTGCATCAATCCCAGTGCACCGGCCCACGAACGAGCTTGCGGGTCAAAGGTAGACTCTTGATAACATTGAGCCGCCATCAAGCGCCAATCCCATCTGGCCATGGGCGCATACTGCTGAAAAAAGTGGTCATAACGGGAGATGACACCCTGCGAACGGTTCAACATGGGTGAATAAACGTGACGGGTAACGCTGCGGGTGGACAGCAAGAACGATTCTCGTTGCTTGACTTGGGCAATGAGTTTCGGACTGAACCATTTGTTCAGCGTGTCGGCAAGCGCCTCATTGTCTTTCCTTACCGCCCACTGTGTTTTCAACGAATCAGCCGATGGCCCCGAGTACAGCAAGCGTTTGTCGGTTCTGGGCAGCGGAAAAGCGATGATGTCGCCATCACCTTGCTCGAGCCTGTTGACCATCTCCGTGGTGTCCTTGCACAATTCTACCCGCAAGGAAACGCCCAACTGTCGGGCAAACTGTTCACAAAGCAAATACTGTAATCCCATGCCACGCCCACGATAGTCGTAATACGTCTCGGGTCCATTGATGGTCAGCATAATCAATTCGCCGTTTCCGATGATGTCATCCAGCGAGAAACCCTGACTCACATTGGCCGTATCGGTGCCCAAAGTGGTTCCCCAAGGCGTGCGTACCTGTTTCTTTTCATTTTCACACCCACAGAGCATCAACAACAACAGGAAGATGAACAAATGGCATGTCAATGAAAGAGGAAAGTAATTTTGGCACTTTTGCATTGGGCAAATGTACGACATTTCTTGCACATCTCCCCACATCTTATTATATTTGCATAACATTTTTAAGAACAAATAAGAAATGCCGTGTGAACGATTCACACCTTACGACGCGCAATTTCGGCACCTATACCCTTTAAATCGATGACATGATGAGAACCCTGGAACAACTGGTTAGACCCAATATTTGGGCTTTAACGCGCCATGGCAGCACGCGGTGCGAGCATGGTGGCAGCAAGGCAAACGTCTTTTTGGATGCCAACGAAAATCCATATAACAAGCCGCTTAACCGATATCCCGACCCACTGCAAAGGGAATTGAAAGAAAAGCTGAGCCAAATTAAGCAAGTGCCGGCCGGAAACATCTTCCTGAGTAACGGATGTGATGAAGCCATCGACTTGGTTTACCGCATTTTCTGCGAACCTCAGCAAGACAACGTTGTTGCCATCGAACCAACCTACGGCATGTACAAAGTGTGCGCAGACATCAACAACACGACCTACAAACCCGTGCCGCTGGATGAAAGTTTCCAGCTGTCGGCCGACAAATTGCTGGCCTCATGCGACGCATCAACAAAGGTAATTTGGCTATGCAGTCCCAACAACCCCACAGGCAACGACCTTCATAGGGACGCCATCACGGAAATCGTCCAACAATTTGACGGCATCGTGGTGCTGGACGAAGCCTACAGTGACTTCTCTTCCCAGAAGTCATTCCGCACCGAACTCGCCTCCTACCCCAACCTCATCATACTCAACACCATGAGTCTGGCGTGGGGATGTGCGGGCATCCGACTGGGAATGGCGTTCGCAAGCGAAGAAATCGTCAACCTATTTAATAAGGTGAAACAGCCCTACAACATCAGCTCGCTCACGCAAGAGCAAGCACTCAAGTCGCTGCAAGGTACCTTTGAGGTAGAAAAATGGGTCACCACCCTGCTGCAAGAAAGGCGAAGAATGGTGCAGGCTTTTGCCGTACTGCCACAGTGCGTGAAGGTGTACCCTACCTCGGCCAACTTCTTTCTGGCCAAGATGAAAAATACCCAAGCCACCTATCAATACCTATTGGACAAAGGTATTGTGGTATGCGACAGAAATCAGGTGACACTATGCCACGATTGTCTGCGGGTGACCATCGGCACGAAGACCGAAAACAACGAGCTGTTGGCGGCTCTGCGACAATGCTGAAACAACGTGCGGCAACGCAATAATCAACCAACTATTGCGTTATCAGACCAATGATGAAATTGAGAACCGTTGTAATCAGTCTGCTGTTGCTATGCGCAATGGCAGCACAAGCCCAATCATTCACCCTGCAAGGAAGAGTGGTTGACGAGCAACTCAATCCCGTGGAGTTGGCCACCGTGTCGTGTCTGCAACAGGGCAAAGCCACCGTGACCTCACTCAAAGGCGAGTTCAGCATGCAACTGATGTCGGCCGACTCAGTTGTTATCAGGTTTTCCATGATTGGCTACAAAACCAAACAGCGCGTGCTGCGCCATCCGCGAGGCAAACAAACGTTGCAGATCGTGTTGAACAGCGACGACCAGACGCTGGGCGAAGTGAAGGTGATGGGCGAGAAAATTCAGACCGGACAAACGCAAAACCTGAAGACTGAACATGCCAAAACCTTGCCTTCGGTGACGGGAAACGGCGTGGAAGAGCTCATACAGTCGCAAGCCGGCGTGTCCACGCACAACGAACTGTCATCACAATACAACGTAAGAGGGGGTGCCTTTGACGAGAATAGCGTGTACATCAACAACATAGAGATATACAGACCTTTCTTGGTAAGGTCGGGACAACAAGAGGGATTGTCGGTCATCAATCCAGACATGGTGGAGAAAATTGGTTTTTCAACCGGCGGATTCGAGGCCAAATACGGTGACAAGATGTCGTCGGCCCTCGACATTACCTACCGGCAACCCAAACCATTTGAGGCCAACGTGTCTGCCAGTTTGTTGGGAGCCAGCGCGTTCGTAGGTTTCAGAACCAAGACGGTGGCATGGAGCAACGGCCTGAGATACAAGACCAACAAATATCTGTTGGGGTCGTTGGAAACAGAGGGAGAATACAAACCCGATTTCTTAGACTACCAAACCTACCTGGTTTATACGCCGAACAAGCGTTGGAAACTGTCGTTCATCGGCAACCTATCGGACAATCACTACACGTTTACGCCAAAAAACAGGGAAACGGCTTTTGGTACCTTGCAAAACGTCAAGTCGTTCAAAGTATATTTTGATGGGCATGAAAAGGATCGGTTCAACACCTATTTCGGTTCAATCGACTTAACACGCAACTTCGGTGATTCCACGTCAGTGTCACTCTTAGCCTCGGCTTTCTCGACCAACGAACGTGAAAAATATGACATCCAGGGGCAATACTGGCTCACACAAACCGAGACAAGTGAGAACTTGGGCGTTGGAACCTACTTTCAACATGCGCGTAACTACTTGAAAGCTCATGTGGAGAACGTAAAGTTGATGGCCAAACACACATCCAAGCGACACCAGGTGGAAGGCGGACTGACATTCAAGTTTGAACACATTCAAGAGCAAGCTGCTGAATATGAGATGCGGGATTCAAGCGGATACAGCATTCCACACACGGGAAAAGACCTGTACATGATTTACTCCCTGCGTGCCAAAAACGAGCTGAACGCCCGGCGCATCGAGGCTTATCTGCAAGACACCTATCGGTTTAGCAACCGCAGCGGCAACACCCACTACACCTTGAACTACGGGGTGCGTATGAGCAGATGGAGCTTCAACAAAGAATTGGTGGTGAGTCCGCGCGCCTCACTGGGCATCATACCCGCCTTTAACGAGAACATGACCTTTCGCTTGGCGGCCGGATTGTACTATCAAACACCTTTCTACAAAGAGATAAGAGATACGACTACCGTCAACGGAACGACGTACGCAAAGTTGAACGAGAAGGCGAAGAGCCAACGTTCTATCCACCTAATCACCGCCATGGACTACCGGTTCAGAATGAACAAGCGGCCATTCAAGTTCACGGCCGAAGCCTACTTCAAGGCATTGGGCAACCTGGTACCATACAGTGTGAACAACGTCAAGGTGGTATATTATGGCGACAACATGAGTTCGGGACATGCCTTGGGGCTGGATATGAAGCTGTATGGCGAGTTTGTACCAGGAACTGATTCGTGGATAAGCCTCTCCGTGATGGACACGAAGATGAAACTCAATGGCAAGACCATTCCCATGCCTACCGACCAGCGGTACGCCGTGAACCTATTCTTCACCGATTACTTCCCCGGAACCGACCGATGGAAGATGTCATTGAAGCTGGCTTTTGCCGACGGTCTTCCCTTTGCAGCACCGCACCGCGAATTGGAACGCAACTCATTTCGCGCACCTGCGTACAGACGAGTGGACTTAGGGATGAGTTATCGACTATTGAACAATGACGACCGTCGCTCTAAATCCATCTTCAAGAACATTTGGTTGGGCATTGACGCGCTGAACCTTTTCGGCATCAGTAACGTCAATTCGTATTATTGGATTACGGATGTGACGAACCAACAATACGCCGTACCCAATTATCTGACTGGCCGATTGATCAACGGAAAGGTTATACTCGAATTCTAACAGGTGCTATCACGCAGCCATCTGCAAAACACATCATGGAAATGAATACAATGAACAGAACCCTGATAGGCATTTGTCTTTTACTGACAGCAAGCGTTTGCACTGCACAGAAGAACGAGATTTACAAAAAATCGATTGCTTCCTTGCAAGTAGTTGCAGGGGATGATTGGCTCTCACCCCCCATCACCCAGTTGGATGGTGAGCCAATAACCATCGCATTTGACGACCTCACCCACGAATATCACCGATATACTTACACCATTGAACATTGCGAAGCCGACTGGAGTACTACCACTCAGTTGTTCGCAAGCGATTATCTGGATGGCTTCGCAGAGGGGAACACCATCGATGACGTGCAAAAATCAATCAACACGAAAACGCTCTACACCCACTATCAACTGCAAATACCCAACGAAAGATGCAGACTGAAGATGAGTGGGAACTATCGTCTCACGGTCTTCGACGAAAACAACGACAACGAGAAAATCTTGTCTGCGTGCTTCATGGTCGTGGAACCTCTCGCTGGTATCCAGATGGAGGTAGTGACCAACACAGACATCGACATCAACGGAACGCATCAGCAAGTGAACATGGAGGTAAACTATAGCATGCTGCAAGTAACCGATCCGGCAACCCAAATCAAGACCATCGTGCTGCAAAACGGTCGGTGGAACAAAGAACGGTTCAACATCAAGCCGCAATACGTCATGCCCGATGCGCTGAAATGGGTACACAACAAGCAACTGATTTTTGACGGAGGCAACGAATACAGAAAGTTTGAAATGCTGGACGTGAACCATACGACCATGGGACTGGAATCTGTCAACTGGGACGGCAGCGATTATCACGCATACGTTTGGACCGATGAGCCTCGCCCAAATTACGTTTACGATGAGGATGCCAACGGGGCATTCTACATCCGCAACAGCGACAACGCAGAAAACGACACCAGCTCAGATTATCTCATCGTGCATTTCAAGTTGCGGGCACCCAGGCAGAACGGGGACGTATATCTCAACGCGACATGGACAAACGACCAACTGACACCGGAATACAAGATGCACTACAACGAGCAGGACGGCGTTTACGAGGCTGCAGTGCTGTTGAAACAGGGCTACTATTCGTACCAGTATGTGGTTGCGAAAACAGACGGAACGACCGCTCCAGTAAGCACCGAGGGGTCGTTCTATCAAACGGAAAACAAGTACCAAGCACTACTCTACTATCGCGGAACCGGCGAACGTACCGACCGGTTGGTGGGGTATCAGCAGGTACAAATTAAATGAGCGTGGCTTCCTTTTCATCGGAGGCACGATTGAAGTTGGTTTGTCTGCTAAGAGATACAAATCCCGCTGTGGACAGCAGGTGCTATCACGATGGTGCCGAGTAAGGCTTCAGATCCAAAATCTCCGAAAATCCCAGCGGTCAACACCGAACGTTGTATTGGGTGTGGGGCGTGCGAAAACCAGTGTCCGACACGTCCGTTCAGTGCGATCTATGTAGAAGGACATGAAATGCACTGTATTATCTAATCAAACTTGAACGAAACAATGACTAAACAGAACAGTTGAAACAAGAGATACTATAAAAGCAACGGTCATTGATGGTGCAACAACATATCGCAGCCATTAGAGATGTTCCACTTGTTGGGCATGATCAAGATGGCAACACCAGACAGGTACGTGATGTCAAGCTGGGACAAGGTATCAGCCAAGGCAGGTTATGGCAGAATGAGCACTTTGCATCGTGTCTTTCTCCTATGCCTTGCGCCACTTATTTGATTGATTTGTTGTCCCGATAACCTTTGTGCCTAAAAGTCATCGTTCACAATTTGTTTCCCGAAAGGAGCCAGGGCAAGACGCATCAGTCGAAAGTGCATTTTGGCCCATGGTATACCTCCGCGGTGTTTTTCATGTTTTTTGTACAATCCAAACACCAACAAATTTTGCACTTCGATTTTGAATCTTCACAAGACAGTCTGTATGCTCTACTGATGATATCAAATAAGGATACTCTGCATGATAATGGTACTGGCATGACCTATACGGCATTTTTTTAACACAAATGCTGAGCGTTTTTTCAACCAACTGGTTCGTGCGTTGAAAAAACGGCAAGCAGGAACGGTTTTTATCATCATATTGATTACCAGCGAGTTGGATTGTTTCTCAACTTAAAGTACTATGAAAAAGCAAAGCGTTTGAAGCCAAATTGCCTGTTTTATGTGCAAATCAAACCTTCTATATGATGCAATTTGGGCGGTTAAGGCATGTTAGTTGGGCAATTAAAGCATGTTGATTGCCGCTTTATTCGATATGAATGACGGAACAAGGTGATGATTTTGTGGTTTTGAACACCCAAAATAGCCTTCGTCATCATCTATTTCACGATTTTGTTTTGTCAAGAAAAATGAATCTTTTTAACAAACAAAAGGTTTGTTAACACGCAGAGGTGTCATCAGCAACCGTTCTCTCCTATTTACGCATTGAGCAGTAAATCGTTGCTTTATTCGTAAGGTCAGTGAATTTGTCACCTGTTGATTGTCCCCGAGAGCGAATCCTCTTTAGAATGGATAGCCAATGGCCAAGTGGAAACTGTTGCCATCATCGAAGCGCAGCAGGTTGTAAAAGCCCTTCTTCCCCGTATGGTAAGGAACATGCAGGCCGATACCCCAATCCACACGAATGACGAACAAGCCCAGGTCGTAGCGAACGCCCACACCGGTGCCCACTGCCATGTCGGTGAACACGCTCTTCCACTTGAGCTGTCCTCCAGGCCGCTGCGCATCGTCACCGAGCGTCCACACGTTGCCAGCATCGAGGAAAACGGCACCATAGAGATCGCCAAACAAATGGGGACGGAACTCCAGGTTGGCCACAAACTTCACGTCGCCGGTCTGCTCTATATATGACATGCGCTGGTTGCTGGGCCGATATTTGCCGGGACCAATGCTCCGTACGTTGAAAGCCCGCACGCTGTTGGCACCGCCAACGTAAAACTGTTCATAGTAAGGGGCCTTGGTAGCATTGCCGTAACTGTAAACCACACCGGCATTAAGATGACCTGCGATGGAATGATTGTCGCCAAATCGCCACAGCTTCACGAAGTCGGTTTCGAGTTTCACAAACTGGGCGTATGGATTTTTAAACAACTTCTTACTCTTGTCGTTCCACTGTTTACCGGCCGCCATGTAGCCCAGTGACAGAATGTTGGCGGCTTCGCTCACGGTAGTTCGCCAAGAGATGGGATGACGGGTGCCCATCGCACTGGTATACTGATAGGTATAACTCATCTTGGGAACGAACTGGTCGCGCATGGAAATCTGCAAATAGGGATTGTCGGCCAACAAGACCATGAACGAATCGGTGCGGCTGGTCATGTACTCGTACGACAGCGTGAGTGGACTAAACTCGTGGTACGACTGCGGTGAAGTCCAGAACTCGTATGTCAAATCGCCCGAAACAACATGCCGTTTGAAGTAGCCGGCACGGTTCAAGATGTTGTTTGACATGCGCAGAGTCGTAGATGGAACACCGTAAAACCGCCTTCTCCTCCTGGGTCGTTTCCCTGACAGCACGCGCAAACTGTCGCGCGTGTTGCGGTGAAGAGCCGACCAAAAGAGATTGCCCGGCGTGAGCATTCGTGGGATAACCAGGGAGATGTCGCCGCCATATTCGTACGAGTTCACCTTCGACGAGCTGCCTTCCGACCGATGTCCGGTCTGCCATTCGTAAGAACCATGGACGTTGATGTCCAGTTTTTCGCCTCCGCGAAAGGCGTTCAACTTGGTCAGACCCATAATCAACTCAGGCCCGAAGCGCTTCGAGGTCTTGCCTTTGGCATTGGCATTGATATAAAAATTGTAGGGTTTGTCAAACACGCAGTCGATGTCCAGGTCGAGTGTATCACAAGTTTCTGACGAATCTCTCGGGGTAAAGCGGAAGCTGTTGTAGCTGAAAAGTCCCGTGGAGTGCAGGTAGTTTGACGATGCTTCCTGGTTGGCAAGACTGTAAAGCTGTCCCGGGCGTATCTTCAAACCGCTGTAGAACACGCCGGGACGCAAGGGTGATTTACGCTGTGCGTAGCGAAGGGTGAAGCTGCGCCGCACCAACGAATCGGTGAGTTCCTCCGTAAACTGTCGCCGCAAATTCACGTTCACCCGTCCCACATACCATTTGCGGGTTACCTCTGGCTCCAAGCTATCGGCTTCTTGAAAGCGCAGCACCACCTTGCCGGGCATCTGCAAGGTGTCGGCCAGGTAAGAAGCGTCGGTGGGTTTGGCATAGTAATAGCCGTTGTTGCGCAGCAAGCGAGCCACACGTTGCCGCTCGGCTTCAAGGGCTGGCACGCTAAACGGGTCGCCTTTGCGAATCAAGGCCTCATCCTTGGTGGCTGCCACCAGACTGTCTGCCCCGGGCGTGAAGTTGATATAACTGATGGAGTCGAGCCGCCACAGGGGTCCCATGTTGACAAAATAAGCCACTTTGGCTTTCTTCGGGTTGGATTGCTGAATGATGTCATAGTCGACATTCCCTTTGAAATAGCCAAACTTCTTCAACTGTAATTCGCCTACCGACTTGCGCAGCAAGGGGTTAACCTGGCTCAATAGCTTCGGTTTCGAGCCAAATGCCTTGGTAATCCATCGGCTCACGGCACTGGTGTCTTGCGAGAAAGCGTTCCATATCCATAGGCGTATGGGGATTGGGGTGCGGTAATAACTGCTGCCGAGCAAGGAAGATGTGGGCGCAGTGGCCAATACCGACTCCAGTTCCATCTTGGTTTCATCGGCATGAGCGTTCTTCTCATAGTTGTCAAACTGAATCTTTTTCAGTCCGGTAAACAGCTGTTCGCCATCGGGAATGGCGCTGGTTGTAGAGCATGCCGTCATGATGACCGGCAGCAGAATGAGCGCAAGGATGTATTTAGTTAGTCGTTTTGATGTCATTGTTGATTGAGTCTTTTTGGACAGGACGAATGGTTGGCAAGGCCTCTTTGTCACTCTTGAAACGGAAGATATCCTTGAAATGAGCCAGCTTGCGCCGCCAAGTGAAACCAACGCCATATACCCCGATGAGTCCCTCGAGCCAGTCGTAGGTGTTGTTTTTGTAGAACAGGCGCAGATACTGACTGGCATTCTGGTTCAGGCGATACTCCAATTCAACGTTATCGAAGAACGTATCGTCACGGTTGGCCATCACCTCCTCGCCAGTGGAGACACGTCCACCGATGATTACCCGCAGCCTGTTGTTCCATAGTCGTTTGGAGAATCTGAAGTTGTAATCGGTATGCATGCCGCCACTTGCCATCATCGTGTTGTCAATGCTCATGCCCACATCCAGTCCCATGGTGCGCATAGCCGAACCGGCGATGTTGTTAATCTCGGTTTGTAAATACGAACTCAAGGCACTGTTCATCGAGAATGCCGACGGATTGGCATCGGTGAGGTACATGCCCGACACCAACATGGTGACCGCCACCTTGCCTCTTCCTTCCACAGACATGGTGTTTAGTTCGTCTTGTATAGTCATGTCGCTCGGTGAGCTGATGATGAACTCGATGCCAGGGTTGCTAAGTGTCTGCGACAGCTTCACGCCACAGTCGAAATCAACGACACGCCCGGCACCCGTACCCTCGCTCACCGTGGCCTTGACAGGTTCCGTTGCCGTGATGTTGAGCTTGGGGTTCATCGGGTCGCCATTGAACTCTATGTAACTGCCATTCTGAATATTGAAGGTCTTCAGCGGGATAACGGGCAACGAATATTTCATCTCTCCGCTGTGAAGAGTATACCGTCCCATGATCTGGATGGATTCTGCTGGGTTGTAACTCATACGCAAATCGCCACCACCCAGCAAGTCGATGTAATTGGTTTGGTCGGCATTGAGCATGCAAACGATATGTGCAGCCTCATCAATGGTCACACCCATCAGCATGTCAAAGCCAGTAAGCTTGGGTCTGCGCACCACCTCAACCGTGGAATCATTAAAGTCGGTGAACTTCACCAGTTCGTCCAATTGGTTGTCGGTGGTCAGTTCCGAATCTTTCAGCACGTAAGTCATGTCGGTGGTGCCCAGTACATTAAGCTTTCCTCTGAGACGCAAGCTCTCCACCGGCCCTTTCATCGTACCGTAAAAGTCGACGAAAGCCTTGCCGTAAGCCTCTGAACGAGGATTCTCTCGAGCATCGATTATCTCGAAATTCTCAGCTCGCATGCGGATATCAAGCATCATCCGCTCGGTGTCAGAGAAGTCGAAGGTGCCGTAAATGTTCAACGGACTGTTGTTGTTGGCGAACATTTCAAAGTTCTCAAACAATAGTTTGCTGTCCTTGATTCGAACGGGATCATTGGCAAAGCGAAGTGACACGCCGTATGGTTCGCTGAAGATATAGGACGAGTCGAGATAGATTTCACCATCCATGTGGGGCTTCCTCATCGACCCACGCACGGCAATTTCGCCCTCACCATAGCCTCGCAAGCCGAAAATACGCTTGGGAATGAAACCGTTCATCAACTGCAAGGGCAGACGTTCCAAATTGAGTGTCGCATCCAGATACCCGTGCTTGTCGTAGGTTCCCGTCATCGTTGCTACCTCCTTGTTATCACTCAGCAGCACACCATCCACGAAGTGGCTCCCTTTTGACTTCGGCATGTACACGAATTCTGAACTGAGGTTGCCCATCGGACTCTGTTCGTAGAACATGTTTTTCACCGATACGGCCGACGAAACAGACAGCTCTGTGGGAGTCTGGATGATGTGGAAGTCGCCGTTCATCGTTCCGGCTATGTCGGGTGTGTACGGTATGACGCTCAAGATGTTCTTCAGTTCTATCTTGTTGAGCGACAGGGTTACATCTTGCAGCACATCCAGATGCTCGTCATTGGAATACAACTGAACACCCGTTCCGTCCTTGGCGCGCAGCAAGATGTTGGCCGATACGCGCCGATCGTTGCCCAAGAAGAGGTAATTGTCGTTGTTCACAGCAAAATCCTTATAACCCAGTACAATCTTCGTACTGTCCAGTCGGGTTCGGATGCCACCCTTTTCCAAGTCGGCTATCAGTCCTAATGCAATGCCCAACTGGTCATGCTCGTCGTATAGTTTGGCGCGGATGTTGGTTCCTTTTTCATGCAGGGCACCATCGAAGAGGGCCTTGAAGACATATTGCGGGTTGCCTGGTGCGTTCTGTATGCGCCCATGGTAGGTGGTTCCCTCGGGATTAGAATGCAGACTCAGCCGAACGGTGTCCAACAGCACGCTGTCTACCAGCAGCTTGTCTACCTGCAACCGGCCTTCCAATCCCATGTTGGGAGACGATTCGATGTTCACCAATGCCCGCTCCATGTCACACCCATACCTGCGCATGAGGTTCACGAAGAAGTTGTCATTACCCGATTTGAGATACAGATTGGCGTTGGGAAGATTGTCCCTTAGGCGTTGCTGGTCAATGTATTTATCTTCGAACTGCCGCTTCATTTCGGCTACAAAAGCGTTGCCATGTTTCATCAACTTCTTGTAGCCTTGCTTGCTGTGCATAGACAGGTAGAAGTCACCGGTGGCCACCTCGGCATGGGTTGTGTCCCTGCGGGTCAGCACATCAAGGTTCATGGGCTGGGGCTTGTATATCCTTCCGTTGTCGTTGATGACCATATTGTCAACCGTTCCTTTCAGTTTGTAGGATTCTTTGAGGTCGGTGGCGAGTTTCAAATGACTCTTCAGCGCTATCGAAATGGTGTCATCCAACAAATGAAGGCGATGTAAATCCACATGCTGCAAATCGGTCACCACGGTGGCATTGATATTTTTCGAACGCGTCAATGCATCGAGCGTGATATCGCCTTTGATGAGTGGGTTGTTACTGTGTATCAATGCCTTGGCACGTCCATTCTTCACATGGGCATCGGCCGTCATGTGGTCAAGGTTGTAGTTTCCGTAGCTGAATTGGGTGATTCGGGCCTTAGCCGTAAGCGTAGTGCGGGGCGATAGGAAGTCGGTGCCCTGTCCATTCACGTCCACGGTACCGCTAAAGGGGGACAATCCCTGGTTGGGCAGGAAGTTCTGTAGCGGCAGACGGCGTGCGTTCAACTTGGCGGTATAGGCCATTTTGGCCACATCCAACTGGGCTTTAGCCTGCAAAGAGCCTCCTCCTTGCTGGGCAACGAAATCCGTTGTATATTGCTTGCCGTTGATTTTCAGACTGCCATCCAAACCAATTCCCTGCGGAATGTTCACCTTTTTGCGCGTTTCCTTGTCCAAAAAGGCTTTCACAAAATCAAGGTTGCCCGTCTTGGCTTTCAACTTTACGTCGGCCTTCAACCGCTTCGGATCATCGAGGTTGGCCGCATAGCCGATGGCATAGGCTTTCAAGGCCGTTGGCAGATAGATGTTCAGACCATCAAACTGCATGCGCTTTCTGTTGCCACTCACCACTCCATCGACCAATAGAGGTGCGTTGGGCCATTTTTGTTTGAATTCTTTTGGCAGGTCACCCATAAAGTGCATCAGGTCTTGCTTGCCCAATGTGGCGTGCACGTTAGCGTTCATCTTCCCACTTGTTTGCTCAGAGAAGCTGTTCAAATCCATGTCGATGTCGGCCATCAGGTTCGATTCCGACGTTTTGAGATGGGAATTTTTCAACCGAATTCGCGTGGAATCGAGCGCCACATTGCCCGAGAGATGTTGCAAATCAAGTCCGCTCTTCTCCCGAAAAGCAATCTGTCGCACGTTCATGTCCAACTTAGATGCTTGGTATTGCAATGCGTCGATGACTACGGTTATATCGCTCAGCGCCAGATGGTTATAGTCCAATCCCTTGGTGTGTGCTTTCCATTTGTTGTCATAATTCAACTTTCCGTCCGTCCAGTCCAGTTTTTTCAGTCGGTAAACACCCTCACCCAGGTCGAACGAACCCTCGCTGGCCACGGCTTTCCCCAAGTAAGCTCGTACCTGAAGCGTGTCACCAGGCATGTGAACGGTGATGTCAGAGCGTCGGATGTCCAATTGATCCAGCCCGATTTTCCAAGTTGTCTTGCTCTCTGTCGTGTCCTTCGGAACGCTGTCAGCCAGTGCCACTTGCAGCTTAGCATCTTCCAAGTTAGCCTGATTCACACGCACTGTCGAGCCGCTCAGGTCGATGCCATGGCTCACCAAGTTCAGCTTTCCGATGGTACCTTGCACCTTAGCAGCGGCAATGAGGTTGACGGTATTGAGTTTTAAGCCCTCGAACGTCAGCTCATCCACCTCCACCTGCTTGTGTAGCAAGGGCATTAGCTGCACGTCAGCCACCATGCGACGCACCGATGCCACGGTGTCTTTCACCTGCGGCAACGAGTCGTTGGGCTGGATGATGAGTACATCTTCCATGCTCAAATCCAACGGAAAAGCCAGACGCACACGGCCGATGGAAATCTCCATGCCCGTCTTCTTCGAAGCATAGTAGGTGGCCTTCTGCAGCATCCATTGCTGCACGGGGGGGATATATAGGAGTATGGCGAGCAGGGCGGATAGTGCTACTGGAACACCCAGAATGACACCTCCCCACAACAGAGCTTTCTTCATCATAAATTTTTGTTGGACAGCCTCAGCCGAACCATCAGGATGGACTGATTTTGCAAATATAAATATTTTTTATGAGAATGTTATTTTTTTTGCGGATATTTTGCGCTGTCATCCGATTCGATGCAGCTTTGCGCTGATATTTTCGTGCGGTTTTGCGCTATTATTTTTGATGCTGTTTTCCGAACCCAATCATGCAATAATCTCTTTGTGAATGGCGTAAAGGACAAAAGCATTGACTTTGGTGGGCAAACTCTTATAGATTGGCCCCCAAAAGCAATGCCTTTAGCACCCAAACTATATGAGTTTGCATGGGCGGGAGCAACCATTCCTGCATGCGCATTGCGCATCGGACAACAACAAGCGGGGATTCAAAAATGCGGCATGGAGCGTAAAGAAAGAGGCTCCCGAAACAAAATTCCGAGAGCCTCGTGTCTAACATTAAATTCATTACGGGGGACTCATCGCTGCCACCTATTCCATGTCCTCATTGACATGAGGTCGGCAACCTCCCTTGAGCGAGCACCCAAGCCGTGGCTTTCAACGGTCACGATCTGTCATTGTAGTCAATCTCCACTTAATGGAATCATCTTGATGGGACAAAGGTAGAAAAAACGATGGTATGCATCAATCCTTATTTATAAGGATTTTGTCGTTCGCAACCGTCAGGTTGCAACATCCTATGTCAACTATTCATGGCACCGCAATGGGGACAACGGCCCTTGTGCTGAATAATTTCACCACAATTGCCGCACACATAATGCGGCTGGGCGTGGCGCTTGTACTGCTGGATGGCAAACCAATAATAAGCCACAAGCAAGGGATAGCCTATATAATATAAGGTGGTAAGGCCGAAGACGATGTAGTTGACGGCACAGGTGGCCAACAATCCGCTGAGGTACATCACGGCATCGCTGAAGGGCAGCTGATGCCGAACGTCATCCACGGCCGCCAAACCCACGATGAGCATGGCCCAAACCGACAGCAGGAACACCATGAGCAGCAGCGGAACCGTGAAGGGATTGAGCGTGGGATGATAATAAAAATGCCGCCACATATCGGGTTCGAACATCTGGATGCTGGCATACAGCGTTGCCGACGAGGCTACGATGAGGCACAACAGCGTGGGATAAAACGAGTTGATGTCGCGGAAATGCACTATCCACGCCTTGTCCTTGACAAGCCGACGCATCCAATAGGCGATGGCTATCAGTGTGATAACCACCAAGAACACCAGCAAGTGGGTGTCCGAGAAGGTGGAAATAAACTGCGAGATGGGGTCGTCGGGCACCACGCGGGGCAGCATCTCCGACTCGTGAATCCACCCAATCGTGTGCTGGTCGCTGGCCAACTGCACCCAGACGGAGTCTATTGTGTCGGTGGGCAACATGCGAATGTCGGCCACCACCACATGACTGTGACGGCCCAGCACCAAGCTGTCGGTCATGAATCCGGAAAGCAATTCTTCGGGCTGTTGCTTAAGCAGCACGAGCGAATCGCTCTTGACGATGAAATTATAGTTGTTGGTATAATGGTGCTTGGAATAGAAATGCAGCGAGTCTACCTGCTCGGGGTTCAAGGGAACGAGGGCCTCGGACGCATGATTAGGTCGGTGATAACAACCACAGAGCAAGCCCAACATAGCCCACAGCACCAGGCATCGGCACAGCAGGAGCAACGGCTTGCGGCGCGTTCGCTTGTTTACGATGATTTCATTCTCCGGCATAGATATTCATTTGGCATTCGTCACACTTAAACTCCAAACGGAAGCGGCGACCGTCACCCAGTCGCAAATACAGCGGTTCTTTCCATGTGGGTTGCTTGCCACCCCGTTTTACACAATATCCCAGACTGTAACGCAGACAGTGACGGCACTGCATCACCAGTATGGAATCTTGCCGTTTTGACCCTTCATCCGCCCCTTGGCTCACCTCATAGGCATCAGCCACGTTTGACAAGCCCTCACGTTGATAGAACGATTTGGACAGCGTATTGGCGATGTTGTACAGATAGGTAAACTTACGGTATTCGGGTTGCCAAGCCAATGTGCCACTAAACTTGCGCACTGGCGGAACAGTTGGGGATATAGACGGATGTGCGGATGGCGTTTCCACATCACTGGGACGTTCCAACTCGATGGCTTGCACCACCTCGCGGCGCAGCGTTGCCAATGCGCTCGACGGGATGAAATAGGCATCGACCTGCCCTTCCAGCTCAATCACATCGGCCAAATAGGGCGTGTCGCCCAGCTTACCCAACTGTCGCAAAATATTGTCACGTTGCGGTTTCATGGCCTTTTGCTTGTCTGTCTCCAGCACCTGGCAAGTGGGTGTGATGCCCTGCCCCGTGGCCGAAAGGGCAAAACCGTTCTCGGTAACCGACAAGGTGAGCGTGATGGGAATCTTGCGCTCTGCCGTCTTCCCCTTCAACAGCTTGCTGAACGCTTCATCGCGATTGCGATACAAGGCCGCACCCGATCGCAGCTTGTCCGGCATGCGCAGTGGAAACAGCCGGTTGCCCTCTGCCCGGTTGATGCGAAAACCCTCCAACTCATGCTCATCATTGATGAAACAAAGTCCGTCGCCATTGGCAAAGCTGGCCGTTCCGGCGACATTGAACGAGCCTCGCCTGATTTCCTTCACCTTGCCTACATACTCGCCCAGCGCCTTGGGTGTGTCGGGCGAATAGATGTAAGGTTGCCTGCGATGCAGGAAATAATCGGTATATCCCCGGTTGAACGTCTTCTTCAAGTCGGGCTCAAAGTAATACGTCACCTGCCCCAACGATGCCCGACGGTAGTCATCCCCGCGTTTCTCGATGATGCGGTTCAACCGCTTCGAGTAGGCCGACACCACGTTTTTGACATACTCCACATCCTTCAGTCGGCCTTCTATCTTGAACGAACAGATGCCCGCATCGGCCATTTCTTCCAGGTGATCAATCTGACACAGGTCTTTCAGCGACAGCAAATGGCGCTGATGTTCTATCTCACGCCCTTGCGCATCAATCAAATCGAACTTCATTCTACAGAACTGTGCGCATGCACCGCGGTTGGCACTGCGCTGAAAACAATACTGCGAGGCATAGCACACCCCCGAGTAACTCACGCACAGCGCACCGTGCACGAAGCCTTCCAACTGCACGTCAGGTAGGGTTTGGTGGATGGTTTTAATCTCGGCAAGCGACAGTTCGCGCGCCAGCACAACGCGCTCGAAGCCCAGACCATGCAACCAAGCTACCTTTTCGGCCGTCCGATTGTCGGTTTGCGTACTGGCATGGAGGGCCGGTAAAGGCTTTATGTCCTTGGGCAACAGGTCGAGTACGGCCATGTCTTGCACCAACAGCGCATCGACATGCATCTCCGTCAAGGCCCGCAAGAGCGCGCGCGTGTCTTCAAGCTCGTCTTGGTAGACAATGGTGTTGACCGTGACATACACCTTGGCACCGTACTGATGGGCATAGAGGCACAACTCACGAATGTCGTCCAGCGAGTTGCCAGCCGATGCCCGCGCGCCAAACTTGGCCGCACCGATGTACACTGCGTCGGCTCCATGGTCGATGGCAGCCTTTCCACATTCCAAGTTTTTGGCCGGTGCCAGCAGTTCCAGTTTCCGCATTGCTTATCTTAAATATTCGTTCATCCAGTTTGTAAACAGCAGGTGGGCGTGCGCTCGCCAGGTAACGAGCGGTCCCTTGGCGGGGTTGTCGTCACGGTAATAATGCCGTGGCAGATCCACATCGTCGCGCTTTCCCGCATCACGATGGTACTCTTGATCCAAAGTATCGGGCGCATATTCCATGTGTCCCGTGATGAAAATCTCCTTTCCACCAGCCGTCATACACATGCTCACCCCACTCTCTTCCGACTCTGCCAACAGCGAAAGTTCAGGATGCTGGAGGATATCCTCCTTCCTAATCTCGGTATGGCGACTGTGCGGCATGCGGAACACATCATCAAACCCGCGGAAAATGGGTACTTCGGGATGCAGCACCTGTTGAGGAAAGATGCCAAACATCTTCTTAGGAAGCGCATATTTGTTGATACCTTCATGAAAATACAAGCCAGCTTGCGCCGCCCAACATATATATAAGGTGGATTTGAGCGAAGTTCTCGCCCACGAGAATATCTGCGTCAGCTCGTCCCAATAATCCACTTCTTCAAAATCCAAATGCTCCACAGGTGCGCCAGTCACGATGAGTCCATCGAACGATTGTGATGCCAATTCGTCAAAATAATGATAGTAAGCATCCATGTGAGCCGCTGGCACATGCGTTGGCGTATGCGACCTGAGCCTCATCCACGCCACTTCAATATCCAAAGGAGATGCCGACAGTAACCGCAGAATATCGGTTTCGGTCTGCAACTTGGTAGGCATCAAGTTCAATACGGCTATCTTGATAGGCTCGACCTGTCCATGCGCGGTTTCCTCTTCCCCGCGTTCCACGAGGATGTTTTCCTGTTTCAACCGCTCGATGGCTGGAAAATGTTTGGGCAAATGCAGTGGCATAACTTCTTTGAATACACTCAATTAATCATCACGAACCCCCATGATTGCGTGACGTGCAAAGATACTAAAAAGATAAAACATTCGGTTCGCCTGACATGCATTTTTAACATGTAGACAAAAAAGGAACCCTTGAAATAGCAGCGTGTAACCACAAAAGGACGGGTTATGATATATCACGCCCCTACGGATTTGTTGAATATTTTTCCTGTTTTAGGCACCTAAAACGGCACCTTGAAACTTTCAATCTGGAAAAAATCAATAGGCAGGGAGGAAGCAAACCAGAGATTGATTTGCATGAAAAAGTGAAATTTGCTGTTAGAGCATTGAGATTGCATGCGAAGAACCATCATCTTGATACCTTATTTACATGTTCTTGACAGGCAAAGACATACAGATTGCACGCTTAGAACCATGCTTTTGGAGCAAGAAAAATTGAAAAATGAATGCGTTGCAATGCAGAAAATTCGTAATTACCTGTGTAGTAATGCGATACAACATTGCCCGTTTTAGGCGTATTTGCGCCATGTGGCCAGGCCAGTTGCAAATACGCAAAATATGGAGAGGTTGGTTGTTAAGAAAAAATCAGGCAGCCTCTTCCAATAGTCCCCGTTGCCAAATGTGTGCCTGCCCGTTTGATTTCATTCCATTTACGAGTGCAAGATGGCCATTCGCAGGCGGAGGATGAGGCAAGGAATGGCCGCTTCAGTTTAGTTTTTGTTTTTCGTTTCCACGGGTTCTTCTTCAAATTCAATGTATTCGCCTTCGTCTTTTTTGAAGATTTTTTTGTTTATTTCGTCAACATCCCGATGGTCTACCACCGTTTGGGTGGTGCTTCTACGGTGCTGTTGCCGCTGAGCTGACCCTTTGGACTGCTCTCTGAACTGTCTGGCACCTTCGCGGAAAATGCTGATAAACTTTGCTGCGGAAAAGCCTACCACCAGCAAGCCGATGAGGAATATGATAAAAATTATTTTGAATATCATAGTTTCTGTTCTTTGTCGTGATTCATCTTGGTGATTTTTGACCTACCTGTCAGTAACAATCCCAAGGATATGAGGAAGTAGGATGCGATGACGATCCACCAACCTTTCAAAACGCCAAACGTTACAAGCACAACAGCGGTGAAGATGATGAAACTGTGCCGGATGGCGTTGCCCTGCCATTTAAAGTTTTTGAATTTAAGGGCGAACATAGGAATCTCGCTGACCAATAGATAACAACTCAACAGCAGCAGTACTAAAATGTATACCAGTGCGCCGGCATTGTTTTCAAGCCAGGCTGGACTTGTGACAATGAGTGATCCCCAAAACAGGGCGTTCGCTGGTGTGGGAAGCCCAATGAACGAATCGGTTTGACGCGTGTCAATATTGAATTTGGCCAACCTCAGTGCCGAGAAAGCTGCCATGAGGAAGGCCAGAAAGGGAATGAACGTGCGGTAAGGGTCGAAAGAAAAAGCCTCTGGCGTAGTGAGAAACGACGGGTAGTCGATGACCATAAGCTCGTAAAAAACCATGGTGGACGGTGCTACACCAAAGGTAACGCAATCGGCCAGCGAGTCTAATTCCTTGCCGATGGGCGATGACACCTTCAGAAAGCGGGCCGACATGCCGTCAAAAAAGTCGAATGTGGCTCCGACGAGTATGCATATCAAGGCCATCTTGGCATCGCCGGTAATAGCGAAACAAGTTGCGATGCAACCCGAAATGAGGTTGCTGCAGGTCAGTGCGTTGGGTATGTTTCTTTTGATGAAGTTGCTCATTTGTATCGTAGAGGTTCGGCAAGGTGGTGGATGCGACGTGCGTCACCCCGATTGCCGTTTCCGCTTTATTTTATTTTAGTTTTGCAATGATGGTGTGGTCACCCGTTGTTTTTTGTCCCATTTTCACGCACACTTCCGTTCCAATGGGCAGGTACACGTCCACGCGCGAACCAAATTTGATGAAGCCCAGGTGCTCGTCAATATAGCAGTCTTCGCCTTCCTTGGCGTAAGTCACAATGCGTCGGGCCATGGCTCCAGCAATTTGTCTGCAGAGAACGTCCACACCGTCGGGCGTGGTGATGATGACGTCGCTGTGTTCATTCTCCTCACTGGCTTTAGGCAGCCATGCCTTGTGGTAGTTGCCGTTTTGGTGATGAACCAGTTTCACCTTGCCGTCAACGGGAAACCAGTTGGCGTGAACGTTGAACAGGCTCATGAAGACCGAAATCATGATGCGCTTCTCGTGAAAGTACTTGTTCTCTTCCACCTCCTCGATCACCACAATTTTGCCATCAGCCGGGGCCAAGACAATCTTGTCGGTGTCCTCAGAAGGAAAATAGCGGATGGGACATTGAAAGAAATTGATGACGATGCAATATATCGTTCCGAAGATAACCGTAAAGGCATAAAATGGTATTTTAGTTTCGAACGACCGCCATAAAATCAATGCAATGGCTGCAATGGCAATGAATCCCCAAATCAGGGTGTCTGTTCCTTCGCGATGTATACGGATTTTCTTCAGTTTTTTGATTCTTTTAATCATAGTATGAAAACCGATTAGAAGTTTGTGCAAAGATAATTGTTTTTTAGAAACCGCACAAACTTTTACGCTCATTCTTTGGCTGTGTCGACCATATTGAGTATCTTTACGCTCCAAATTAAAAGAACACATGAACGATTTTGTCCACCTACACGTACACACCTATTATTCCATTCTTGATGGTCAGTCGCCCGTGAAGCGACTCGTTGACAAGGCTGTTGCCGACGGGATGCGCGGACTGGCCATCACCGACCATGGAAACATGTTTGGCATCAAGGAATTTTTCGACTATGCCAACACGGTTAACAAGCAGTTGAAGGCCGACGGCAAGCAGCCCTTCAAGCCCATTTTCGGCTGTGAGATGTACGTGGCTCGGCGCAGTAGGTTCGACAAGGTCAAGGACATGGGCGACATGAGTGGTTACCACCTCATCGTGTTGGCTAAAAACTACCGTGGCTACAAAAACCTCATCAAGCTGGTGAGCCATGCCTGGGAGGAGGGCTATTACATGCGGCCGCGTACCGACCGTGAGGAATTGGAGAAATATCATGAAGACCTCATCGTTTGTACGGCCTGCCTGGCCGGCGAAGTGCCACGCAAAATCATTGCCGGCGACATGGCCGGAGCCAGGGAAGCGGTGGAGTGGTACAAGCGAGTTTTTGGTGACGATTACTACCTGGAGATACAACGCCACGAGGTGAAAGACCCCTCCATTCGGGCCAACCGTGAGGCCTATCCCATGCAGCAGCGCGCCAATCAGGTGATTTTCAACCTGGCCAAGGAGTACGGCATTAAGGTGGTGTGCACCAATGACGTTCACTTTGTGGACAAAGAGAACGCCGAGGCCCACGATCACCTGCTGTGTCTGTCTACGGGGAAAGACCTTGACGACCCCACGCGCATGCTTTATTCCAAGCAAGAGTGGTTTAAGACACGCGAAGAGATGAACAGCATCTTCAGCGATGTGCCCGAAACGATGGCGAATACCATCGAGATTCTTAATAAGGTGGAAACCTATTCCATCAACCACGACCCCATCATGCCCAACTTCCCCATCCCCGAATCGTTTGGAAAGGAAGAGGATTGGAAACAAAAGTTTACGGAGGAAGACCTTCTTCGTGAGTTTACCACCGATGAAAATGGCGAAAATCCCATGTCGGAGGAAGACGCGCAGAAGCGGGTAGACCATCTTGGCGGCTACGAGAAGATGTATCGCATCAAGTTTGAGGCCGACTATTTGCAGCATCTTGCCTATGAGGGTGCCAAGCCATTGTATGGCGACCCGCTGCCCAAGGAGGTGGACGACCGCATACGCTTTGAGCTTCATGTGATGAAGACCATGGGTTTTCCGGGTTATTTCTTGATTGTATCCGACTTCATCCGCGCGGCCCGAGAGGAATTGGGCGTGATGGTGGGACCGGGACGTGGATCGGCAGCCGGGTCGGTTGTGGCCTACTGCTTGGGCATCACGAAGATTGATCCCCTGAAATACGACTTGCTGTTCGAGCGTTTCTTGAACCCCGACCGTATCTCTTTGCCTGATATCGACACCGACTTTGATGACGATGGCCGGGGGAAGGTGTTGAAATGGGTGATGGACAAGTATGGACACGAGAACTGTGCGCACATTATCACCTACGGCAGCATGGCGACCAAGAACTCCATCAAGGACGTGGCGCGGGTGGAAAAACTGCCGCTGGAGCGAGCAAACGCTTTGTGCAAGGCCATTCCGGACAGGCTTCCCGATAAGATGAAAATGAACCTCACCAACGCTATCAAGTGCACGCCCGAGCTGCAAATGGCCGAAGCCTCTACCGACATACGCGAGAGCAACACCATCAAGTATGCCAAAATGCTGGAGGGAACGGTGCGGGGAACGGGCATCCATGCCTGTGGTTTCATCATCTGTCGCGACCCCATCAGCGACTGGGTACCCGTGTCAACGGCCGATGACCCTGACTTTAAAGACGAAAAGACCAACTGTACGCAGTATGATGGCCATGTGATTGAGGAAACAGGACTGATCAAGATGGACTTCTTGGGGCTGAAAACCCTGTCTGAGTTGAAGGAAGCGGTAAAAAATGTGAAGCTGACGAAGAACATAGACATCGACCTCGACAAGATTCCCATTGACGACGAATTGACCTACAAACTTTACCAAGAGGGACGCACCATCGGCACATTCCAGTTTGAGTCGGCCGGCATGCAGAACTATCTGCGCCAGTTAAGTCCGACGAAGTTTGAAGATCTCATCGCCATGAACGCCCTCTACCGCCCCGGTCCCATGGACAACATCCCGTCATTCATCGCGCGTAAGAAAGGAGAGGAGGAGATTACTTATCCCATTCCGGTGATGGAGCGGTATTTGAAAGATACATACGGTATCACCGTCTATCAAGAGCAGGTGATGTTGCTCTCGCGTTTGTTGGCCAATTTCACGCGTGGTGAGAGTGACGCCCTGCGTAAGGCCATGGGTAAGAAGAAAAAAGCGATAGTAGATGCCATGAAACCCAAGTTCATCAAAGGCGGCAAGAAGAACGGATATGATGAGAACGTGTTGGACAAGATATGGGCCGACTGGGAGAAGTTCGCATCTTATGCCTTCAACAAGTCGCATGCGGCCTGCTATTCGTGGGTGGCTTTCCAAACGGCATACCTCAAGGCTCACTATCCTGCCGAGTTCATGGCGGCCATCATGAGTCGACGCAAGGACCAGATAACGGAAATATCCAAGTTGATGGACGAATGCAAGTCGCTGCGCATAGCCACGTTAGGGCCCGATGTTAACGAGAGCTATCAGAAGTTTGGTGTGAACCACAAGGGGGAAATACGCTTTGGTCTTGCCGCCATCAAGGGCATGGGCGATGCCGCCGCGACTGCCATCATCCAGGAGCGAGAGGCCAATGGACTGTACCAAGACATTTTCGATTTTGCACACCGAGTGGACTTTACTCAAGTCAACCGCAAGGCATTCGAAAGTTTGGCGCTTAGTGGTGGATTCGACAGCTTCGGCATTCCGCGAGAGAGCTACTTCACTGCCAACAACAAAGGCGAACTGTTTATTGACACGCTGGTGCGCTATGGACAGCTCTATCAGAACAAGAAATCAGAAATAGAACATTCGCTGTTTGGCGGAGTAGATGCCGTAGAGATTGCCACACCCCCCATTCCTAAACCAGAGTTGTGGAGCAACATTGAGAAACTGAATCGCGAGCATGATTTGGTGGGAATCTATCTTTCGGCCCATCCGCTGGATGAATTCAGCATCGTGTTGAAGAGCATGTGTAACACTTCGTGCACCGAACTGGGCGACAAGGCAGAGTTGGCCAAAAAGGCAGACGTGGTTTTCGCTGGCATGATTACCGATGTGAAGGACAAATTTACGAGAACCGGAAAGCCTTGCGGCTTCGTAACAATAGAAGATTTTAGTGGAACAGGCGAGATAGCTTTCTTTGGTGAGGAATGGGGAAAGTGGAAAGGCATGATGGTAGTGGGCAGTACCGTTTATCTTACCGGCAAGTGTTCGCAGCGATACCGGGACAGCAACTACTACGACTTTCGCATCAACGATGTTCAGTATCTGCAAACGGTAAGAGACAAGCAGATACACAGGCTGACCATTGTTGTGGACAGCGAGGCCATCGATGAAGTGGTGGTGAACGATATCGTGTCGATGCTGCAAGATTCGAAGGGCAACACGCAGCTGTGCTTCCAGGTAGCGGACAAGAAACATCAAACCAGTATCTTGCTTCATTCAGGGCTTCAGCAAATCAGTTTGAATCATGACCTGCTCAGATACATCGAGGGAAATCCCAATATGAATTATCTGGTGAATTAATTTGGCACGATGCTTGCATGATTCATGATAATCATTTATCTTTGTCATAAATACATATAAAAATCAAATAAAAGATGGAAGTTAAAATTACAACCGAGAATTTCGAGAGTTATAAGAATGGCGATCTGCCATTGGTAGTGGATTTATGGGCTACATGGTGCGGACCCTGTCGCATGGTAGGTCCTGTTATCTCTGAATTGGCAAACGACTATGATGGAAAAATCGTCGTAGGCAAGTGTGACGTAGAAGAGAATGACGACATCGCCATGCAGTTTGGCGTGCGCAACATCCCTACCATCCTCTTCTTCAAGGGAGGAGAACTGGTAGACAAATTCGTCGGGGCAGCCTCAAAGGCAACGCTCGATGAGAAGTTCAAGGCCCTACTGTAATAGCGGTCCAATCAATGAGGAAAGTATGGTGGATGTAAGGCATCTGCCATACTTTTCTTTTTTTATGAGGCGAAGGCTACTTCTCGTTTCATCCTTCATTCCTCATTTCTAATACCACGATGGCACCTGCCACACCCTATACCTCAAAAGACATCGTATAGAATAGGCACTGCGGTGCTATGCAGCTGGCTATGGAGCCTTGCTGACCTGCTTGTAGTCGACCTCGATAAATCCTTTGGTTCGAGCCACACCATACATATAGAGCGTCTGCTTGTGCGTGCAGCCGAGGAATTTGCTTCAGACGCAAGAGGAAATCAGACCGCTTCTGGGTAGACTCTCTCATAGCCCCCACTCTCTGCGTGATGTCACTGCTGCTGTCAGAGCTGACCTCGCACACCGGTGCGAATAACATGACTGGTCCGCTTGCCATCGGAACAGCCCTCTCGGCAGGGTTCAATCCAGTGCCAGTGGCAGTAGACGTGGCACTCTCAGCTTCGTTGGGCTTCATGCTCCCCGTCTCGACGCCACCAAACGCCATTGTTTATGCCAGCGCTACGCCCCCATCACAAAGATGATTAAGTCGGGTGTGTACATCGACTTCATCGGCATCGCCATCGTCACTATCCCCGTCGCGCTGTACTTAGTGAGTATGGTTGTGGGATAAGTGGGCTACAGGCACCGAAAAAAAGACCGTATCCTGTCATTTGACTGGAACACGTTTTTTTTTACTTGTTTATTTTTTGCCATCGAGAGCCTATGTCATCGGGATTTCATCTGGCATTCTCTCATGTCCTCACGCGATGGTGGAGAGAAACAGAACGTATCTATTTAATGCCTTTTTCTATATCTTTGATATCATTGAAACTTTTTATATAAGTTCCATTCTGAAAATAATGGTAGCTTGCATAAACAATTTCTTTTTGATTTAAACCGATTAAAGATTGATAAAATTTATCGATATATTTTGCCCTTGATTTAGTATTATATACACTTGTTTTTATCATTAAAATAGGAAAATTATTTGTGACACCTAAAAAAATGTCATCATAAATGTTTGAAATAACAAGTAAATCTGTATTGTTTTTCTTACATATATCTTCTAATGTGTTTAGAGGTAAACATAAAGAAGACTTACAAAATGGTGTATAATCATATATTATAACGTTGTTATGATTTGAAAGATATTCTTTTACTTGTTCTACAGTAACGTTATAAACATTAGTAAAATCGGATATATTATCGATTTTACCATTGTAATCAATTATTTTTTCTTTTTGTTGTTTTGATAAATGATTATAACCAGATGTTAGTCCTGATATCTGACAAGATACCAGAACCAAACAAGTTAAAAGAGAAATTGAAACGAGTTTCTTCATATCTTGATTCTACATTAAACCACAACACGACGGTGAACTCCGCTGGTACTTTACATGTTGCTTTACATCTTGATTCTACATCAAACCACAACTACGCGTCGCTCTACTTCGTCCATCTTGGGTCGCTTTATATCTTGATTCTACATCAAACCACAACAACACAGCCTACTATATTGCGTCCTATGTGTTGCTTTATATCTTGATTCTACATCAAACCACAACAATACTAAGGCTGCTTTAAAGACTACCCTGTTGCTTTATATCTTGATTCTACATCAAACCACAACCTATTACAGATGAATCAGGCCGTCAGCTTGTTGCTTTATATCTTGATTCTACATCAAACCACAACTGCCGTTTCCTCCTTCTTAGGTTCAACATGTTGCTTTATATCTTGATTCTACATCAAACCACAACGAAACAATGACAAGTGAGAGAACCAGTGCGTTGCTTTATATCTTGATTCTACATCAAACCACAACCACGGGTTATGCACGCATATTAGCGCACTGTTGCTTTATATCTTGATTCTACATCAAACCACAACCCCTCGTTCGGGGGGCAGGGGAGGCTAGTTGCTTTATATCTTGATTCTACATCAAACAACAACACCTATTCAGAAGATGAGTGGAACAAGTAAGTTGCTTTATATCTTGATTCTACATCAAACCACAACCGGTAACGATAAAACACGCATCGGCATAACATTGCTTTATATCTTGATTCTACATCAAACCACAACATATGGACAACGATGCGAATTGGTACGCCTGTTGCTTTATATCTTGATTCTACATCAAACCACAACTGCAGATATTTGCTTTAATATACCCATCTTGTTGCTTTATATCTTGATTCTACATCAAACCACAACTGTTGTTTAACTCAATGCGTTTGTCGGCGGTTGCTTTATATCTTGATTCTACATCAAACCACAACCTCCGGGAACAATCATCTTGCCGTAACTCTGTTGCTTTATATCTTGATTCTACATCAAACCACAACTGTCTTTGTGCGATTATAAGTAATTGTTTTGTTGCTTTATATCTTGATTCTACATCAAACCACAACTATTCCCTCTTTGAGGTGCAGGCAGGCTTCGTTGCTTTATATCTTGATTCTACATCAAACCACAACCTTGCATCTACAATAGCTTCAACATCTTCCGTTGCTTTATATCTTGATTCTACATCAAACCACAACCACAGGTCGTAAACAATTCTGTCTTCGTGCGTTGCTTTATATCTTGATTCTACATCAAACCACAACTTGATTTGAACATAACAGCATCCGCACCAGGTTGCTTTATATCTTGATTCTACATCAAACCACAACGGGTAGACTGTCTGAACCCGAAAGAGCTTTGTTGCTTTATATCTTGATTCTACATCAAACCACAACTGGCTCCGATACAATGACTGCCCAGTAGGGTTGCTTTATATCTTGATTCTACATCAAACCACAACTGACAAGGGCTTCACCACTGGAGGTTCTTTGTTGCTTTATATCTTGATTCTACATCAAACCACAACTTGATGTAACTATCAAACAACTCTCGACAAGTTGCTTTATATCTTGATTCTACATCAAACCACAACACTCCTCTTGCATCTGTTTTGCTTTCTTTTGTTGCTTTATATCTTGATTCTACATCAAACCACAACTTTGAGGAAGACATTGACAATGTTGTTTTTGTTGCTTTATATCTTGATTCTACATCAAACCACAACATAGCGATAGCTCCTACCTCGCTGGAGGCGTTGCTTTATATCTTGATTCTACATCAAACCACAACGATGAATATGCTACCGTTTTAGCTTATTGTGTTGCTTTATATCTTGATTCTACATCAAACCACAACATGTACTATTTAAAATATTGAATATAAGCACATTATACAAATATTTTCATACAAGAAGTAGTTCGAATATATCATCTTTACTGCAAATGTACTAAAAAAATTCTAACTGAATAGGTGTTTCTGGAGCTTTTTGTTTAATTTCACCCCACATATTGATAATCTTTGAATACTGTTTGTCTGTTACTGTTAAAATACTAACTTTACCACTTGGTGTTAAGATTGATTTAACCCTTTTGATATGAACGTTTGCGCTTTCCTGCGAACCGCAATATCTAATATAGATGCTATATTGATACATCGTAAATCCATCTTTCTCTAATTCTTTGCGAAAACGTGCAGCCTCCGTCTTATCTTTCTTTGTAACAGTGGGTAAATCGAACATTACAAACAACCACATAACATGATAAGCATTTAGCCGGTTCTCACTCATTTCAAAAGAGGCAAACTGATTTTCTTTACTTCTTTGGCATAATATTTCACAAGAGAAGCCATTGTCATGGTTAGCCCCACGCTTAAAGGACGAGTTACGTTCATAAAATATGTATCACAATAAAGTAATTTTATCAATATTCCTTTCACTTCAGTGGTAAGTGTCGTTTGTCTATTTTGGGTAAGATGGTACGCTATTTCATCAACGAACGGGCGGTAAGGCTCCATCATGTCGTCTGCTAAAGGAAAAGCGTTACTGCGGTTATGATGAAAGATGCCCAATGCAGGAAAAAGTCCTGCTGACATAATTGCGCGCGTTACTGCCGCACGTAAAATGGTATAACCATAGTTGAGCAGCGCATTTGTACCAGACTGATTTCTATCTCTTATGAAATCTTTTCCAAATAGTTGTGTCCAATATAGTTTAGCGGCAGCCCCTTCTCGATTGGTACTATCCCCACTCATTACATTATTATAATAAGGGAACAAACATTTTCCTTCTTTACCTAATTTCTCAAGAAGTTGTGCTTGATTTTTTATCTTACATTCTATTATTTGCTTCCAAAGCTGTTTATTGAGAAACGGACTTGCAGAAAGTTGATTTCTTAAAGTTTCACCTTGTGTGATGTTATTATCTAAATTAAACAACATGGATGTTGGCATACCTTTTTGATTGCAAAATACTACCGACACGTTATTTTCTGTCAATGCATTTAGAAGTGGTACACTTATTGAGACCATAGGATTGTCAACCATTAAGAAGCCTATATCTTCTATAGGAATAGTCCGTCGCTCATCAGGCAAGTCTTTCATGGTAATAACCAGTTGGTTATACCTCAGTGAAAGACTTGCTGGATGAGAAAAGACAACGCTTCGTTTCAACATATCGGCTTACTCTTTAAGCGTTACTTTACCAAGAATGTCGATAGTAAAATCTTTACCATCTACTAATATGTTGATATTTTTTTTACTATGTCTGAAAATAGGAACATAACCATTATTGTTTTTATAAGGAGTGCTAAAAATAAGCAAACCATCTTTACGAGCCTCTTGATGAAATTTAAATTTTACACGTCCATCTTTTTTAATGCCAACCACCTTGTAGAGTCTTTTAACTAAGTCTTTGGTATTATCCACTTGTATTTCGTCAGGATTTTCTTCAAACATTAACACCAGCTGCCCCATTAAAAGTTTTGTTTTAAGTGGTAATCCATATTTGGCGCTGTGAGTAGGCACTATTGACGAGAATATATTTCGGTCTTGACTTCGTTTATAATATTTGGCAGCCTCGATATAGCTTACTATTTCAAATTCTCTAACCACTTTATTTTTCACCAAACCCTCATAAATAACCAACATGTAATTATTTTCATTCACTACATGATATTGCTGTTTATATTCTTTCTTGGACAAATCTCGATGTTGTCTGATGTTGATGGGTTGCTTCACGGATTTAGCAAAGCATCTTACCTTTTTTATAAGTATGCCTTTATCCTCATTCATATAGATTGGTTCCGCTATAGCCTGCTTGAAATTTTTGTCCGCTATTGCTTCTTTAATAGTTCGCTTCACGGTTTCATCGACAATATTTTCAAGCTCTTTTGGTTTTGTAAACGAACTGAGTGGTCGCCGAACAACATATCTTATTTCTCCATCTCGCTCTATTGCGCCATAATATGTGTCAAGATGTAAACTACCTCTTGCCGTGTCACCTTGAGCCAACACCTTTCCTTTAGATGTCTGCACATACTTTTTTGTATGCTTCGGCATGTTGTTCGGTGTGTCGTGTACTACCAATAAGTTTTTATATATGTTGAGAACATCCTCTGTAAATGTAGCCCAAGGTTTTGAGAATTTAGGTTTGGAACCTCTGCCTTGCCTAAATGTTTCTTCCATGCGATAATATTCAGCCATGAGATCGTACTCTCTCTTTCCGATGCATGCAATGGTGATAGCATCCATACAATGATGAGAATGATTATCTCTACATTTCTTTTCATACTCACTTTGCAGCCCCCACATTTTACGAAACTCGGCTGTTGCCACGCCTTTTACCACATAAACATTCGACTTATTGCGACTGTCTGCTTGATGGAATAACGACTTGAGATACAACCCTGCATAACGAGAAATAAGTCCGATGCCAGTTCCCTGTCTCCTACTGAACCCTTCGGGCACTTCGGTCATGGTAAATCGCTCATACTTTCCTCGCCAATAATCGATGTCCATTTGTAGCTTATGGCGTTTTTGTATCCTTAAATCTTTCACCGCTTTATCCATTCCAGCAAATGTGCGTTGCTTGTCACGTTCTTTTATCTTCTGTTCATATTTGTTTTTCCACGGTTCAATTCTTGCCAATATCTCTTCGTGATTCGACAATTGTGCAGGTAGCTTGGCTTTCTTTATCTCTCTGTTAAACCGATTGTCACACAATGTAAGGTTCATCTGTGTGCTGTCTCCACCAACACTCTGTGGAATAGTGTGCTCTATATCAAACTTCGGATTACTCCCAATAAAGTCTGTGATACCTATTTGTTCACCTGTATATAAGCAATGGTGGTCTTGTTCCTCCCAAAGTTGAAACTTTAACACATCTGTTTGAGTTGGTTCAATGTCTTTTCCTGTTTCTTCTTTGTATAACTTCCTTATTTCATCGACATATTTTTTGTGTTGTTTGTCTTGCTCTTTTTGCCAACCTGCAATTGCTCTTCGCTTATTGGCATCATTCAATTCTCGGGCGTACTCAACATGTACTTCCGTATTTTCGTCAATGATACTTTCTTTCAACAACTGATTTACCACCCGTCTCAAGATATGAAGAGAGCGCATAGCCATGGGATTTCGGATGGCATTGGTTCGTGGCGAGCCCAATTGCAATATGCCAAATTCGTTGCGTTGCGCATGAGGGTAGGTTTCTATCATAGAAGGATGATATAGTTTGTCTGTTGCCCCTGCTGGTAACTCGAAGTTGTTGGCAAGAAAATCTTTGATCAGCATTTCAATCGTTCCTTGTACTTCACGATGTTTAGGTTGATAATTGAAAACCAGTTCACCAACATTCTCCATGATATACTTTCTGTTCTGCTCATTGTTCCATATTTCTTTACCTACTATGGTAGGAATGTTCGCAAAGAACGAAGCATGCGTATAATACATTCCCTTGCGCAAGAACGGTAAGAATTTGCGTATCGCTTTCAGGCTTAGCGCTGCAAAACTGTGACTTAGTTTTATCTTTGCAAACTTCTCTGCACTCTCCTCATCCAACTGCAACTTGTGATGAGCAAACTCTTTTAGCTTTTCAACCGATGAAAAAGAATACAACACATTCCAAACATCGTCCTCCATTTCTTGCAAACTCTTACTCCCATTCTTCTTTTGAATAAGTGTGTATGTCTCGGCTATACCTGTCTTCCAATCATCGCCAAATATGCTTTTCAACTGTGCTGTAGTAGGACATCCCGGCACGCCCTGTGTCATTCTATAATTAAACTTGTAAGCTCTTTCTTCTTTGTCATGTATCCAAGCGTAGTTTTTCTTGCCTGCCAATGCCTTGGCTATGTCTTCAAAGTCGAAATTAGGTTTTGATTTACGGAAAAACAAAGGTTCAATTTTCTCTCGCTCCTCGTAAGTTAAGGGACGTAGCTCTAAATCGTGAGGTCCTTTTACTTGAATGTTGTTGACAAAACAAAGCATTCTAAATTCTTCATAATCAGGATGCGAATCGGCACAACGCGGTTTCCCTCTTTCAAAGGTACACCTGCCTACACCGTGCCTTTGCGATTTAAGCGGTAGTTGAAAGAAGATGGCTCGTTGCAAATCTTCTATTAACTCGCTGCTTAGTTCTTGCTTTTCACAAATAGCATCAAACTCATGCTGGTAATGTTTATTACGGTCTGTGTACCTTTGTCTGATGCGCACCTTGTTACCTTGTTCATCATAGAGCTTATAAAAATAATCTCCAAGATATTCGCATCCCGCCTCTTCCATTTCTGTCGACAGCTGCGAAATTCCCGATTTCACCACTCCGTCTTCTTTATTATCTGCACTGGTGTCCAGTCGATTACTCAAAAAGCCACGCCGTTGCGTTAAATGATATAAAGCACGACCTAAGGTATATCTATCAGCCTCAACCGTTAAATCTAATTTTTCGTGCAGACATCTATGTCTATCATAATAAGGATTTTTCCCCTTTTTATCGCTTGTGCGCTGCCATAACATCAACTCATCGCTTTTAGGATATTGCTTCTGCAAATGCCACTGCCGTAAATCATCATCACTCAAATAAGGACAAAGATGATATTTCACCAACACCTTCAACACTTGTATTTTGCGTAAGCGACGTCGAAAATATTGTTTCCGTATAGCCTTATACCCCGAACGCTCGGCAGCCTTAGAAGATTCTATCCCCTTTTCAATTTTTACACCTTCTTGAAAGATAACATCACCATATTTAATAAACTCGTAACTCTGGGCATGCTCGTCCCAATCAACTACTGCCCACCCCAAACTGTTGGTGCCAGTATCCAATCCTAATATGCGTTTGTTCATAATAAATAAATTTATTTCTGTAAAATTAGAAAAAATATTTGTTAGTAACAAATATTTTGTTTACATTTGCCACATAAGATATTCTACATCTTATCACAATAAGGCTATATGCCGAAGGATGCAAGTCCTACAGCCCCTCTTCGGAGGGGCTTATTTTATTGAGGGTGTATTATACACTCGTCTTTAAACCACACTTTCTCTTATTTCATGTTTTCCATTTGCGAGTTGTTTTTCCTTGAAGACAGATTACGATAGCGCAGTCATCTAATTTTGTGGCGGATAGTTTTTCCATAACTTGCAAAAGTTACCAACTTAAGAATGTTAATATGAAGCTTTGTCTTTGGAGGCATCCTCTTGAAGCATAGATGCTATGATGTCTTTTGGATAATAGCATGGAACATCAGCCTTGGTTTCTGTTTTGAGGAACAATATCGTGTGTACTTTTTGCCCCTTCTTTACAAAGGGTAAGCGGCTGGCACGGCTTGTTAATTGCTCATAAATGCTCTGTGCCTCGTCGCGTTCTCGCCATTTACATTCTGCTACGAGGATATGCTTTTTGTCAAGCGATTCAGCCACAAGGTCGAGCTCTATCTGTTCGTAGTCATTGCTGCCATCTTCTTTTGGTATGCTGCCCCACCAGCGTGAGGCATTGCCATAGACTACACCATCAATTTCATTGCCCGTTATGAAGTTGCGACAAATCCTTTCCCATACCTGACCAACGTATGTGTTGAAGTCCTTACGGATAATATCCATTACGAGATCCTGACGATCGAGCTCAATAAGATATTTGTTGGGATTGATAAACCTGTAATAGAAGGAAAGAAAGTTATCACCAAGCCGATAAAGTCCTTTCTTGCTGCTCTTTGGATTGTCACCAAAGGGTATATCTTTCTCCACATAGCCTAAATCGGTCAGTATGCTAATGGGCTGAGAAAGGTTGGTCGCAGGCTGCTGCATACGACTGGCTATTTCCGAAATGCGATTCACCCCGTTGCCTACCGTAGTAAGTAATGAGAAAGATGTAGCCGTATCACGACGTTCATCACGAAGCAACCAAGTTGGCTCATCGTACAGCGTGCCATAGTTATTGACCAGCAGATTGCGCACCGCCACTTCCAAACTATCAAAGTCGGCACGAAGTTCCCAGTAGCGAGGCACACCACCCCAAACGGCATATTCCTCAACAGCCTGCTGGTCGGAACAATGCAGGGCTTCTTTGATATAAGGCAAACACAGTTGCTTCAGCTTTGGCTGCCAAGCACAGCGTTGATACAAGGGCGATGTTTCATTGAGTACCAATGAGTGCATCATCAGTTGGGAGGAACCACAAAGTATCAGGTTGTATTTCAGTTTTTTGCTATCCACCAATCGTTGAATGATGGAAGGCAGCGAGGGGTCGCTCTTGACAAGATAAGAAAACTCATCTAAGCAAACTGATGTGTTTTCCCCAACATATAGATTGATAGAGGTGAGTATCGTTTCCCAATCATGGTATGACACACGGTCAAAGCCGTCAAACGTAAATGAAACGGTCTTAGCAAAGGAATCTATCTGCTGCTGCGTCTGTGCTTCTTCGCTTAGATGGTACACATCCTGATCGGTCAAAACATGCTTGACGAGTTCTGACTTTCCAATACGCCGCCTGCCATAAATCACAATGAGCACAGGTCGGTTAAGGCCCAGCGTACGCTTGAACGTAGCAGTTTCTTCTATTCTATCAATAAATTCCATATCATAAATAATTATCTTTGCCAAAGATTATGTTTTACAAAGATAATATTTTAATAACTATCAACACACAAAATCACCAATAATTTTAATTCTAATCAAAATTATGTTTGCGAAAGATAATGTTTACCGAATATAATATGGGTGAAGTGAATGCTGTAAATGACACTCCTCATACAAACAATAATCCCTTTGAATAAGATTTTAGGTTTGCACATACAGCATTTAAATTAGGCGTAATGGACATTTGGTAGGCTGAAAAGCTCCAGATGTCCATTACGCCACAATTGAACGTTTCTTTTTTTATACCTTATGAATAATATATGCTTAATTCTAATTTGGATAATTTATATAATATATTCGAGAAGACACAGGTTGGAATGCACTGTGAGGCGTATTTCAACCTGTGTCTTTATCATGTAAAAAGAAATTGTATTCTGTAAGGGAAGTTATCTCGGATTAGCGTGCCATCCTGTTTTTGGGCGAGGCCAATTTTTACCTGAGCCGTGACCGCTTCCCTCCTCGTTGTATTCGTCTCCCGGTTTTCCTTTCTCATTGCACATCATAAGATTGGTGAATGGGTGTATGAATCCCATTCTCCATTGGGTCTTACGCTGGAAGGTTCCTCCTTTATGGCTGGAGAAAACGCGGGCGAAGTGCTGTGTTTTGACACCGGCAGTTTGGTGGTTGCTGCCAGCTATCATCGTCATCGAATTACGGTAATTCGTGTATTTAATACCTGCGCTCTCGCCTTGGCACGGCAGTTTCACTTGCACGTTGAACTTACTGTCCTCACCATTCCACCATGCGTCGCTCATAATGTCAGACACCTTTAGAGGCGCGTTGCCTATCCAACGGCTGGTCACGACGAGTTGGTTCTCGTTGGTGTCTTTGCGGTCGGGCCAGTTGCGCGTCTCCCATTTGTAAGCGCAACAGAGCCTGTCTCCGTATTTCGAACTTCGGAAGAAGCGTATGGCATAAGTAGTCTTGCCATCTTCCGTGGTGTAGAAATTGCTGAAAAAGCCTTGTGTATTGAGGTCTTTCATCTGTTCTGCTGCAAGATCGCCGCCGTTATCCGGAATAAGGTCTCTTACAAATAGATATCCATTTGATTCCTCGATTTCAGCATAGAGCGTCATCCATTCCAGGTACAGGTCGTTCTCGTTCTGGAACGTTCTTTCCTTTCCGGGACAGACGCAAACGTCCTTTCCCTGATCCTTCCATTTTCCATACTCTGCGGGGAATGGGAAGAGCGTGGTCAGCTCGGTGAGCGAGGGGGTGTGCCACACGTTATCCTCGGGCATTACCTTTTTGTATTGCATCGCATCCTCCCATGTATACCAAACTGTATGCCCATTTCTATTATCGGGCCAATTGTTGCTGTTGAGATAGCAATCGTTGTCCCACCATGTCTTGGGGGCGGCGATGTTGTGCTTGGCTGCGCGAGAGAGGAAGTTGAGGAAGTTGAATGCTGGGTACGGTTCCGAGTCGTGCACGTTGGCGGTGAGGGTGCGCATCTTGCCGCCATCTTTCTTGAAGTCGTGCTTGCTGATAAACGGACCTTGCGCATTGGCTTTCTTGGCTTGTTTGAGAATGTAGCCGCCTGTCCACGACCCCATCATGGTCTCAACGCCTGCCTTGTCGGTGGGCATGCCCCACATGTACCATACATCATATTCAGCTCCGCCCTCAGTGAGGTGTATCGTTTCCTTGGCTTTGCCGTTGAGGTGGAGTATGTAGTTGTCGTTGTTGTCGAAATTACGGACGATGACAGGACAGGTGCTTTCCCACCATGTGCTGATGTCTCCAGCTTTGAGTTTGCCTTTGTCTGTTATGGGGCAGAACACGCCCATAGGGTGCAGGGCGTTGGTTTTAAGAAAATAGTCGTGCGACTTGGACACATTGTCATCACGTTTCACCTTTATTTTGACAAGCGTGCCAGGCATCTTGAATTTGAAACGAGCGAACGGTGCACCATTTCTCATGGTTATTGGCTTGCTGTTGGAGACGAAGGCGATGGGCTCGTTGTTGTTTGCCATTCTTACGTTACCACCCTGTTTGGTTTCAGGACTGTTGTCGGGTACCATCTGTGGTTGGAAGCTCACGCTGTGGCGCATCGCTCCGTTGGCACCTCCTCCCACTTCTTTCTCCGTTCCACCAGCTACGGCGCACACTTCCCAGCCGTCGCCAGAGATGTTGTTGGAGGGACTGCCGAGTACCCATGTCACGGTGATGTTTTGCAATTTTCCCTCACCGTTGGGGTCGTTGAGCTGTAGGTCGTTGTTATCGCTGCGCTTGGTCTGCCACTTGTATGTGAATTTGCCGAGTTGCTGTGTGCGCTCGTTCATGATGTAGCAGGTGGCGATGAAGTCTTGTCCGTTCTTCACCTTGCCGTTGTTGTCGAGCGAGATGGCACGGGTGATGACACCGTATGTCTTGGCATTACTTGCCAGTTCGTGAACTATTTTCTGAGTCTCGCCGTCCATCTGCATGTCGCCAATGTACATGCGTATAGTTGTGGTTGGATACTTCGTCTGCCCGCTCTCCTTGTCGGGAGTAGAGGATAGGCTGTCATCGATGTCGCTGGCACACGATCCGAGCGTGAGTCCCATGATTGCGAGTGTGACGCAAAGCATGACAACCTTGCGTAGGTTATGTATAGTTGTTTTCATAGATGTCCTATTTTTTGTTTTTTCTCTTTTCATTTTGTTCTGTTCTTAGTGTCGAAAAGCCTATGTTGCTCCCTTTATCCCGTCTAACTTGGCGACAGGTTTGTAGGTGAGTCGTCAGTCTTCCCAGCTATATTTCATGTCGAAGTCTTCCTCCGAAAAATCATACCTCTTGGCATCCTCAATTTCCCCACCATCTATGGGTTCCTCTATGCTGGCTTGTATGCCCCAGTTATCCAATAGGTTGTCATCTCCGCCAATCTTTATCACCTCGCATAAAGGTGTAGTGTATGGCATTTTATGTTTTACTGTTTCTTTCATTTTGTTTTCAAATTTAGTGCTTGTTAAATGGTTAATGGCTCCCTTTGTATGTTTGTAACCCTTTCCTTCATATTGTTGTCAGTTAGGTTAATTGTTTAATATCGCCTTTATCTTCCAAAGTTGCTTCCGTCACTGTCTTGCAGTCATGTCACGACAGATGGTTATCAAGGTATCAAGAAGAGCGTGTGTAGCAGCGTACCGCACTTACGGATACGGCAATAGTCCTCTCCTCTTCTGCCTTACAATAAGAGGTAGCAGGAGACTCTCCAGCAATAGATAACCAATAAAAAGTGTTAAATAATCGGGGGGGG
>NZ_AWXC01000006.1 GCF_000479005.1 Prevotella sp. BV3P1 | reverse complement strand
CCTATTTTCACCCTTTGAATTAACGTAAATTATAAAACGTTTACAAATATAAGTCAAACAAACGGTACTTTGCCTCTCCAACTTCCATCGCTGTAGCCCTTACCGCAGCTTGAGAAAAATCCACTGCGGATGCCATTGGTGAGCGAGGGGGGGCGTATGGCTACATGCCGCGGGCTTTGTAAATGAGGTCTTTGGCATTGTTGATTTCCTGAAACTTCTTCTGGGCAGCCTTCTTCACGTCGTTACCCAGCGTGGAAACGCGGTCGGGATGATGCTTCAGGGCCATCTGCCGATAAGCCTTTTTCACCTCATCGTTGGTGGCTGAGGGGGCAATTCCCAGTACTCTGTAAGCCGCTTCGAGGTTTGTAGAGCTGTCTTTGAGGTTGAGCATCGAGTCGACATCGGCGGCAGAAAGTCCCAGGTATTGGGCTATCTCTTTCAGAACATTAACCTCTTCACTGACAATCATGCCATCGGCTTGGGCGATGATTACCAGGAAGTTGAACAGCTGTAGCCGTTCAGAATAGCCCATATTGAAGCTAATTTGGATGCATGCTTGCCGGATGGTGTTGCTGAACTGCTGCCACCCCATTTGCTTTTGTTGCTCGAAAAGCCTGAGAAGAATCTCCTCTCCCTGCTTCACTGCCACCTCACCAAAGTTCTGTCTGAGGAAGTTGCGTACCGTTTGCATCTCCGAATGCATCACCTTGCCGTCGGCTCGGATGACATACGAGGCCAATGCGAGGATGGAAAAGAGGAACGTGTTGCGCTGTCCTTCGGCGTATTGACGTTGCTGTTGATTGTATTGCGCATACCTGTTGCCCTGATGTTGTCGATATTCGTCACCCGATCCTCCTTCACTGAAACTGTCTAAGCCGCTGTCGAAGAGCCACCCAATTGCAAATCCAGCGAGTGCGCCCAATGGCCCTCCCTGCATCAATCCTAATATTCCGCCTATCCATTTGCCTGCTGCCATTATTCTCTCATTTAATTTTATTCATGCTTGCATGGCGTGTTGCCATTGTATTTCTTTTTATTCCCCAGGCTTTTCGTGTGTTTCAGAACTTCCCCTTGAGCTGATATTGCCCGTTGGTGATGTCCTCAAGCTTCAAACTTTGATAGTCGATGTTGTAGATGGTGGGACCCGATTCCCATAAAAATCCAATTCTCCCATTTTTCTGAAGCGTCATGGTAGAGTAGGCTCCTAGACCAGTTGCCAACATCATGCCTCGCTGCCAGCCGTCGGCCAACTGCTGGGATGTGAGATGTTTCTTGCCCAAGTCTTTGTAAAAGAAGCCGATGCGTGTTCGCTGAGGACCGAAAGGAATCGACTGAATGGCTACGAACGTTTTCTTGCCATCGGCTTTGCGTATGGCTGGGACGACTAAGATTTCACCATTACACTCATTCTCGATGCCTGTGAAGACAGCCGCTTTGGCGCGTTGCCCCCAGGAGCCTTCGGCCTTTTTGAGGTTGCTGAAGGTGAAGACGTTGAACAGTCTGCCGTTGTGACGCGAACTGAGTATGAGACTGCCGTCGGGCAATTCTTCGCATTTCACCTCGTCACCGTCGCGACAGGGAGATGTGTTGATGTCGCCCAGCACGTTCCACTGTCGGCCAAAATCGTCGCTGTAGAGCACGAAGTTGCCTGACAAGGTGCACAGACCGACGTACAGACGGTAGTATTTGCCTACCTTGACGTGGCGGCTTTGGTGTATCTTGCCCGACGTGAAGAAGAGCGACTGGATGGGGCCGGCCTTTCGTTGGTCGAACAGGGGGTATATCTGCTCGGTGATTTCGTGGCCTTTGTCCCATGTCTTTCCGTTGTCATAACTGCGGAAGATGGCGATGCGGTTAGGGTTGTTGCGCGTTGCTTGGAAATATACGGTTTTGCCGGCCGCGCAAGTAGCCAGCACCTCGCTGCTGTTTTTGTCGGCCACCAAGGCGCAGTCGCCAAAAGCATAATCCCACTTGATGTCAGCTTCGTTGCCCTGTCCGTCGGCCAATATCTTCTCTTCCGACCAGGTCTTGCCATTGTCGCCGCTGATGCGATAGACCAAGTCCACGGCTCCATAGCCAATGTCAGAGCCGCAATAGCGGTAGTCTGACGCAGCGATGATGTCGCCGTTGCTGCAAGTGGTGATGGCGGGGATGCGATAGGGGATGGCATCCTTTTCACCTGTCGTGAAAAGTCGTTGCCGGCTGTGACCCTCATTGGTGGCAAGGGTGCTGATGGAGAGCATGAGCACGGCGATGCTGCTGACCGTGCGAAGATGCGTGCCGACTAACTGATGGATGTGGTTGTGATGTGTGAGCATAGCAAAATTCTTGTTGTTCATTGTGTTCCAAATATTGTTTGATGTTGGCAAATGTACGGAAAATTTTTGAAAGCAGCTGTGATTTCATCGCTAAACTCCCGTTAAATAAAAAATCCGGAAAGATTCGAATTTATCTTTACAATAACCTCTTCAGGATTCGTCCGTAGGTGAGCAACACGCACACTGGTGTCAAATACGCCGAAAATGAGCGATTTTCATAAATTGCTGATTGTTAGGTTAATACGTTATGTGATATCCGTTTTCTCATCGTCTTTACCTGAATTGTTGTTTAAAAGCAATGCTTTTGAATGCCAAGATGCCTGCTATTGCCCGCCAAGATGCATGCTTTTGCTCACCAATGGCATGGGAATAACAGCGAAAGTGATGCCTTTTGTCGCATTCAGGTCGTGTTTTTAGATTAAAAAACAGACTTTGATTCCTCTAAAGATGTATGTAAGGTGAGTCCGTGCCTATCAATTCTTTCTATTTCGTCAGTTTTCATGTACCGTTTTACATGTATGTTTTTCTTACACAATAGCAGGAAATGGTAGTGGACAATGTGGCCGAAGAATCTACGAAACGCATTGCTTTTCCGGCCATACACCGTTGCCTTCATGATGACGTGCGGTGCACTCTCTTTGGCAGATGTTTCTCAATGTTGCCCGAAAGGATGGCTAACTTCTCCGCAATGCCATTCAGATAGGAGAAAGCAAAAAGTGCATTCGTGATGGCTTGGCTGCGTGTGGGCTGTTTTTGAGCGATAATCAAAGAATGGAAAATTGACGTCTGGTGTCTTGAAATTGTAATCGAGTAGGAGGTAAACGCCAATGATTAGTGTTTACCTCCTACACGATTTATAATTTAATAGCAATTTCCTTCCTTTTTAATTTCAGTTTTATGAGCGTAAAAAGGTTCTGTTTTGTTAAATATTTTCGTACTCTGGAATATGGTCTAAATATAAATATTTTTTATTTTCATAATCCATTTTGCAGCAATAAGAATCAATGCCGTTGCTGACAATGAGATAGTCGACATGCAGCAGGAAATTATAGGTGGATATTTGGTCGAATACCTTTTGTGTAATGGGGATGGATGGTGCCTTATATTCTATGATCATCCTGGGACGTAGGTGCGAATCGTACAGAACACTGTCGGCTCGCAGTGTTTTGCCGGCCATGTTGAGTTTTATTTCGTTAGCTAACAAGGTGGCGGGATAGTGTTTGTGCTCTATTAAATAATGTATGAAGTGTTGTCTCACCCATTCTTCTGGTGTAAGTGCTACATATCTCTTGCGGAGAATGTCGAAAATGGTGGGCTTGTCTTTCGTGCCGCCTAATTTTATTTGGTAATGGGGTAGGTTTAATGGATACATTTTAGTAATTTTGCATTCAGATACAAAGTTAATAAAAAAACAAGAAAAGAAAAAGACCTGATAGAGATTACACGGTTCGTGATTGAAATGCCAATTTGTATAGCTTTTTATCATGCCCATTTGTATCAAGTCTTTTTGTAATGATGGCTAAAACAGGACCTACATACGATTCTATCTTGCGTGACCTTCAGGCACGGCATTTTTCACCTATTTATATATTAATGGGGGAGGAGTCGTATTTTATCGATAAAATTTCAGATTATATCGCCGAAAATGTCCTGCAACCCGAAGAGCGTGACTTCAATCAAAACATTGTTTTTGGTTCAGACATCAATGCAGCACAGATTGTAGATTTGGCAAAGGGATATCCAATGATGGCCGAATATCGGGTCGTTATCGTGAAAGAAGCGCAAAACTTGCGTGGAACTGACGTGATTGAAAAATATCTGAAAAATCCTGTAAAATCAACAATCTTGGTGCTTTGCCATAAAAACGGTACCATCGACAGACGAAAAAAGCTGATTGGAAGGTCTGAAGCTTTGGGCGTAGTTTTTGAAAGTAAAAAGATGAGAGAGTCAGAACTGCCTTCTTTCATCGCTTCGTATCTGAAACAGAAAAATGTGACCATCGATTATAAGTCGACAGCAATGATTGCCGATCATATTGGATCCGATTTGAATCGGATGATTTCTGTGCTGGACAAATTGCTGATTTCACTTCCGGAAAACAATCGAGTGGTTGTGCCTGAGGTCATTGAAAAGCAAATTGGCGTGAGCAAAGATTTCAATGCTTTCGAACTGAGAAATGCCTTGGTCAATCGGGATGTTTTCAAAGCTAACCAGATTATCAAATATTTTGACAATAATCCTAAAGCTGGGTCTATCTATGCTTTTCTTCCTTTGCTCTTCAGTTATTTCCAAAATCTGATGATTGCCTATTATGCTCCCTCCAAAAATGAGAATGCCGTTGCACAATTTTTGGATCTAAGAGGAGGGTGGGCTGCGCGTGATTATATCACAGGAATGAAAAATTATTCAGGTAAGAAAACCATGCAGATCATTGCTAAGTTTAGAGAAATTGATGCTAAAAGCAAAGGAATCAACAATCCCTACACATCGACAGGGGATTTGATGAAGGAGCTTATTTTTTATATTCTGCACTGAAAAAATACCCATTTGGATCACAAATAACATCAAACGGGTTCCCCTTAAATAAACTTCAAAAGCCTTCTATAACTTCAAATGGGGCTCTAATAATTTCAAATAGGTCCCTAATAACTTCAAATTGGCCGCTAATAGGGTAGCTATTTCCATCTAAAGAGGACTTTTTGCATGCTTAAAAAGCTCTTTTTGCCAAAAATAGACCTCATTTTAGCTTATTTTCGTCTAGAATACAACTTTTATTTTTCATGTTTTTTACCGTTAAACCCTGATGGAGTCAAGGTTCTTCGCATTTTAGTGTGCTCATAATTCGCTTATTTAAGCGCACCCTGTACCTTGTTTCAGAATATTGAAATTATGGCGATTTTTCATCTTTCTACCACAAACAAATTTACGCTTAACTATTTTTGTGATTTAAAACCGCAAAAGATTACATTCTCGTGAATTTGTGATTGTAAATTTAAAAGTGGACTCTTTTTGTAAATCCACAAACACATAAGAAAATTATAACATGAAAACACAATCTTAAAACGTAAATATTTAGGTTTTATGTTTGATAATTATAAATATACAACAGCAAGAGCTTGTATTAAGTTGCTGATAATCAATCATTATAATGTTTTTCTTCTTCTATTTTCTACATATAACCATTGATTCCTACTTAATTTCATGGTATAGAGCCTGTATACTGTAGAAGAATAAACGATAATTCATTTATTCCCAGCTTTTTATAATTTTTTGCTACATTTATACAAAGCCTTGATTTACGAATGTGATTTATATATCTACATAAAAAGTTGTTGTGTTACATTCCTTTAATGTAGGTTTTATAAATATAAATAACTAAATTCAAACTATTGAATACTAAATATTATATAGATTTGTTTGTTTTGTGATTTTTATTGTTTATCTTTGTAAAGTCAATGAGAATTGCCTTTTTTGGCCTATTTTATGTTGAATGACGGATAAAATGAAAGATCGAATAAAACAATTGATGAATGCTCAGCACATGAATCAGCAAACTTTTGCTGAGGCATTGGATATTTCACCAGCTTCTTTGAGTAGCATTTTTAATGATCGTACAAAACCAACATTAAACCACATCGATGCTATCAAGAAAAAATTTCCAACTATTAATTTAGATTGGTTATTGTATGGCAATGGTCCTATGTTTATGGATGAATATACAGGTGATATCGATAATTATACAGTTTCAACACCTACTCCTGAGTCTGTCTTAAAGTTTGATGACTCTCCTTCTACTCCACAAGAGAGTAATGTAGTTCAACCGCAGTTAAGTTTTGTTGAGCAGCGTAATCAACTTCAACAAGTCGCTAATAACACTACGAAATATATTGACAATAATCCGCGCAAGATAAGCGAAATAAGAGTATTCTATGATGACCAAACATGGGAAACTTTTGTGCCTAAAAAATAAGCGTTTCGTGTAACATTAACTGAGTCATTTCAGTCAATTGGTTTATTGTTATTCCATACTCATAATAAGCTTTTCTATTTTGTTCAATCTTACAAAAGATTGAACGATTATTGATATAGGTGTTTTTATTTATTTCTTTCATTTGTGAGTGTGTCCTATTTGTGCTAACTTTGCACTTAATATAATAATGTGTTTCACGATTATTCAATTTAAATAGGTGTCTATTGAAAGTTGAGCTTATTCTTCGTTCAGACAAACGAGGTTTATATGTAATATCATTATCCTTGCGTGTCACGGTTTAAGATTTGTCCATGACTCCCTATTTCAATACTATTATAACGAAATTGTTCAATGAGAAAGATTTGCGAAGATTTCCTTGTACAAGCAACAGAGCAATTAAGCGATCGTCATTGGCTCATGCGATTGCGTTCATCATCGGCATTGCCTGAGATGCATCCAGGCCAATTCGTACAGGTTCATATTGACGATTCACCTACAACTTACTTGCGTCGGCCCATTTCCATTAACATGGTGGATTACGAACGCAATGAGATATTATTGCTTGTGGCCGCAATAGGTGAAGGAACCCGTCATCTGGTGCGAAAGAAACCCGGTGACAAGGTCAATTGTTTGTTACCTCTCGGAAATAGTTTTACCATGCCCCGCTCTACCGATGAACGTTTCTTGCTCGTTGGAGGTGGAGTGGGAATCGCTCCAATGCTTTTCTTGGGAAAGCGATTAGTGGAGATGGGAGTGCGCCCTTCGTTTTTGTTAGGCGCGCGAACAACTGACGAATTGCTTGAAAAGGACATGTTTAGTGAGTTTGGTGACCTATATCTCACCACGGAAGATGGTTCAGAAGGCGAGAAAGGTTATGTAACCAATCATTCCATTCTCAAGGAAAAGCAATTCGACCGCATCGCCACCTGCGGCCCCAAACCTATGATGATGTCAGTGGCACGCTATGCCACGCAGAACGACATAGCATGCGAAGTTTCGTTAGAGAATGATATGGCGTGCGGCTTAGGTGCCTGTCTTTGTTGTGTGGAAGATACTACTGACGGGCATATCTGCGTCTGTACAGAAGGTCCAGTGTTAAATATTAAGAAGTTATTATGGCAGCTCTAAATGTAAAAATAAATGACATTGAGTTTAAGAATCCAATCTTAACCGCTTCGGGTACTTTCGGGTATGGACTCGAATTTGCCGATTTGGTACCATTAGATCAGCTCGGTGGCATCATTGTCAAGGGTACAACACTCCATCCTCGTCAAGGAAATAAGTATCCACGAATGGCCGAAACGCCGCATGGCATGCTCAACTGTGTGGGCCTGCAGAATAAGGGTGTTGACTATTTCTGCACAGAAATCTATCCAAAGATTAAGGATATCGATACCCACATGATCGTCAATGTCAGTGGAAACACGCCCGATGATTATGCCGAGTGTGCGGCCCGTATCGATGCCCTGGACAAGATTCCGGCCATCGAACTCAATATTTCCTGTCCTAATGTCAAAGAGGGCGGCATGGCTTTCGGCGTATCTTGTGCAGGAGCGGCAGCGGTTGTCAAAGCCGTTCGACGGGCTTATCACAAGACACTCATCGTCAAGTTGTCGCCCAATGTCACCGATGTGGCTGAAATAGCACGAGCTTGTGAGGCCGAAGGAGCCGACAGCGTTTCGCTTATCAACACCCTCATGGGCATGGCCATTGACGTAGAGCGGCGCAAACCCGTGTTGAGCATTGCCACAGGTGGTCTCAGTGGACCGGCTGTAAAGCCCGTAGCGTTGCGCATGGTATGGCAAGTGGCCAAAGCAGTCAGCATCCCTGTCATTGGACTTGGAGGGATTTCTACGGCGAAAGATGCCCTCGAATTCTTCATGGCAGGTGCCACGGCCATCCAGATTGGCACGGCCAATTTTGTCGATCCCATGGCTACCATCCACGTTCGAGATGGTGTGAACCGCTGGCTCGATGACCATGGCTGTGCTTCGGTGACAGAAATCATTGGCGCATTGGATGTTTAAACCGACTTAAACCTGCGCATCCCGTTCATCTGTCGAATCCGCATAGACTCTAAAAAAACATTTCCTATGAAAATACATCATACATTAATTAGCATAGCCTTTGCTTCTTTTTTATGCTCATGCGAGAGTGTACAAAGTTTAGAAGGGCTTGTAGTAGAGCATAATAACTCGTTGACGTAATTAAGTATGCACTAAATTAATTCCGCCAACGGGTATGATATAAGCCCAAGTGCATCAACTGACTTCAGTTCAACCTTTTCCTTTCCCAGCGTTATCTCAAATTTTAATGAACTATTGTCCGCGTGTATCAATTTTTTTGTAAGTTTGCAATATTGAAATTTATAAAATCAAGGATATGAATAAAGCTAAAATTTTATTGTTGACCTTTGCTACAGCATTGCTCGTAGCATGTGGAACAACGCGAACCGTGCCTATCACGGGCCGTAAACAGAATTTGATGGTCTCGGATGAGCAGGTGCTTAGTTTGAGCAAACAGGAATACGACAAGTACATGGCTTCGGCTACCAAGTCGTCCAATGCAGCCAACACGGCCATGGTGAGGCGCGTGGGACAGCGGCTGGCCCGTGCCGTTGAGAACTATTTCAACAGCCATGGACTGAGCGAAGAGCTGCAGCACTATAGCTGGGAGTTCAACCTTGTCGCCGACAAGCAGGCCAACGCATTCTGTATGCCCGGTGGTAAAATCGTGGTGTACGAAGGCCTCCTGCCCTATACACAGAACGAACCGTCCCTGGCAGTGGTTGTAGGTCACGAGATAGCGCATGCCGTTGCCCGTCACAGTGCCGAGCAGATGAGCAAACAAATCAGGGATCATCTGGGCGTGCAGGTGCTTGGCGGTGCCCTCGGTGCGCTGGGTGTGGGAAATACCACCACACAGATTGCACAGGTTGTGGCCCAACAAGGATTGCAATTCCGCAACCTGAAATATTCACGCGACCATGAGTTGGAGGCCGACAACATGGGACTTATCTTTGCCGCCATGGCCGGTTACGATCCTCGGGTGGCCGTCCCATTCTGGCAGCGCATGGCCAGTGGCAAGGGAAACCAGAGCGACATGTTCAGCACTCACCCCGCCGATGCCAAGCGCATTGCCGCCTTGCAGCGTCTTATGCCCACAGCTTTGCAATATTATAATGGTGGCTCGGGTGTCGCAGCAGCCCCTGCTCCAAAGACGAGCAGGAAGCTGACTAACAAGAAACAGTCATCCCGACAAAAGACGGTTTCTGCCTCCAGCCTTTACAGGAACACGGGGAAGTAACCGCATCGACCATCTTTCACAGGGCCTGGTAGGATAGTTAGTTCCTACCAGGCCCTGTCCTGTCTGGGCTGATGGGTCATCCGTCCGCCATCGGTTCAACATTTATAGTCTGCCTCTTCTGACACCTTTTTAAAAGATGTGCATCATATTGATTTCCAGTAGTTTATGTCTTTCGTTGGAAAAGCATTGACTTTGCCCGCCAAAGTCATAGGTATTGGGCATCAATGTCATTGACTTTGGCGGGCAAAGTCAATGCCCTTCCGTCTGCACAATATAGGATGAACGCTTCTTCCCTGGTGGGTCAATCATCTTTTTTTATTTTCCACCTACAGAAAGAGCGATTTTTCTTGCCCCAACAGGCGTATAATTCAAGAATTTTCTATAAATTTGTTGCGGATTGATATACAATTCGGCACCGTTTCTTTGCAGTGCGCCCCATTTCCGAATGGCTCCACCTGCAGCGGTGTCTGTTTACCAAAACCTTATACAAATGATAGAATACATTTCACAACATTTATGGCTCGTTTGGACCATCGTAGCCATGCTCTGCCTAATTATCGAGCTGGGGTCGGGCGATTTCTTTGTCACTTGCTTCGCCATCGGTGCGATGGATGCCATGATCGTCTCACTCTTTGACGTGCCACTCTGGCTTCAGATTATCATTTTCGCCGTGTGCTCCGTGCTGAGCCTCGTGTTCGTGCGACCGCCATTAGTACATGCCCTGCATGCCTCGGGCGACAACCGGGTCAGCAATGCCGAGGCCCTCATCGGGCGAACCGGCACGGTGGAAGAGCCTATCACGGGCGAACACAGCGGCTATGTCAAGATTGACGGCGACGTGTGGAAGGCAGTCAGCACCGACTTGGAAACCATCCAGCGGGGCGAGCGGGTGCGCGTGGTCAGGATGGACAGCATCATCCTCACCGTGGAGCGGTGCCTGTAACGCATGAATTATTCACTAAAAAACTTCATATCATGATTGCAACCTATGTGTTAGTGGCGATTGTTGTATTGGCCTTGATTTTCGTCAAGCAGGCCATCATCATCATCCCACAGTCAGAAACCAAAATCGTAGAGCGTCTGGGCAAGTACTATGCTACCCTCAGTCCTGGCATCAACGTCATTATCCCGTTTATCGACCGTGCCAAGAACATCGTGACACTCAACCGCGGCCGCTACATCTACAGCACCAGTATCGACCTACGCGAGCAGGTGTACGACTTTGACAAGCAGAATGTTATCACCAAAGACAACATTCAGATGCAGATCAATGCCCTGTTGTATTTCCAGATTGTGGACCCATTTAAGGCCGTTTACGAAATCAACAACCTGCCCAACGCCATCGAGAAGCTCACACAGACCACCCTGCGTAACATCATCGGCGAGCTGGAACTGGACCAGACACTCACCTCGCGCGACACCATCAACACCAAGTTGCGCGCCGTTCTCGACGACGCCACCAACAAGTGGGGCATCAAGGTGAACCGTGTGGAACTGCAAGACATCACGCCACCCGAGAGTGTGTTGCAGGCCATGGAGAAACAGATGCAGGCAGAGCGTAACAAACGTGCTACCATTCTGACCAGCGAGGGCGAGAAGCAAGCGGCCATCTTGCAGTCGGAAGGCGAGAAGACCAGCACCATCAACCGCGCAGAGGCCACCAAGCAGCAGGCCATTCTCTTTGCCGAGGGTGAGGCCACGGCACGCATTCGCAAGGCTGAGGCCGAGGCCATCGCCATCCAGAAGATTACCGAGGCCGTGGGACAAAGTACCAATCCGGCCAATTACCTCCTGGCCCAGAAGTACATCGCCATGATGCAGGAGCTGGCTTCGGGCGATAAGTCAAAGACCGTGTACCTGCCTTACGAGGCCACCAACCTGCTTGGCAGCATCGGAGGCATCAAGGATTTGTTCAAGACCGAATAGCAAAACGCTTGCATAGCCAGAAGAGGTTGCCTTTTCTTAGCCGGAAGTACAGTAGACTAATTCATGTTTAGCGTGTCTTTCTGACAAAAGGCGAGAAAAGGCAACAAGCTTTCTTCGTATTTTAAGGCGGTGTCAAGTCTGTTGTTAAATTGATGGGCGAGGGGGTGGAAGCATCCCGAAAACGCATTTTTCCCACAAAGATAATGACGGACTTGATTCATTTTATCATCAGTCATCAAAGGCCGTTTTTTGTGTAAGTCTGTTCTTGAAGACATCCCCTTCGCACAACTGGACGTTCAGCTATGTAGAAACACAGTCACTAAATCGTGAAAAAAAGAAGTCTATTGCTCATCATGCCTCGCCAATTGAGCCATAGGAGATAAGACCATTTAACCGAACATGAAAACATTTCGTTCCATAGAAGAACTGATTAAAGTATTGGGGAGAGAGAAGACATTGCTGCGCGAGATGTTCGCCAAGCGCAAATCGTTCTCTTTCAAGACCGACTATGCACGCGAATTGGTTGACTATAAAGAAGAGCGAATCAGGTTTTTGATAGACTATGGAATCATACACGAATCGGGCAACTACTTGGAAATGGAAGACGTGTATCTGCAATTCTTTGAAGAAGTGTTAGAGGTAAACGAACAAATCAACACGGCTTCGGTGGCAGAATATATCACAACGCTCAATGAGAATATTGAATACTATCTGAAAGAGAATAATGAGCGCCGCCGCATGGACTATCACAAAAAGGTAAGAAAGATTCTGAAAAATATAGCACTTACCACTGTTCGCAACGTGATAGACCTGAAACGAAATGTGGACAATACGTATAAAAACGAGCCTAATTATCTTGTCAAACGAGCAAGGCTCATCCATTTGGACGAGAAACGTGACACCATTGCAACGCTCATCAAGGAGGTTGAGAAGGTAATCGACGTTGACCAACCCGTGTTTTTTGCGCAAGCCATGGACGTACAGTTGCGCAGCGTGGTGACAGATGTGAAACTACAGCTGAACGAGGTTTATCACAATTTGTTGGAAATTGATCGGCAAATTATTGGCTATCTGAATTTCATTGATTACCAAAATAAACTTTTCAAGAAAATTCAGCAAATAAAATACCTGAAAGATCAACTAACGTGGGAAGAGCATACCAATGTGAAAATGGTGATGGGGCAGACAAATCCTGTGTGGATAGAGCCACAAGCGGGATACAGGCTCAAGCTGTCTATCAACTATTTACGCAACGAAGATGGGGCGATAGAACTTCTTCAAAACGTCATGCAACGCATCAAGTTGCCCAACAAGGCGCAACAAACGGCTGCCGAAGCTATTGATGCGGCTTATATTCAGCAGCAGGAAGAACGAATATCGGTAGTGAGTCAGCAAGAAATGATGAATGCCTTTAGGGCGCAAGGCAGCCATTTGTTTGCTTTCGTGATGAACCATGCGTATAAAAGAGAATTGAACATCGAAGAAAAGCTGGTGCTATTTTGCCAAATAGCCACACAATACGAAAGCGAATTGCGTTTTACAAATCAAACTGAAACTACTCAAAACATAGAGTATCCACTTATTTATCCGGCAAAATAATGAAAAAGACCGAAGAAATTTTTAGCATATTAAGCAAGGGAATGTTTATCTCACGCAATAGCACGTCGCAAAACATGAGAGCTTATTACGACTTGTTGGAAGACCATCAGCAAGAATATGCCGACTATTATGCTGGCATTGGCTTTCTGTTAGAAGGAGGTAATGGGTATTTTTATTTTTGCAGAAAAGAGAGTAAGGCCGATATGCAGCGCAAATTAGAGCGCATGGCACAATGGATTGACATACTTGATTTCTTGAAAACATACAACGGTACCTTTTCGTCAGGCTTTGAATTCATGACGTCAGACGTCGAGGTAAGATTGAGTTCGGATATTGAGTTGAAAGAGAAGGCTGAACAATTGTTTCGTGGCAGGCACAGCACACATCAGGAAATCATAGAGCGGTTGATGAAAGAGTTAACCGACAATGGCTTTGCCGAACTTATTAGTGAGGTGACAAAACAGTATGTAGTCACAGATGCGTTTCATTACATGGAAGAACTTGTTGACTGCTTAACCATATCAGAGGAGGTGAAGAATGAGATACCTGAATAAGATAGTTTTCATCAATAGCGCACACATTCCGTATGCAGAAGTAAAGGTAGACGGCAATGTTCACTTTGTTGGAACACAGGGTGTCGGTAAAAGTACGGTGCTACGAGCGTTGTTGTTTTTCTACAATGCCGACAAATTGAAGTTGGGTATTCCGCGTGAAAAGCAGTCTTTCGATGCTTTTTATTTTCCGTACCCTAACTCTTATATCATTTACGAAGTGATAAGAGATGCCAATGCGTATTTCATTTTGGCCTTTAAGCATCGGGGTAGAGTGGCTTTTCGGTTTATCGACTGTGCTTATCGGCGAGAGATACTTATGAGCGAACAAGGTGAAGTGTACTCAGAGTGGATGCACATACAACAAAAAATAGACAAAGGGGTACACACTTCTCGTATCATTGATAGGTATGAGGAGTATCGCGATATTATCTTTGGAAACCGACATGAGGTGCAACCAGAGTTTCGTAAATATGCCATTGCAGAAAGCAATAAGTATCAAAACATTCCACGAACCATTCAAAATGTGTTTCTGAACACGAAACTGGATGCCGAATTCATCAAAAACACCATGATTAGTTCGATGACGGATGACGAGATTTCTATAGATTTGGCTTATTATAGAAGTCAGGTGTCGGCGTTTGAACAAGAATACAATGACGTTCATTTGTGGTATAAAACCGACAAGCATGGGGTGGTTACGGTGCGAAGAGATGCCGATAAAGTGGAGAAGGCTTATCGTAACTTATTGTTGATTACCGCTAAAATCAAAGAGTTGATCAGCGAATTGGTATATACTTATCAACGAGATGAGCAGCGTTTGCCCTCGTTACATCAAGAATTAGGAAAATTAAAAGAAGAGTTTGAGCGTATCAACAGACTGATTTCAGAAGAAAGTGGCAAGTACAACAAGCAGAAGGATGGTAAAAATCGTGAGCTGGGAGCGGTAGATGCTCGTTTGAAAGAAATTGCTGACAAAAGAAAGTTTTACCAGCAAAGCGATATCTCGTCTGTGGTTAGCAGAATTGAGAAAGAGGATTTTGTGAAAAACGAAATAGAGAATAAGAAACGATATAAAGAAGAACTAACACTTCAACATAAGAGTATCACCGATAAATACGCAGCATTGACAGAAAAACTGCAATTAGAACTTCGCACCATTGAAGCCACTTGCAACGAAAAGAAAAACCTTTTGCAAGAGGTGTACAACAGGGAAGTGGCACGAATAGCACAACAAAAAGAGGAGCGAAACAAAGAGATTTATGCGCATTTTGATGTTGAAAGTCAAACTGTTGATGAGAAAATACAAGCAGCTAACACAGATTTGACGGCTGCAAAGAGTAAAAGATTGATATATCAGAATACGCATTTGTACGCTAACGAGTTGGAACAATGTAAAAATAAAATAGATCAACTGCATGAACAGCATAGGAAAACAGAAATTGAAAAGGAGCAAAATCGTAGTAAGATCAATGAACTGAGGCATGAAGCTGAAGCTGAAAGGCAAAAAATAGAGCAGGAATTGCAAGCTCAACTGAAAGACTTGGAACAAAAGAATGAAAAGCTTGCTCAACAAATAGCTAAACTTGATGAGCTTCTTGCACAGTACAAGGGATCGTTTTATGAATGGCTGTCTACGCATAAACAGGGCTGGCAACAAACGATTGGCAAGGTGGTTGACGAACAACATGTATTGTATAACAACCAGCTGCACCCACAATTGAGCAGTCAACACAATGCTTCGCTCTTTGGGGTAGATGTGGATTTATCGCATATAGAGCGTGAACTCCGTACGCCAGACGATTTGAAAGCTGAAAAACAAGATGCTGAACAAGAGATTGAAGACAACAAAAAGCGTATTTATGAATGTACCACTGCCAACCAAGAGAACATCCAGCAAATAGAAAATCGGTATGCTAAACAGATTAGAGAACTGCGTATGGCACACCAAACGTTAGAAGCCAACTTGCTACAAACGGCACAACAGATAAAAGTTGAACAGGTTAAAATGCAAGATTGGGATAAACGAAACGAGGAGGAAAAACAAAAAAGATTAGAAAATATCGACCTGCAAATCAGTAAACAGCAAGAACAACTATCTACCTTCCAACAAGAAAAAGAGAAATTGCGCAATAAACGAAATCGGGAGTTGAAAGCTTGTGAGCAAGAATCCGCATCAGCCAACAATGCAAAACGTAGAGAAACAGATAGCAAAATAGAAATGTTGCTACAAGAAACGCAAGAAAAAACCACCGCTATCAACAATCAGATTAATCAGTTAAAAATACAAGAAAGCAACGAGTTGGCTGGACAAGGGGTGAATACAACTGCTTTGCAACAAATAAAGGATAAGCTGATAGCGTTACAAAAGGAGCTTGATTTTATAAACAACAACCGCAAACGATATTTCGAGTATTTATTGTTTAAAGAAGAATGGTTGCCCGAAGAGGATAAAAAGAAAGAGGAAAAGAGGAAGTTGGAAAATGAATTGGCACTGTTGGATGAAAAATTTAGGTTGAGAAGTAGTCGATTAGGACAACAGAAATTGCAGTTTGAAACAGACATAAGACAAAAAGAAGCGGAACAAAATCAATTGGAAAAAGGGTTGACTGCGGTTGACAATTTCAAACTGTCTATAGAGAACAAAACTTCAATTGAATGGACAACTGTCAAACCAAAGGCATCAACAGACCCTACAGAGCAGGTTTTGCAATTGCTAAAAGACAGCCTATTTGATAAACTTGGGAAGGCTGATGCGTTAAAACAAAACGTAGATCGGTTTAAAAGCTACTTCTCTACGAAGAACACTTTCGCCTTTAAAACCCAATTAAACACAGATGATGACTATATGGCATTTGCGCAAAATTTGTGCGACTTTATTGATCATGACAAAATAGAGGAATATAGTAGGAGGCTAAGCGATAGATATGGCGACATCCTGCAACGCATATCAAAAGAGGTGGGAAGCATTAACAGCTACGCCAGTGAGATAGGAAAGATCATTAACGACATCAATGCCGACTTCCACGAGCGTAACTTTGCGGGCGTAATTAAAGAAATTGTCTTGCGCAGTCAGCCCAGTAGCGACCGCTTAATGATATTGCTCAACGATATGAAAACCTTTAATGACGAGCATAGCTACGACATAGGCGAACTGAATCTGTTTTCATCTGTACAACAAAGAGATGATACCAACAGAGAGGTTACCAAACGATTGTTTGATTTCATGGTGTGCTTAAACGAGAATCCGAACAGAAGTAGGTTGGTTTTGAGCGATACCTTCAAACTGCAATTCCGCATCAAAGAAAACGATAACGACACGGGTTGGATAGAAAAAATATCGAATGTGGGATCGGATGGTACGGACATTTTAGTGAAAGCAATGGTTAACATCATGCTTATCAACGTGTTTAAGGAAAAGGTATCGAGAAAGTTTGGCGACTTTACCTTACATTGTATGATGGACGAGATTGGTAAATTGCATCCCAACAACGTACGGGGAATACTGAAATTTGCAAATGTTCGCAACATCTATTTAGTGAACAGTTCGCCCATATCGTATGCGGTATCCGATTACAAATATACTTATCTGCTCACAAAAGATCACAAATCGAACACGCTTGTCAAAGCACTTATTACGATGAAAGTATGAATATCACACGTTCGCTATTGGAAAATCTATGCGCATTGGCTGCCGGCGAAACGATTGCTGCCAGTAAATTAAAGGGTAAATGGATAAACGAAATGCTGCAAGACGGGGCGCTTGTCGCGATTAGTCATGGCAGCAGAGTGACGTATAAGGTAGCTGCTGTTGACTATTTTCAAAAATATTTGGCAGAAAAATACAATTTGCGAGATGTGCAGGCCATACTGGATATGAAGCTGAACCATGATACCGAACGCAGTAGGCAGGTGGCATTGTCGGGAAACTCGAAACTGTTGAGGCAACGAACAATGAGGGGCTTTTTGGTAAACGGATACGAACCGTTGGAGGTAGAGCTGTCGGGCGTGCGTCAAACACTTCGTTTTCAACCTGGCATGTTACCTTTTATCCATGATTATCTTTCGTTTGTCATTCCAAAAGACGTAACGGTTATAGGTATGGAGAATGTAGAAAACTTCGTGCAGATAGCCCATCAGCGCTATTTGTTTCCTAACAACAGACTGTTGTTTGTATCACGTTATCCTCAATCGGGCGATTTGATAAAATGGTTGAAAACCATTCCTAACCCTTATATCCACTTTGGTGATTTTGATTTGGCGGGTATACATATCTATTTGTCCGAATATTACAAGCATTTAGGTTCGCGTGCTTCGTTTCTCATTCCCACCGACATAGCCACACGCTTGCAACACGGTAGCGGACAAAGATACGATGCACAATACGACAAATTCAAAGATATGGTTGTTACAGATCAGCGGGTACAGCCTCTGGTTGACCTTATTCATCGTACACATAAAGGTTACGATCAAGAGGGATATATACAAAAAGAATAACCGTATGCATGTCCCTCATGAAAGGGGAGCGCATCTATACAGCAAACAATCTTCTTGTCTTCTGATTCTGTAGTAGTATGACAGAAGTCGCAAAAGATGCTTCTGTCTGGGCAAAAAGACAAGTTCTTCCGTCTAAATGTATGGCCGTTCTATTAATAATGTATAACTTTGCAGAAAAATAGTACAATGAATATATGTATCGTAGCGGGCGCACGGCCCAACTTTGTCAAGGTGGCACCCATCATCAGGGCCATCCATAAGGCGGCGGGTGAGGGAAGAAACATTTCTTACCAATTGGTTTATGCTGGTAAAGAGGACGATCCCACGCTGGAGAAGTCGCTTTTTGACGATCTTCAAATGCCATGCCCAGACACCTATCTGGGTGTGGATTGTGAGAATCTCAACCAACTTACCGGACTCGTCATGGCTGGTTTTGAACATTATTTGCAGACCCATCCTACCGATGTGGTGATTGTCGTGGACGACTTGGCCTCTACGTTGGCGACGGCCATCGTGACGAAGAAGCAAGGCATCACCTTGGCGCACCTGGTCGCAGGCACGCGAAGTTTTGACATCAACATGCCCAAAGAAATCAACAGACTGGTCATCGATGGGTTGAGCGACTTGTTGTTCACGGCCGGCATGGGCAGCAACAGCACTGCCACCCGTGAGGGTGCCGAGTTGTCGAAGATATACATGGTGGGCAATATCTTGATGGATACGTTGCGCTTCAATCACAGTAGGCTGCAACGTCCTACCGTGCTCGACGAACTGGCAGTGAGAGAAGGCGAATACATTGTTTTCACTTTGAACCGCAAGGCTTTGCTGGCAGACAAGGCAAACCTTAAAGACATGCTCCATGCCATGCTCGACAATGCAGCCGGCAAGATGGTGTTGGCACCGCTTCGCAGTCGTTCGGCAGCTGTCGTGGCTGAACTTTTAGGTTCTGATCATCCCACATTCAGGTTGATAAAGCCACTTTCTTACTTGCAGTTTGGCTATCTCACCGCCCATGCTTGCGGTGTAATCACCGACAGCGGCAATGTGGCCGAAGAGGCAACGTTCAACAACATTCCCTGCATCACGCTCAACAGTTACACCGAACATATTGAAACGGTCAAGATAGGTTCCAACGTTTTGGTGGGCCAAGATGCGCGGTTGTTGGGCAAGGCCGTTAAGGATATGGTGAATGGGACGTGGAAGAAATGTGCCATTCCCGACCGTTGGGACGGAAGGAGCGCCGAGCGTATCGTACAAATATTATTAGAGCAGCCATAAACGTATTACCAACAAGGGCCTTGCCAGCATTCCTGCGCATGCGTGGGACGGAGCAAGGCCGTGTTTTTTCAGCTATGAAGAAAATTGCTTTGATTACAGGTGCCACAAGCGGAATAGGTGAAGCTTGTGCCCGTGCGTTTGCAAAAACCGGCTACGACCTTATCTTGACAGGCCGCAACCAAGTGCGTTTGTCATCTATGTCATGAGGCCGGGGTAGCAACGTCGGGGCGGTACGCATACCGTGAAGGCACCCGGCATGCACCACAATTCGTGAGATTCGTATGCAACAACACAGAGACAACTATACATTCTTAACACAAGGGCCCGTTTATCGGGTCATCGGAACCATGGCTGTGCCCACGATTGTCAGTATGCTGGTTACTAGTCTGTACAATGTGGCCGACACTTATTTCGTGGGAAAAATCAACACCCAGGCGGTTGCGGCTGTGGGCATCGTGTTCTCTGTGATGTTCGTTATTCAGGCATTCAGTTTCTTTTTCGGCAATGGGTCAGGCAACTACATCGCTCGCGAGCTCGGGGCGCAGCGGCATCACAATGCTGAAGCCATGGCGTCGACGGGCTTTTTCTATGCCCTTGTGGCGGGATTGCTCATCATGGTGGTTGGCCTTCTCTTGCTGAGGCCTCTCTCCGTGTGGCTTGGCAGCACGCCTACCATCCTGCCTTACACGGAGAAATACCTCGGCGTCATACTCCTTGGTGCGCCTTTGATGACCGGTTCGTTGTGTCTGAACAACCAGATGCGCTTCCAGGGCAATGCGTCATTTGCCATGTGGGGCATCGTTGCGGGTGCCATTGTCAACGTTGGACTTAATCCTATCCTTATATTCTGGCTCGACTGGGGCATCACCGGGGCGGCTTTGGCCACGGTTTTCGGTCAACTGGCCAGCTTTGTGGTACTGCTGCGCATGACCCGTCACGGCGGAAGCATCCGCATCAGCTTTCGTCATTTTTCCACCTCGCACATCTATATCAAGGAAATTCTGGCTGGTGGTACACCTTCTTTGTCACGCCAAGGGCTCACCAGCGTGGCCAGCATCATGCTTAACGTGGCCGCTGCGCGCTATGGTGACGCAGCCGTAGCAGCCATGTCCATCGCCAACCGGTTTACCATGATTGTCATGGCATCGGTCATTGGATTAGGACATGGATTCCAACCGTTCTGCGGGTTCAGCTATGGCGCGCGTCTTTATGGTCGTGTGCGGAAGGGTTTCTGGTTTACGGTGAGGATAGGAACCTGCTTCTTGCTGACTTGCACCGTGCTGGGATGGATTTTTTCGGATGCCATTGTCGAGTTGTTCCGCAACGATTCAGAGGTAATCCGCATCGGCACGCAGGCCTTGCGCTGGCAGTTGGTGTCATTGCCAGCCATGGCGTTTTTCCTTATGTCTAATATGTTGATGCAGACCATCCGTAAGACGTTCCGCGCCAACCTGCTGGCTGCCTCGCGCAGTGGCCTGTTCTTCATCCCGCTGATTGTTGTGCTGCCCCATTTTCTGGGCTTGCAAGGCGTGATGATGAGTCAGGCTTGCAGCGATGCCTGCTCAATACTCCTTACGCTGCCGCTATTATATAAAACGTTCAGTGAGTTGAGGCAGGCGCAATGTGCTGGCGCACCAAACGATAAGAACGGTTGAGTTGAAAGATTGAAAATGTTCCGTATTTTGACTGAAATATGCCTTCAAAATGGCCTTTCAAAGTCTTTCATCTGGAGAAAAACAATAGGTCGCGAGGATGCAAAACAGGAGATTATTTGGGAATCGTCAGCCGTATTTTCAGCAATAATCATGCTTTTGTCCGCTTAGAAACTTCATTTTGGCGGTCAATTCGCATGTGGTTGCATGCCAAAAGCATGTCAATTGGTGATTAAAAGTAATGCTTTTGTCTTGAAAAAGCGTGGAAAATCCATATATAACAGTCTGTCGCCATCTTAATATATTGAAATTCAAATGTTTGCGAAACTTACTCATATTTGGCGTATTTGTGACGTGAGGCACAATAGTCTGTAAATACGGCCAGGATTTAACGGCATGTTGTCAAGAAAATTCATTATCATCCAAAAGCAAGATTCTTATTTTTTCCATGGGTTTTGTTTCATGAGTAGGCATACTTCTTGTACTGAAAGTTGGTTAGAACGGGCCAAAAATCCAACCGACACACATGGCGTTTACAAACTTATTCGCTAAATTTGCAGATGATACTTCATGCTGTTTGAAGGAAAAGGAGTAACGAGATGAAGAATCAGCAAAAGCCATCCATTGCCGATAAGAAACGAGCATCTGCCGACGGAAGTGTGTTGTACATCAAGAACATGGTGTGCGACCGTTGCATTATGGCTGTGCGGCAGTTGCTACAACGGCAGGGTATCGCACCCCAATCTGTAGAGTTGGGGGTGGTAAAACTGGCTGATGAGCTCAGCAAAGAGCAGTTGGCAACGCTTGAAAAAGGGTTACGGCAGCTGGGCTTTGAACTGCTTGACGACAAAAAGCAGCAAACCATCGACCGCATCAAAACCCTCATTGTCGACCTGGTTCATTATCATGAAAACCGCTCCCAGCTCAACCTCTCCGACTATCTGGCACAACAGCTACACAGCGAATATAGCAGTTTGAGCAAACTTTTCAGTGAGTTTACGGGCATCACCATAGAGCGTTATTTCATTCTACAACGCATAGAGCGCGTCAAGGAGTTGATTTTCTACGACCAGTTGTCGCTCACCGAGATAGCCTATAAACTCAATTATTCGAGTGTGGCTTATCTATCGAGCCAATTTAAGCAAATTACGGGCATGACACCCTCGCAATTCAAGTCATTGAAGAAAAACATGCGTAAGGGATTGGACACCATCTGATATCCTTTTTTTATAATTTTCTCCCAAAATTCCATAACACGTTTTGTGGACCAAGGCTGTATCTTTGCAGTGTTCAATTAAAACATATAACAATGGAAAAGAAAACATTTACAGTAAACGGAATGGCATGCGACCACTGCAAAGCCAAGGTAGAACGCACGTTGTCGTGCCTCAAGGGCGTAGATTCGGCTGAGGTTGACCTGGCCAATCACACGGTTGCGGTGAACTATGATGAAGAGTTGATAAAACCAACGAACATGAAGAAGGCTGTTGACGAGGCAGGTTACGAGTTTCAGGTGTAATCACCCAACAACTAAAAAACTTACCAACCCATGAACTCAAAAACTCAGAAACTCAAGAACTATCCTACATAAAATGATTAAGAAAACAATACCGGTGGTGGGGATGGCATGTTCTGCCTGCTCTGCCCATGTGGAGCGTAAGCTCAATTCCCTGCCGGGCATACGGTCAGCGACGGTCAGTCTGCCGGGCAGAAGCGCGCTGGTGGAATTTGACGAAAAAGAGATTTCACCCGAACAGATGAAGCGTGAAATCAATGCCATTGGCTATGACCTCGTGATAGAGAGTGACCGGTCGGTGGAAGAGATTGAGCGCAATGCGTACAGACAACTGAAGCGAAAGACGCTGCTGTCGTGGCTTTTTGCCGTGTTGTGCATGGCCGTTTCGATGAAGTGGATTTCTTTGGGGCCAACCCAAGAGTCCAATCAAGTGGCCATGCTGCTGGCATTGGCCAATTTTGTCTACTGCGGTCGCCAGTTCTTCGCATCTGCCTGGAAGCAGATGCTGCAAAAGTCGGCCAACATGGATACGCTCGTGGCACTCTCCACGGGCATCGCCTTCGTCTTCAGCGCGTTCAACACCTTTTACGGTGAGCGTGTTTGGGGCAGCAGGGGTATTGAGTGGCACACCTATTTTGATGCCTCGGTGATGATCATCACCTTCGTTCTCACCGGCAGGTTGTTGGAAGAGAGGGCCAAGGACAGCACGGCCGGCAGCATTCGCCAGCTCATGGGTCTGTCTCCCAAGACGGCTCATCTGGTCAGTGGTGAGCAGACGGATGATGTTCCCCTGTCTACCGTCAACATAGGTGACGTGCTGGAGGTGCGTGCGGGTGAGAAGGTTCCGGTAGATGGTGAGGTGACCTGGGCGACCAGCTTCATGCTCGAAGACGGTGCTTATGTTGATGAGAGCATGATAACCGGCGAACCCACGCCGGCCTTGAAGCAGGTTGGGGCATCGGTGTTGGCTGGTACCGTCATCTCGCAGGGCAAACTTCGATTTAAAGCCCAACAGATTGGCGAGCATACGGCGTTGGCTCAGATTATCCAGATGGTGCAACAGGCACAGGGAAGCAAGGCTCCCGTTCAGCGCGTTGTCGACAAGTTGGCACTGGTCTTTGTGCCGGTAGTCATGGGTGTAGCCGTGTTGACGTTCGCGCTCTGGTGGCTTCTTGGTGGCAACGAGGCTCTTCCGCAAGCCATTCTGTCGGCCGTCTCGGTGCTGGTCATCGCCTGTCCGTGTGCCATGGGCTTGGCAACACCTACGGCATTGATGGTGGGCATTGGGAAAGCAGCTGAGAAGAATGTGCTCATCAAGGACGCAACTGCTCTGGAAAGTCTGCGTAAGGTCAATGCCATGGTCATCGACAAGACCGGCACACTGACCATTCCGAATCAGCAAATCGATTTTACCAAGGCCGATGATTTACCCCTTGAAGCGCGCGAAACGCTGAAGCCGAATGCCCGTGAGGCCATGCTTACCTTGCAAAACGAAGCTGGGGTGGAGGTCTATATGATGAGTGGCGACAAGGAAGAGGCCGCCAAATATTGGGCTCAGCAGGCTGGTATCCGACATTATCAAAGTAAGGTGTTGCCGCAGGATAAAGAAAACTTGGTGCGCAAGCTGCAGCGTGAGGGCAAGCAGGTGGCCATGGTGGGCGACGGCATCAATGACACGCAGGCCCTGGCCCTGGCAGATGTGAGCATTGCCATGGGACGGGGAACCGACGTGGCCATGGATGTGGCGCAGGTGACGATGATGGGCGATGACCTTCGGCGCTTGCCACAGGCCATCCATCTGAGCAAGAAGACGGTGTCGATGATTAGACAAAATCTCTTTTGGGCCTTCATCTACAACATTGTCTGCATTCCGTTGGCGGCCGGTGTGCTGCATCTTTTCGGCCTTCACTTTCAGATTACGCCCATGTGGGCCAGTGCTTTGATGGCCTTTTCGAGCGTGAGTGTGGTGCTCAACAGCTTGAGATTAAAGTATGTGAAGTAGTTAAAGGTGCAAACAAGTGGAAAAAGAGAAGGGGTTGTCGGTGGTTAACACTGCCCCCTTGTTTGCGTTTGTACCGGTTGGCAAGATGGATAAACGTTGGTTATCGTTTACCTTTCCGGCACGGGATAGTTGTATTGATCGAAGTAGCGGCTGTCTTCTTTGGGCATCCAGCCTCGTTCTACCGATAATTGTACACTGAAAGAAGGATTGAAATTGTATTTCACCGCAGCACCAATGCGGTCGCCCAAATTGCCCATATCGTACAACGGTAGCGGAGTGAAGCGAGTTTGGACGATGGATTTCTGCCCATAGAGATAAGCCTCCCAGTGTTCATCAAAGCGATAGCCCAAGGCTGCCGTCAGTCCGGCATCGCGGTATGAGGTGCGGCTCCATATAATGTTGTTGAGATAACCGCCCACGGCGAGCGACAAATTCTTGGTCAGGGGCATGGCATACATGGCCGACAGGTTCTGTGTGAACCCAGCTCCACGTGGTGCGTTTTTGCCCAAAAAAGCGAAAACAGATGCACCAAGGTTGACATTCAGGCCGGGGTGAAGACCCCAATTGTACCAACCCAGCCATCCGTATGGGTACAAACGGAAGGGCAACACCTGCCCGTATGCGTTGATGGTGGGCAGATGCAGTGTGTCGGTAGCCGTAGTTTGTGTGGCCGGCAAATGCCTGTCAATCATGGGTTGGGCATAGGTTCCGGCCGTGTGAGGTTGAAGATTGGGGCCAGCATCAGTAGGTTTGGCTTGCACAGAGTCAGTTCTTTCGACCGTTGACCGAAATACAGGGCGACGCTCCTGCGCACTGATGTTGGTGCAAAACAGCCCAACCAACAATAAAATGTGCATCTTTTTCATCTGGCACAAAGATAGGTTATCGCGCTAATATCGCAAAACTTTTAAGGGTAATTTTATTTTAATTATCAATTGTTATTTTGGTTCTCTGCTTATTTATGCTATTTTTGCGACATTCTTTTAAATGATACGACAATGAAGAAAATAGGGTATGTCGTGTTTGTCCTTTTATTGGGATCAGTCACGAACGTGTCGGCGCAGAGCCAAGATAAGAAAAAAGAGCCTTTTGATAAAAAGGTGTCGAAGTTTTTGAAGAAGACCAAGAAGGAGTTGGAGCAGGCCGGACACGAGCTTGGCGATGCCATTGGCTTTAACGACAGGATAGATGGAAAGTCTGACTTGCTGAAAGTAAACGGGTCTTATTACATGCCCTTGTATAGCACGGATCTGTACAAAGGCGAGGATGCGTTGACATACCGCAAGACCTGCACACAGCTGTTTAGAAAGAAATACCCCAAGGTAAGCATCCAGTCGGTGGCCATCCCGCAGAAAGAATGGGTACTGGAGACGGTTGAGAAGGATGGCGAACTGGTGGGATATCAACGAACGCTGCATTGTTTTATCATCGCCCGTGACGGTGATGAGGGGTATGTCAATGCCAAATTTACCTATCAGCAGTATAAAAATGTGGGACAGGAGTTTCAGAATGTGAAGGGCTGGTGGCCGAAATGGGAGCGTACTGACTTCATGACCAACTCGGTTTACGAACAACTTTTAAATCTATAAAAACTATGAATTTCTTGAAATCGCTGTTTGGAAGCAAGGCTGAAAACGAGGAAGAAAAGCGTCGGGAAGAAGAAAGGAAGAACTTTGAGACACTGAAATACGATGGTGTCAGAGCGCTACAGATTAACCAAATAGAGCAAGCCCTGCGCTGTTTCAGTCACGCCTTACAACTGCACGACGATCTGGAAACACGTGATTACTATTCACAGGCATTGATACGAAACAATGATCTGTCTGGTGCCTACGCACAATTGCAGAAACTGGTGGAGGCAGAACCCGACAATTTGCAGATTTATCTTCGCATGGCCGATGTAGCATATATGATGGAAGACTATGTTGCCATGGGCAATGCATGCGAGAAAGCCATGCTCGTGGACAGTGAGAATCCGCAAGTGTTGTATCGCTATGCTAAAGCCTGTATAGGTCGTGACGACCTTACCAACGCCATTGCCATGCTCACCAAGGCCATCATGTTGAACCCCAAAGCATACGAAGCCTATCTCTTGCGAGGCGAAACGCTGTTGGATTCGGGTGATTTGGACGCTGCGGATGAAGATGCCACCCATCTGTTAGAACAGTTGGCAGACAATGAAGACGTGCTGGTTTTGAAGGCTCGCATCGAACAGAAGAAGGGCAACAAGGCTGAGGCGCTAACCTATTATAATAAGGTGATAGATGTGAACCCATTCTCGATGGTTGCCTTTCAGGAACGAGGACCGCTCAGGATGGAGCTGGGTGATGAGCAAGGCGGTAGGGAAGACATTGAGATGGCCGAGAAGATGGCTGCTCAATTGGCTGCCGATCAGGCCCAAGGTGTTGCTGATGAGGATGTGGAGCAGAAGGTGAAACAGGCCTACAAGAACGTGGATGCATACGGCATTTTCAGCAATCCTTGATGCATTGTCTTCAAAAATATTAAAAATGTAAGTTATTTTAATGATTTCTTATCTAAATGTTTGTTGGTTACAAATAAATCATCTACTTTTGTAATCGAATTAAGAAATATGAGAAAAATGTTGAATCAGTCACACACATCTTATTATTACTTCTATTTTTACTTTGCAAACACTTGTGAAGCGGGGAGTTGCGTGTGAATTTCAACTCAAGGATTAATCAAAAATACAGCCCCGCTTCATATTATATGAAAGCGGGGTTTTTCATGATGATTCCTTTCAAGAAGAAACAATAAATAGACAGAGGACGACGAATTTGGCAAAATGAAACGGATAGCAATACAAGGAGAATTGGGGTCATTTCACGACATAGCGGCTCACCGATACTTCAAGGACGAGCAAGTGCAGCTGCTTTGTTGCGCCACTTTTGAGGAAGTTTTCGCGCATATCAAGCGCGACCCCACCATCATGGGCATGTTGGCCATTGAGAATACCATCGCTGGCTCGTTGCTTCACAACTACGAATTGTTGCGAGATTCGGGTACAACCATTGTGGGCGAATACAAACTCCATATCCAACATGCCATTTGTTGTTTGCCTGACGACGATTGGGATACCATCCGTGAGGTTCATTCTCATCCCGTAGCCTTGATGCAATGCCGCCATTTCTTAGCTAACCATGCAGGCTTAAAGGTGGTAGAAGCTGAAGATACGGCCGGTGCCGCAGCTTTCATCCAGCAACATCAGATGAAATCGTGGGCCGCCATCTGTCACAGTGACGCAGCCAAATTATACCATCTCCGGGTGCTTGAGGATCATATTGAAGACAACAAGCACAACTTTACCCGTTTTTTGTTGGTGTCGAATCCGCACAAGGCCGATGTTCTTCGTCCTTTGAATCATGCTGACAAGGCCAGTCTTGTATTCTCTCTGCCTCATGAAGAGGGCAGTTTGTCCAAGATACTCACCATCCTTTCATTCTATGGCATCAATCTAACCAAAATACAGTCGCTGCCAGTTATCGGGCATGAGTGGGAATATTTGTTCTACGTTGATGTCACTTATGATGATTTGACGCGATACAAACAGTCGATAGATGCCATCACACCTTTGACCACAGAACTGAAAATACTGGGCGAATACAAGGCAATCTGAGAAGCAATCAAACACAGAACCACCCTAAAATATAACGATATGACCATACAACCCGCAAGACGTATAGACGAGATACAAGAATATTATTTCAGTAGAAAGCTGAAAGAAGTTGCGCGGCTCAATGCCGCTGGCGAAGACATCATATCGCTTGCCATCGGAAGTCCTGACATGCCACCCTCCCAGCAGACGGTGAAGAAGCTCTGTGAGGTGGCCAACGATCCGGCATCGCATGGCTACCAGCCCACGATAGGCACACCTGAACTGCGGCAAGCCATGGCTCATTTCTACAAAAAGTGGTATGGCGTGGAGCTTGATCCCGCATCAGAGATTCAGCCATTGATTGGCAGCAAAGAAGGTATCTTGCACGTCACGCTGGCTTTTGTCAATCCGGGTGACGAGGTTTTGGTACCCAATCCGGGTTATCCTACCTACACATCGTTGAGCAAGATTCTCGGTGCGAAGGTGGTGAACTATAACCTGAAAGAGGATCATGCTTGGCAACCCGATTTTGAAGAGCTGGAACAGATGGACTTGAGTCGCGTCAAACTGATGTGGACCAACTATCCCAACATGCCAACTGGTGGCAATGCGCAGCTTGATACTTATGATAGGCTCGTGACATTTGCCAAGAAACATGGCATCGTGGTGGTGAATGATAATCCTTATTCGTTTATCCTCAACGAACGTCCCCTGTCGATTTTGCAGGTTAAAGGTGCCAAGGATTGCTGCATTGAGTTCAATTCTATGTCTAAAAGTTTCAACATGCCGGGCTGGCGAGTGGGACTATGTGCTACCAATGCCACGTTCATTTCATGGATATTGAAGATTAAGAGCAATGTCGACAGTGGTACTTTTCGGGGCATCCAGTTGGCTGCGGCCGAGGCATATCATACCAATGACGAGGCGTGGCATCACGAATACAATGTCGAGGTGTATCGCCGTCGCCGTGTCATCGCCGAAGAAATCATGGCAACACTCGGTTGTAAGTTCGATTCCAAGCAAGTAGGCATGTTCCTTTGGGGGCGCATTCCTGACTGTTATGAGGATGTAGAACAACTCACCGAGCGTGTGTTGCACGAGGCAAAGGTGTTCATCACGCCCGGATTCATCTTTGGTAGCAATGGTCGGCGATACATCCGAATCTCGTTGTGTGCCAAAGATGAGAAGATGAAGCAGGCGTTAAATCGCATCAAAACCTTGGAATGGCCCCTCAAGAACAGGGTGGGACAAGGGTGAAAGAGCAAACTTGAGTGATGGGTATGAATGGATTTTGTAGCGTAAAATAAATTGCTTTACAGGAAAAACAGATAGCGACAGTACATATAATTAAAGATATTTCCTTCTGAATGGCTCATGGAGAACCAGGTGGAAGAGAAAGGAGAAAAAGATGGAATTAGATTTATTATCCCTGAATATGCTAAGTGACATGGAACGACCCTTCGTCATCGCAGGGCCATGTAGTGCCGAAACAGAAGAGCAGGTCATGACTACGGCGCACCAATTGAAAGCCAAAGGTTGTCATAACTTTCGTGCTGGCGTGTGGAAACCCCGCACCAAACCCGGAGGTTTTGAGGGGAAAGGCGAGGAGGCTTTGCCGTGGTTGAAACGTGTGAAGGATGAAACGGGTATGCTTGTTTCTACAGAAGTGGCCATTCCAGAGCATGTAGAGCTGTGTTTGAAGCATGGTTTAGACATTCTTTGGATAGGGGCTCGCACCGCTGCCAACCCCTTTGCCATGCAGGCTTTGGCCGACTCTTTGCAAGGAGTGGATATCCCAGTGCTTGTTAAAAACCCCGTCAATCCCGACTTGGAATTGTGGATTGGAGCCTTGGAGCGTCTCAATAGGGCCGGCTTGAAGCGTTTAGGAGCTATTCATCGCGGTTTTTCAAGCTACGAAAAAACAGTGTATCGAAATCTTCCGATGTGGCAAATCCCCATTGAACTGCGTCGCCGCATCCCCGAATTGCCCATCATTTGCGACCCCAGTCATATCGGTGGGTGTAGAGAGTTGATAGGTCCACTTTGCCAACAAGCGATGGATTTAGGGTTCGATGGGCTTATCGTAGAGTCGCATTGTAATCCTGACAGCGCCTGGAGCGATGCCAAACAGCAGGTAACCCCTGAGGCCTTGGACATCATTCTGAGCATGCTGGTGATTCGCGATGAACATGCTACGACAGAAGGTCTGCGTAGTTTGCGCGCGCAGATTGACGAGTTGGATGACGAACTCATGGCTCTTTTGTCCAAGCGTCTTCGTGTTTGCCGCGAAATAGGGCAGTACAAGAAAGAACACAACATGACCGTGTTGCAGTCTAATCGTTACAAAGAGATATTGGAAAAGCGAGGAAAGCAGGGCGAGCAGTGTGGCATCTCGGCAGAGAGTGTGGCCAACATCTTTGAAGAGATACACCAGGAGAGTGTGAGACAACAACTGAAAATCATTAATTCATAATATAGTTGACAAGTTTACGAGTTTACGAGTTTACAAGTTGACGAGGAGACAAGTAAATAGACTTATTGCTTATAAGACTATCAACTGGTGAACTTGTAAACTCGTCAACTTGTCAACTATATTATGAATTATGAATGATGAATTAAAACCAAGCTATGCGAATACTGATAATGGGTGCAGGCAAGATGGGAAGTTTCTTCCTTGACCTGCTGAGTTTCGACCATGAAACGGCCGTGTACGAGAAAGATCCGAAGCGAATGCGCTTCACATACAACTGTCAACGCTTCACCTCGATGGACGAGGTGCGAGCTTTTCAACCCGAACTGGTCATCAACGCCGTGACGGTGAAATACACCATTCCGGCCTTTGAGGAGGTGATGCCCTATTTGCCGCCCAACTGTATATTGAGTGACATCAGCTCGGTGAAGACGGGTTTGAAGGCTTTTTATGAGCAGGCGGGCCACCCTTACGTTTCAACGCACCCCATGTTCGGACCCACTTTTGCCAACTTAAACCAGTTGAATGAGGAGAATGCCATTATCATCAGCGAGGGTGACTACATGGGGCGCATCTTCTTCAAGGACCTGTACCAGCGCCTGGGGCTGCACATCTATGAGTACACGTTCGAGGAACACGACAAAACTGTGGCCTACTCGTTGAGCATTCCCTTCGTCAGTACGTTCGTCTTTGCGGCCGTGATGAAGCATCAAGATGCGCCTGGAACGACGTTTAAGCGGCACATGCGCATTGCCAAGGGCGTGTTGAATGAGGATGATTATCTCTTGCAGGAAATACTTTTCAATCCCTACACGCACGACCAAGTGTCGCAAATACGGGTAGAACTGAAAGAACTCCTGAACATCATTGACAACAAGGATGCGGAAGGGATGAAAAAATATCTTACTAAAATAAGGCAAAATATGGGAGAAGATTTGTAGCTTTGCATCGCAAATTAACTTAAAAGCTTAAATATATTTATATCATGTGGTTCTATCACGTTGTAGCTTTCCTCACGGTTGCCATCTGGGGCTCTACTTTCATCTCCACCAAGGTACTGATACAAAGCGGCATTTCGCCGGCCCAAGTGTACACGTTGCGGTTCCTTATAGCCTATGTGCTGATGTTATTGTTTTTTCATAAGCATATTTTTGCTCGTACATGGAAAGATGAATTACTGATGGCAGGACTGGGATTGACAGGCGGAACGGTGTTCTTCCTGGCGCAAAACGTGGCGTTGGGTTACTCAACGGCCATGAACGTGTCGCTCATCGTGTGCTCGTGTCCGTTGTTCACCATGCTGCTTCACCGGATATGGTTCAGGAGCGAACCGCTTGGCAAGTGGCAAATCATCGGCACGGCCTTCTCGTTCGTGGGCATGGCGGCCGTGGTGCTCAACGGTCAGCTGGTGCTCAATCTTTCTCCACTCGGTGATTCGTTGGCTTTATTAGCTTGTATCAGCTGGGCGGTGTATTCGCTGTTGCTCAAGAAAGCCAACGAGAAATATTCCACGACCTTCATCACCCGCAAGGTATTTTTCTACGGACTGCTCACCGTGTTGCCTTATTATGCCTTTGAACCAGGGTTTCCCAGCCTCGACACCTTGATGCAACCCAAGATACTGTACAACCTGCTGTTCCTGGGAGCAGTGGCTTCCATGCTCTGTTTCTGGCTATGGACGTGGGTAATGTTGCGGCTGGGTGCATTGCAGGCAACCAATTATGTGTATGTGAATCCAGTGACGACCATCATTTTTGCCGCATGGATTCTGCACGAGGAGATAACGGTTTACTTCGTCGTGGGTACCGCACTGATATTGACGGGCTTGTACCTGAGTAGCCGAAAAGGGCGGGTGCCCGTAGGAAAGACCGCCTAATGTAGCGAAGATGACGTATCTACTGAGCCTGTTGCTGGGCGTGTTCACCGTGGTAGAGCTGAACTGCGAGAACCTTTTCGACTGCCGCCATGACAGTCTGAAACATGATGAGCAGTTCCTGCCGGCGTCTGATTATCATTGGACGCCTCACCGCTATTGGCAGAAAGTGAACCGCATCGGGCAGACCATCCTATCTTGTGGCGAATCAAACGATGGCTGGTCGCTGCCCGACCTTGTGGGCCTGTGCGAGGTAGAGAACGACAGTTGTTTGGTTGATTTAACCAAACGGTCGCTGTTGCGCAAGGCCCGCTATGAGTATGTGATGACCCACTCGCCCGATGAGCGGGGCATCGACGTGGCCTTGCTGTATTCTCCGTTCTCGTTTCAGTTACTTCAATCTTATTCCATCCGCATCCATCCCATGAAAGAGATGCGCCCCACGCGTGACATCCTGTATGCCAAAGGGCTGATAGGCAGGGCTGATACGCTGCATGTCTTTGTGGTACACGCCCCCAGCAGGATGGGTGGCGAGCGTGCCACTCGCGCCCACCGGCGGCTGGTAGGTGAGCGGCTGTTGCAGGCGGTTGATTCCCTTCGCGCCTTGTCGGCCAGTCCCCGCCTCTTGGTCATGGGTGATTTCAACGACTATTCCACGGATGAAAACATTCGACAGTTAACCGAGCACGGCCTTGTAGATATTTCTCAACATGCTGTTGGCACGCACGGAGCCAAAGGAACGTATCGCTTTCGGGGCGATTGGGGCAGCTTGGATCATGTCATGGTGGACGAACTCGCGGCGAAAAGGCTGGTGGAATGTCATGTGCATGATGCCCCGTTCTTGCTGAAAGAAGATGAAAAATACGGCGGAGTGCAACCCCGGAGGAATTATTTGGGACCTCGTTATCAGGATGGTTTCAGTGACCATTTACCCTTGGTAGTCAGACTTCGATGGAACGACTGACAGCATCATTACCCCTCTTTCCATGAAGGGTAGATGCCTGATGAACAGGCTGTTTGTTTTATCTGGTTGTAAAAAAAACACATGGATGATGTGTAATGACCCTAAAAAATAGTATATTTGCAGACAAATCATGTACTCGGTGCCGATTGGCACTGCGATGAAAATCATTAAATACCGATATTTATCATGAAGACAAACCGTAGAGCGTTTTTGAAAACAATGGGAACAATTGGGCTTTTTTCGATTGTTCCGCGTAAAGTCTTGGGTGGAAATGGATTTATTTCACCCAGTGACCAGTTGACAAAAGGAATCATTGGTGTGGGAGGAATAGGCAAGTCGTCTTACCACTTCACGAGTTCCGATGCCTGTAGATTAGTGTCAGTCTGTGATGTTGACCAAAAACATTTGCAGCAAGCCGTTGATTTAGGCAAGAAGAAATTTGGAACTACACTCACCACCTACCATGATTTCCGTGACTTAATTGGTGATCCCAACGTGGATATTGTGCACATTGCCACTCCACCTCATTGGCATGCACTGATGGCAGTTGAGGCAGCAAGGGCTGGAAAGGATGTTTGGTGCGAAAAACCCATGACCCGTACCATCGGAGAAGGTAGAAAGATTGTAGAGGCCATGCAACGTTATAATCGTATATTTAGGTTAAATACATGGTTCAGGTTTAAGGATACTTTCTACGGATTGGGCACAACCGTACAACCCTTGAAGAAGCTTGTGGACAGTGGAATGTTGGGTTGGCCGTTGAAAGTTGTTGTGTCTGGTGCGACAGGCTTTACCTGGAAATTCTATTGGGTTGGCAAAGACAATCTGCAACCACAACCAGTTCCACAAGAGTTGGATTATGACATGTGGTTAGGTCCGGCTCCCTTCAAGCCTTACAACGCCCATCGTGTACATCAAACGTTTAGAGGATATTGGGATTATGATGGCGGTGGACTCACTGACATGGGGCAGCATTACCTCGATCCCATCCAATATTTCTTAGGCAAGGACAACACCTCACCCGTGAAAGTGGAAGTGGATGCACCTCAGCAGCATTACGATGCAGTAGGAATCTGGCGTAAGATTACCTACACATACGCTGATGGTTGCCAAATTGTGCTTGAGGGTGAAGGTTACGAAAGCAAGGGAAAGGTGCCGTATATCGAAGGTCCGAAGGGTAAGGTGTACAAAGGTTTTGAATGCACCATACCAGACGTGATGAACAAGTTGGCCGAATATCCTGATCCAGAACCGCAGAACACCGACTTCCTGGATTGCATTCGCACTCGAAAGAAGTTTGCGCTCAACGAACTGAATGGGCATCATAGCTGCACATTGGTCAACATGGCAACCGTGGCTTTGCGCTTGAATCGCAAGGAATTGGCATTCGATCCTAAGACACAGTTGTTCATAGGGGATGATGCCGCCAATGCTTTGGTCAATCAACCCATGCGTAAAGGATGGAATTTCTAAGGTTCCAAGTTGATAAATGAATTGACAATTTAATCAATCAAATAAACATGAAAAAGCTTCAATATCATATACTTATATTATTGCTCTTGTGTATATGCACCGTTGGTCATTCGCAAGGAACAGATCAAAGAAATAGAGTAGCCTCGACCATCATAGCCGATGGATTGGCACAGCTGCCCGCTAACAATGTAGAGACCTTCAACCAGGTGATGGAAGAGATGGCCCAGACAGGTGCGGATGGCATTAAATCGTTGGTAGGGCTGTTCGGTCCAACCAGCAAAGGCGCTAATGCTTCCTATGAATATGCTGTCAATGGCGTGGTAGACTATGTAACCCGACCCGACAAAGCCAATCTCCGGGCTGGTGTGAAAGAGGGTTTGGTTCAGGCATTGCGTTCTTCTAAAGATCAGGTTTTGCAGGCTTTCTTGATCACGCAGATACAAAAACTCGCCACAGCAGCCGATGTTGCCGTGTTCGAGGCGTATCTTAATGACGGCTACCTGCAGCCGTTTGCCATGAGTGCGCTGGCCACAACACCAGGTATTGATCAATACTTAATAGGTTGGCTACCCAAGTCGGACTTGCCAAAGCAGACATTGGCTCATCTCATCACCACGCGTCAGTTGGTTTCACCCACATTGGAACCGATGCTCTTGTCATGGATTCCTGGGGCTGATTCACAGACGTTGAATGAAATTTACAAGGCTTTGGTGATTAATGGCTCTACGAAAGCCGCCAAAGTGTTGGGCAAACAGGCTAAATCAGTTGGTTATCAATACGAACCAACACATGTAGCCGATGCCTACATGCAGCTGCTAACCCGCCTGGCAAGCAATGACTCTAAATGGGTAGGCAAGGCTGCCAAGCAGCTGGTTAAGCAACAAAGGCCAGCCATTCGTTGTGCCGCGTTGGAACTGTTGCTGAAAACTTCTGGCTCGAAAGCAACGTCAGAAGTGCTCAAGGCCTTGAAGGATAAGGATGTGCAATATAGGAATACAGCTTTGGCCATGGCGGAAGAAAGCGCTGGAAATGGCATTTTCAAAGCCGTTTACAATCAGATTGACCGGCTTTCGGTGCCTGCTCAGATAGACGTGGTTCGTTGGTTGGGCAACAATAGACAACAGAATTTTGTTGAGATTGTTCTCAAGAAAATGATGAGCAGCAACGATGAACTCTCCAATGCTTCCATCCATGCCGCCAGTCAGATAGGAGGCCCACAAGCATTGCAAGGACTGATGGCATTGTTGGGTGGTCAGAAAGCCGGTCAAGCACTACTGGCACTCAAGTCATTCAAAGGCTCCATCCAAGCTGAGGCCCTCAAGTCACTGGGCAATAGCAATGCGTCTGTACAGGCTCAAGCACTGAAATTAATTGCTGAACGCCGCATGTATCAGGCTTACGATGAGGTGTTGCGACTGACCGCTTCACAAAATGCTGTTGTAAAGACTGCCGCTTATGAGGCACTGGGTAGCATTTCTGACTATCAACATTTCGAACCTTTGTGCGAAATGCTGGAACGTGCCGATGCTGCCACGGCTCCACATTTGCAGAAAGCCGCTTTGTATGCACTTCATCTGCAGTCGTCTGCAGATCAGTTCGCTGCCATTCAAAAACGATTGGCCAAAACTACTCGTCCTCAACTATATTATCCCATGCTGGCACAGGCAGGCAACCAACAGGCCATCCGTCGGCTGGTGGTAGAGTTCCATTTCCAGAAGCCTTCTATGGCCGATGAAGCCTTCAATTCTTTGTTGAAAATTGACAACGAATCGGTGATAGACGTGCTTGAGCAGATTGCATCAACAACCGCTACTCGGAAAGACCAGGCGTTGAAGCGTGCCTTGACACTGACCAAACGTTCATCACTGAATGGTATGGAAAGGTATTTGTTGTATCGTCGGGCCCTCGAAATGAACCCCTCTGTTTCGGTTGTCAACAGCTATCTGTCGGCATTGGGTAGCATCCATGAGCTGCCTGCATTAACGCTTGCCGCACAATATCTTGATAAGAAAGAGAATGCCTATCAGGCTGCAACCGTCGTGAAGACCATTATTGCTAAAAACAAAGCCCTGCAAGGTGGCGAAACCATCAAGACATGGCTCAACAAAGCTAAGGACATTTTCAGTGCCAAGACCGAAGATGCCGATGCTGGATATGCCATTGATGAAATCAAAGGTCTGTTGGGCAAGTGGCAGTCGGATGGCTTTATGCATGAAGTGGTTGACGGCAAGTGCAAGGGCAAGGCCTCTGTAGGCAGTGGCGACACATTTGAAAACGTCGACTTGTACGTGGACTGGCGAACCAAGGGCAAAGGAATGCTGTATCTGCGCTCTATGCCAGAGGTGGTACTGGATGGCACCACGGGTGCACGGTTTGTGCATGCTGCCGACAACAAGCTCGTGGCTGTTGAGCAGAACGCAAAGCCCGGTGAGTGGAATACGCTACATGTACGCTTGGTCAACGACAGACTTTTGATTGAATCGAATGGCCGTGTGGTTGCCGAGAATGTCATCATCAAGAACACCCCGAGCCGTTTGCCAATCAAAACCGTAGGACAAATTTTCTTCATGGGCGGAGAAGAGGAGATGCAGATTCGTGATTTGATGATTCACAAACTGCCTTCTACCCCTGTGTTTACCTTGTCAAAAGAAGAGAAAGAAGAAGGTTACGAAGTGCTGTTCGATGGCCGTTCGCTCGACAAGTGGGAAGGAAATCTCATCAATTACGTTCCCGTGGATGGCAATATTTATGTAAGTGCCAAGTACGGAGCCGGTGGAAACCTCTATTCAAAGAAGAAGTATAGTGACTTTATCTACCGCTTTGAATTTAGTTTTGTGAAGCCAGGAGTCAACAATGGCATAGGCATTCGTACCAAGCACGGTGTTGATGCTGCCTACGATGGCATGGAGATTCAGGTGCTCGACCATGATGACCCCATCTATAAAGGACTACATGACTATCAGCAGCATGGTGCCGTTTATGGTATCATTGTGCCGAAACATGTCAAGTTCGGTCCTTTGGGAACCTGGAACGTTGAAGAAATTCGCGCCATTGGCGACCGCATCACCGTTACAGTGAATGGTGAGGTGATTCTCGACGGCAATATTCGTGAAGCCTGTCAAGGCCACAATGTAGCCCCCGATGGCGGAAAAGTGAATCCATATACGGTAGACAAGAAAAATCACCCCGGCCTGTTCAACAAGGATGGTTATATCAGCTTCTGTGGTCATGGTGAGGGTGTGAAGTTCCGTAATGTCCGCATTCTGGATTTAAGCAAGAACAAGAAAACGTCAAAATCAAGAACAAGAAGAAGATAGTATTCGCTGTCAACGAAGACAAACATCAGCCGGTTCCGTGCATGGGTCATGGAACCGGCTTTCTTTTTCTCATATCTGTGACCGTGGGTGTACAACCTGGCCACTGATAGGTAGGTGAGAAAATTTAAGAATCCGTATTGTATTGATAATCAACTATTTGATTCATTCGTCTAAACTCTATGCTATTGGGTGCCAAACTCTATGCTATTGGGCGTCAAACTCTATGACTTTAGAGGTCAAACTCTATGTTATTAAAAACCAAGCCTTATGAGTGCTGTTTGAAGCAGGAAAAGCATACCGACTTGCACACGATATATAATTTGTGCAAAAGGACAATTTTTCCTTGATAATTTAAGCTAAATCACTTGGAGAATCGAAAAAATATATTACTTTTGCAAGAGGGGTGTAGTGTGATTGCAGGCAGCGTTTACGCCACGGCTGACATCAGTTAGGTTATTGGCTGTACCAGCAAGTTATCATCTCCCCAACATACTTATGAATACGCCTCACATATCATTCGCTGCGTTATTGTATGGTTCTTTTCCACATCGCAGCGGGGATTGGTTTCAACGATAGAGGCAAACAAGAAAATAATGATATAGAAACAACATAAAACAATGTTCGAGAATTTAAGTGATAGATTAGAAAAATCCTTTAAAATACTAAAAGGTGAAGGAAAGATTACCGAGATTAACGTTGCCGAAACGCTGAAAGACGTACGACGTGCATTGTTGGATGCTGACGTTAACTACAAGGTGGCCAAGAGCTTCACCGACCAGGTTAAGGAGAAGGCCATGGGCATGAACGTGCTCACAGCCGTGAAACCGGGTCAGTTGATGGTGAAGATTGTACACGATGAGCTGGCAGAACTCATGGGTGGTGAGGCAGTGGGACTACAGTTGGAATCCAAACCGGCCATCATTCTGATGTCGGGTTTGCAGGGTTCGGGTAAGACTACGTTCTCAGGAAAGCTGGCCAATCTGCTCAAGAGCAAGCAACGGAAAAATCCTTTGCTGGTTGCTTGCGACGTGTACCGTCCCGCTGCCATCGAACAGCTGAAGGTTGTTGGTGGCCAAGTGGGTGTTGAGGTATATAGTGAACCCGACAACAAGGACGTGGTTGCCATTGCCAAACAAGCCATTCAGCAAGCCAAAGCCAAAGGCAATGATGTGGTAATCATCGATACGGCGGGTCGTTTGGCGGTTGATGAGGAAATGATGGATGAGATAGCACGCCTCAAAGACGCCGTTCATCCTGACGAAACCCTGTTCGTTGTTGATGCGATGACGGGACAGGATGCCGTGAATACCGCAAAAGAATTTAATGACCGACTTGACTTCAACGGCGTTGTACTCACTAAATTGGATGGCGATACCCGTGGCGGTGCCGCGCTTTCCATTCGCACGGTGGTGACCAAACCTATTAAATTTGTGGGTACAGGCGAGAAGATGGAAGCCATCGACGTGTTCCATCCTTCGCGTATGGCCGACCGAATATTAGGCATGGGCGACATCGTTTCTTTGGTAGAGCGTGCCCAGGAACAGTTTGATGAGGAAGAAGCCAAGCGTCTGCAAAAGAAAATTCAAAAGAACAAGTTCGATTTCAACGACTTTCTCAACCAGATAGAGCAAATCAAGAAGATGGGTAACATCAAGGACTTGGCTGCCATGATACCGGGTGTTGGCAAGGCTATCAAGGACGTTGACATCGACAACGACTCGTTCAAAGGCATCGAGGCCATCATCAAGAGCATGACACCGAAAGAGCGCACGAATCCTGAAATATTGAATTCTTCACGCCGTCAGCGCATTGCCAAAGGTAGTGGAACGGACATTCAGGAGGTGAATCGATTGATCAAACAGTTTGACCAGACGCGAAAGATGATGAAGATGGTCACTGGCAACCGCATGGCAGGCATGATGAGCCGCATGAAAGGAATGCCAAAGATGCGCTAACGAGTTTTTAGATAAGGAGGAAGAAAACGAAATGCAACTCATAGACGGTAAGGCTACGGCCGCAGCCATCAAGGCAGAAATAGCCGAAGAAGTGAAAACAATGGTCGCCCGGGGCGGCAAGCAACCTCATTTGGCGGCTGTATTGGTGGGTCACGATGGTGGCAGTGAAACGTATGTTAAGAACAAGGTGAAGGCTTGTGAACAATGCGGATTCAAATCAACTTTAATTCGATTCGAGGACGATGTCACCGAAGAAGAACTCTTACAGTGCGTAGACAAGCTGAACAAAGACGAGGATGTAGATGGTTTTATCGTGCAGTTGCCACTGCCTGAGCACATCGATGAACAGAAAATCATTATGGCTATCGACTACAAAAAAGACGTAGATGGATTTCATCCCATCAACGTGGGTCGCATGGCAATAGGGCTTCCTTGCTTCATCTCGGCTACACCATTGGGAATCCTCACCCTGTTGCAATATTACGACATTGAGATGACTGGGAAAAAATGCGTTATTCTGGGGCGAAGCAACATCGTTGGCAAGCCCATGGCACAGCTTATGATGCAAAAGCAGTATGGCGATGCCACGGTGACGATTTGCCACACCAGTTCTAAGACCTTGAAAGATGAGTGTCGGCAGGCCGACATCATCATCGCAGCCGTTGGCAAACCTGACTTTGTTCGGGCTGACATGGTGAAAGAGGGGGCCGTAGTGATTGACGTGGGAACCACGCGCGTGCCAGACGCTTCGCGTAAGAGTGGATTCCGACTTAATGGAGATGTGAAGTTTGATGAGGTGTCGCCAAAGTGCAGTTACATCACACCAGTACCTGGTGGGGTAGGGCCCATGACGATATGTTCGCTGATGAAGAATACGTTGGCGGCGGCAAAAAAGGAATATTACAAATGACAGCAGAAGAATTCTATCAACAAGGCAACCGCTATCGGCAGCAGGAAAACTGGCAGATGGCACTGAATTGCTATCTGGAGGCCATCGAGTTGGACCCTCAGTCGCCCGCCGTGGCAGCCAAACAAATGGTAGAAGACATTCTGGGCTTTTACAATAAGGATGCATACAATCCTTAAACAACTAAAACATTATACAATGAGCAAGATGAAAGGAGCCATAGTCGTGAATACCGATCGCTGTAAAGGATGTTCACTCTGCGTGGTGGCATGTCCGCAAAAGGTGATCGAATTGGCTCAGAAACAAGTGAACACGCACGGATACAGATATGCGCAGGCCGTGAATCCAGACGATTGTGTGGGTTGTGCGGCATGTGGCATCGTTTGTCCGGATGGATGTATAACCGTTTATAGAAAACGAGTGGAGGCGTAACAAGATGGCAGCAGAACAAGAAATAATGTTGATGAAAGGGAACGAAGCTATTGCCAACGCAGCGATTCGCTGTGGCACTGATGGCTATTTCGGCTATCCCATTACTCCCCAGAGTGAGATTATTGAGACGCTGGCATTGCTCAAACCGTGGGAAACCACAGGGATGGTAGTGCTGCAAGCCGAGAGTGAGGTGGCGTCTATCAATATGGTTTATGGTGGCGCAGGTGCCGGAAAACGCGTGTTGACGAGCTCTTCGTCACCAGGAATTGCATTGATGCAGGAGGGTATCTCTTACATGGCGGGCGCCGAACTGCCGGGTGTGTTTGTCAATGTGCAACGCGGTGGTCCTGGATTGGGAACCATTCAGCCTTCGCAGAGTGATTATTTTCAAGCAACAAGAGGTGGTGGAAACGGTGATTATCAGGTCATCGTGTTGGCTCCTAACTCTGTTCAGGAGATGGCAGACTTTGTTGATTTGGCTTTCGAGTTGGCGTTCAAGTATCGCAACCCAGCCATGATTCTGAGTGATGGCGTGATAGGACAGATGATGGAAAAGGTAGTTCTACCTCCATTCAAGCCCCGTCGTACCGAGGAGGAGATTAAAAAAGAATGCCCATGGGCTACGGTTGGGCGGACAAAGAATCGCAAACCGAACATCATTACTTCGTTGGAACTCAAATCAGAAGTGATGGAAGAGCGTAATTTACATCTCCAAGAGAAGTACAACACCATTCAGGAGAACGAGGTAAGGTATGAAACACAGCAGATGGAAGATGCCGATTATATCATCGTAGCCTTTGGTAGTGCGGCTCGAATAGCCGAAAAAGCACTTGAATTGGCACGTGAAGAAGGATTGAAGGTTGGCCTGTTCCGCCCGATAACCTTGTGGCCATTCCCTCAAAAGGAACTCGCAGAGGCTGCTCAAGGCAAAAAAGGTGTGCTGGTAGCAGAGATTAATGCAGGACAGATGGTGCAGGATGTGCGGTTAGCCATTAACAACATTGTCAAAGTAGAACATTTCGGACGTCTTGGAGGTATCGTCCCTGAACCTGAAGAGATCGTCAAAGCATTGAAGGAGGAACTGTAGAATGAATAGTGATATCATATCTCCCGAGAACCTGGTTTATGCCAAACCGGAACTGATGAACGATGCAACCATGCACTATTGTCCTGGTTGTTCACACGGTGTCGTGCATAAATTGGTGGCCGAAGTCATTGCAGAAATGCAGATGGAGGAAAAGACTGTCGGCGTATGTCCTGTGGGTTGTGCGGTTTTCGCTTATCGTTATCTGGACATAGACTGGCAAGAAGCACCACATGGACGTGCTCCTGCGTTGGCAACGGCTGTTAAACGGCTGTGGCCCGACCGCTTGGTTTTCACCTATCAGGGTGATGGTGACCTGGCATGTATAGGAACAGCCGAGACGATTCATGCATTAAATAGAGGTGAAAACATCGTCATGATATTTATCAACAACGCCATTTATGGCATGACTGGTGGGCAAATGGCACCGACAACGCTTTTGGGTCAGAAGACCAGCACGTGTCCTTATGGCCGCGATCCCAAGCTACATGGCTATCCACTCAACATAACTGAGTTGGCTTCCAAGTTGGAAGGAACCTGCTATGTCACACGACAAAGTGTGGATACCGTGGCTTCCATCCGCCAAGCGAAGAAGGCTATCAAGAAAGCTTTCACTGCTTCGATGGAGGGAAAAGGGTCATCGCTTGTTGAAATGGTTAGCACATGCAACAGCGGATGGAAGGTTTCACCCGTCAAAGCCAATGAGTGGATGCGCGAAAACATGTTTGATAAATATCCAAAGGGCGACCTGAAAGACAATACAGGCCTATAACCAAACAGGAGGAAACAACGTATGAAGAAAGAAATTATCATATCGGGCTTTGGTGGACAGGGCGTACTTTCTATGGGTAAGATCCTGGCTTATTCGGGCTTGATGGAAGGAAAAGAGGTGACATGGATGCCTGCTTACGGCCCAGAGCAACGTGGTGGAACGGCCAATGTGACGGTCATTGTGAGCGACGAGCGCATTTCGTCGCCCATCTTAAGTAAATATGACGTAGCAATTGTGCTCAACCAGCCTTCGTTAGACAAGTTTCAACCGAAGATAAAGCCAGGTGGCATCTTGATATACGATGGTAATGGCATCGTCAGTCCACCATCAAGGACGGATATACAGGTTTATCGTATCGATGCTGTGGAGCAGGCTGCCGAGATGAAGAACGCCAAAGTGTTCAACATGATTGTACTGGGTGGACTTCTTAAGGTATGTCCCGTGGTTAGTACAGATGGGTTGCAGAAGGCTCTCTACAAGTCCTTGCCCGAGCGGCATCATCACATGATTCCACTCAACATGCAGGCTGTTGACATTGGAATGAAACTCATTACTAAACAAAGATAACTTGATTTTTATAACTCTCTAATTTTTTTTCAGAGCTGGTCGTAGTGATTACGGTCAGCTCTTTTTACTTCTTCAACTTCGATACATTTGCCATTTTAGCACCATATTATTAGATTGGAAATGTAAAAAAATGAATACTATTTCTAAATATAAGTCAAGTATATGCTATAAAATGTCAAAATTATTCGCATTTCTTTGGAGGTTATCGTTTTTTTTTCTTACTTTGTCTGTACAAATAGGAAACAAAAACATTATAATTGATTAAATTTAAGGTAAATGAAAAAATTAGGATTACTTATTACTGCAGCTGCCATGGCAGCATCTGTTTCAGCACAAACTGTAACAGAAAGCAAGACATTTGACAACTTTTATATTGGTATTAATGGTGGAGTTGCAACCAAAACAACGGGAAATAGTTGGATGAAGAACTTGAATCCCAATGCAGGTCTTCGCATTGGTCGCAATTTTACTCCAGTTTTTGGTATGGCTGCAGAGAGCAATGCTTACTTCTCTAACAAGCCTCTCGCATCAACTGGCACGGCTGTACGCGCGCTCAACACCAGCTTGTTGGGTACTATAAACCTCAGTAATTGGTTCGGTGGATATACTGGTGAGCCTCGTTCGTTCGAGTTGGTTGGTTTGTATGGATTCGGTTGGGGCCACTTGTTTGGTAACACTGACGCTTACAAGAAGATGAATCACGACAACCTGATTTCCAAGGCTGCCGTTGATTTCGTTTTCAACTTGGGCATAGAGAAGGCATGGCAGTTCTATGTAGAACCAGCTATTGTATGGGCTTTGAACGGCGATGGTACACAACCCATTGAGTACAACATCAACAAGTCAGCGGTACAGTTGAACGCTGGTTTCGTTTACAAGTTCAAAAACTCTAACGGTACCAACAACTTCACCATCGCACAGCTTCGCGATCAGGCAGAGATTGATGGCTTGAACGCACAAATCAACAGCCTTCGCAGCGACTTGAATGGTAAAGATGCTCAACTTTCTAACAAGGATCGTCAGATTTCTGATCTTCAGAAAGCCCTGAATGAGTGCAAAAACAAGAAGCCGGTATATGTGAAGCCAGCCACGGCAACCAACCTGCAACCTACGGTTCTCTTCCGTGTTGGTCAGAGCGTTGTAGACCGTTCTCAGATGCCAAACGTTGAGATGATTGCCAACTACATGAAGAATCATAAGAATGCGAAGATTACCATCAAGGGTTATGCTTCACCGGAAGGTCCTGCAGAGTTGAACCAACGTCTGTCAGAGAATCGTGCTAAGAACGTTAAGAACTTGCTCGTAAACAAGTATAAGATTGCTCCTAACCGCTTGACAGTTGTTGGTATGGGTGTGACAGACAAGCTGTTCAAAGAATACGACTTCAATCGTGTGGCCACTTTCAACGACGACACCAGCGCAGAGTAAATATCAGCATATATTCTATACAGAGATTCCCGGTGCCTCCGCAAGCATCGGGATTTTTGTTCGCCGTGCCGTACAGTCAGGCCAGTGTCGTTGCCGTTTTGGTGCCGCCTGCCTGTGCTGGTCTGCGCGGTTCGCCCTCAGACAATCTCCATGCTTCCCTTTCCGAAAGGCAAACTTATTTGAAGATTCTTGACATCCGGCTTCCTGTGCTTGCTTTGTTCCAAACCAAGTCTGGTATTTCCCTGAAATATCGCCGTTTTGAGAGGAATCCGTCATTTTTTGATAATCAATACGTTGGCATCAATACGGTATTGTCCGCCCTTTCCAAGGCACTCATTTTGCAGTCTGTTTGCGTTCGTTTTCCATCGTTACAGCTTGTCTTTTGGCTCCTCACCTCTATGCTTTTGGTCTGTAAATCCATCCTTGTTGCTTGCCAAGGTCATGGCATTTGGCAACTGAAGCATTGTTTTCGGGTCTTCTTGAGCTGTGGCTTATGCTGGAACACCGCATCCAGATGTGTTAAATTCCGGTTGCTTTTCTTGACATTTTATCGTGCACATGAAGGGTTTCCCCACCTTTTCCAAATATAGGATGATTACGTTACCTCAGTTCGGGATAAGAAAACGCAAAAAAGTAAAAAAGAACAAGGTAGTCTCATAAATATTTTGTACCTTTATAGTTAATAATCAAATAGTTACAAATATACTTATGCAGACTACCGATTACAAAATTACTGAATTATTCTGTGTTATAGATGATTTTTGCAAACATTTTGAAGCTGAAAATGGCGGGAAACTGCTTTTAGGTGACGATACCACGAAGCGTAGAAGGCGGAAGGCTTCCTTGTCCGACAGCGAAAGCATGACTATTTTATTGTATTTCCATTTCGGAACATTTCGTAATTTCAAGCACTATTACCTGTTCTTCATCAAGGGGACTTTTAAGTCGTACTTCCCTGACGCTGTCTCTTACAACCGTTTTGTTGAACTTGAAAGTAGGGTGTTTTTCCCTCTTATGTTCTTTCTTAATCTGCGTGCATTTGGAAGATGTACAGGTATTACATTTGTTGACTCAACAATGATTCCTGTATGCCACAATCTTAGACGCTATGCCAACAAGGCGTTCAAAGGCATTGCAACATGGCGGTAATATCCTTGTCTGCTTATGCCAAGATAACCGCAGGGTAAGCTGACAGGATGGCTTACCGGAGCCTGTTTTTCTTCTCCCTGCGACAAGGTCTTGATTACTTGGCATCGGAGTTTTTTCGTATGCGGATGTTGTATTTCTTCTCGGCAAGGTCGATCATCGTCTTGTTGGCCAAACCATAAAGTTTTTCAACGGCCAGTTCTTTCTCAAGACGTTTGATCTCTTTTGCATGAGCCTTGCGCTCACGTAATAGCTGCGCTTGAAGTGCTTCGAGCGTATCGGGGATATCTTCTTTTTTCATAAGATCTGCGAGTGATGAGACGTCGGGTGAGCCATATTCTGTATAAATACGATGGAAAGTGCTTAAAGGGATACCATGACGAGAAGAGAAGTCGCGCAAGGTTAAGCCACTTCTTACATACTGATGTAATAACAGAATTTTTTCTGATTCATTGTAATGAGACATAAATTTTTACTCCTTTTGATTTTAAAGGTGTCAACTTATTCAGTACACTACACGAGGCAAGAAACTCCAAATGATTTACACTTGTTTTTCATCAAAATGATGACTATGCAGATTAAAAATCGAAGTGCAATAAAAGAGTAGTCCTCGCCGAGAGATGCAGACGTTCTCGAAGCGTAGCGAGAGGTTGTCTGCATCTCTCGGCGAGGAAAAAAAACAACCAGCAATACAAATAAAAAAAGGGAGACCGCAGTCTCCCAAAGATTAATTAACTTTGTATTGTATATGTATCATCAATTAACCTCGGAGCAAAGGTCGCAAATTTTCGCCTTACTCCAAAAGAAAACAGCGAGAAAAGAAATTGCCCGCATTGTGGGCACGAGTGAGGCTACGATCAGTCGTGAGCTTGAGAGAAACAGCACGCCATCGGGAAAGTATATCTGGACAAAGGCGCACGACATGGCTATGCAGCGCAGAGAGAGAACAGTAAAGAACTCCAAACTCTCCGACGAATTGGTCTGGAGAATCAAGGAATATATTATCAACGACCAATGGTCTCCAAGACAAATATCAGGATATCTGCGCAAGAATGAGGGGATAAAGGTGTCCCACCAGTCCATCTACAACATCATCCACAATGACACAACAGGGGAACTTGCCAAGCACACAAGGCATAAGATGAAATACAGACATCGTCCCAAGAGCAGACATCTTCCAATTAAAGACAGGTTGAGTATCCATGAAAGAAGTAAGGAAGTTGACGGGAAGAGATTCGGAGATTTTGAGATGGACTTGATCGTAGACCCTGATCAGCATGCCATACTCACACTGGTGGAGAAATCCACCAATATGCTGCTTATGCAGAAACTGCCATTTGGAAAGCAGTCAAAGCCTCTGGCAAAGGTGGTCAGGAAACTGCTGCTGCTATACAAGGACTGCCTGAAGACCATTACAACAGACAATGGACCTGAATTTGCGGCACATAAGGACATTACCAAGTTTTTAGGCGTGCCAGTGTACTTCGCTGATCCATATTGCTCATGGCAAAAGGGAGCGATTGAGAATACAAATAAGCTGATCAGACAATATATACCGAAAAAGGATTCGTTTGAACATTATACAGACAAGAGAATTATGTCGAGACAAAAGAAACTGAACGAAAGACCGAGAGAAAAATTAAACTTTTCTACACCAAAACGAGAATTCTTCAAACACGTTTTGTAATTTTGCACTTGCTGGTTGACTCTACGACTAAAAAGCAAAATATCTTGCGTTTCTTTTCTTAATCCGAAATCTTTTCTTAAATTTGCAGCCAAACCATTCTAAATTCAGAGAGAATTGCTGCCTTTACATCATAGTTCACAACTACATTCCTTATATTATAAAGGTGTATGCACTGCACAGGAAAAAATGAATTTCCCTGTAAGAAA
>NZ_AWXC01000005.1 GCF_000479005.1 Prevotella sp. BV3P1 | reverse complement strand
CCAAAATAAACGCATCGTGGGTTAAACGATGCGCTTTCTTTATATCTTTACTTTCCTATCCAACGGGCTTTGTATATTTTAAAGCCGTACGAACGGAAGATGGTTTTACCGGTTTCGTCGATAAGATCGTCGGCCCACCACTCTTCTTTAGGACACAACATGATGATACCATGGCTGGAATTCGATACACTCTTGATGGCATAGAAGTTGGAGAACTCCTTTACTGAGTTATCGCGCAGATTGTATTTCCATACTTTCTGGTTTGTTGCTAACCACAACATGTCTTCTTCGCCTTCGATGGGGAATAGCTCGTGAATACCAATCAATTTGCCGTCGGGTGAGTCAATGTCTTGCGTCACATGGTTTTTCAACAACGGTTTCTCTTTATCTCCATTGTAATCAAAGATGTGCATAGTGTGGGCTGCGGAATATAGTTTATTTCGTTTCTTGTCCCAATACACATTGTGGGCAGCCGGTAGGTCGTACTTAGCCACCATGGTTCCAAATCCTTTGATGGTGTCGGTGCGGAATGTAGCAAGGATTCCATCGGTAGATGAGGCCGTAACGATATTACCATCGGGTAATAGTTCGGCAGAGTGGGGGTTTACTCCGGCATAACCATAGAACAAAGTCTTCTTGTCGGCAATGCGAATGAGTGCTACACCGCCACCCGATGCAGCCATCAAGATGCATGTGTTGTTGTAAACCGGTTTCACATCGCTAGGATTCGAGAACCATTTACGGCGTTCTTCGTTTACTTTTCCGATGGTCGCTGTCCATTTCCATACCACCTTTTTAGCATCTACATCGGCAATGACAATCGATGCATCGGCCTGATTGGTGATGACAATGGCTTTCTCCGGCATAACAAACTCGGCCTTTTTCGGGGTGTCGATAGCAGAGTCTTTGCTGCAACCGCAGCTACAACTAAGGATGATAATCGCTATTAAACTTAATAGTGGATTATGTGTTTTAATCTTTTTCATGTTGATTGATTTGGTATGATGAGGTGACAACTGCGATGGCTGTCACCTCATTGTTGGTATATATTACTTTCCGTCGTACTCGAATGCACCCATGTCGATAGATGAACCTACGACACGTGGATTGCCCATAATATCGTATGGCAACTGTATATCGACCTTCTTACCTGCGTCGATGCACTTAGAGCCGGCTTTGAGGCGATAGTCTCCATTGGCAACGGGGTTGACAAACTTAGGACCATTGTCGGCATCGTTATTCAGATTGAGTTCGAAGCAGTCGATGAAATTGATGTTCTTCTCCTTGATTCCGCTGTGTACGGCACAGTTAGTCATTGTAGCTTGCCCGGCAACGAATGCACGGTAGCCGGTTCCGGCAGTTCTCTTGATAGCCCAGATGACCGAGTTGAACCACTTGCAGCCACCACTTACGTAGTTGGTATTCCAACCGTCAGACATAGAGCTAACCAGTGTGCAGTTGTAGAAGTTAGTGCCGTCTCCGCGTACGATGTAGTTCTTGGAGTGCAGATCGTGCAGGTAGCAGTTCACCATCTTGCACTTTTGCATGTAGAATATCTGTCTGCCATGACGCAAGTTGCGGAATTCACAGTTACGGAATCCGTGGTTCATGTAGATTTCAAAGCATCCGGTGTCGGTGTTACCATAGTTGTCGCAGTCGGCAAAGACGATACCGTCCATCCAGACCATGGCTCCCGTATTGTTCCATGCGGCCATGAATTTGCGCTCACCGCCGACAAATACCGGCTTATTCTTGAGGTCGCGAAGATGCAGCTTGTTCTCCGTCCCCTTGAAACCACCGTAGACGTTGACGTGTTTCCATGTCAGACTGGCCTTGAACTGATATGTTCCTGATGCCACCCATATCTCCATGTCGCCATTGTTGGAGGCTGTGCCCATGGCATCGTGGATGCTTCCAAAGGCACGTTCCCATGAAGTTCCGTCGCCATTACCGCCCGGCTTGACGTAGATAATCTGCCCAACGCCGCGCTGAGTGATAAAGATGGTGTCGGAGGCCTCGGTCTTACTGCCCTTGTTCTTGATGACTATGTAGCCGTTGCGTTCCTGTCCGGTAGTGTTGGTCTCTACTTCGGTAGATACCAATACATTCTGTACGGACTTGCCATCTGCAGGAGGAGCCGACTTGATCTTAATCCACTTAGCACTGGAGAGGGCGTCGTATTCTACGTTGAGAGTTACCGGAATGTCCAAGGAGTATTCGCCTTTCTTGATGACAAGATCCTTCTGTGCAGCCTCGAACGGGATGAACAGTATCTTGTCGGTAGGTTTCTGGATGATGGAAAGCTTGGCCGACTTCTTCTTGTCCTTGTCATATATGACGACTTCCGAGGTACGGTCTTTACCCGTTGGATTAGCTGTTGCCACCACCTGCAGGTGGGTCTTGTCGGCTTTGGTAAAGGTAAAGCCATCTTTCGAACCCACTTCGGGCTGCCAGTCCAGATGAGTCTGCACCTCGACAAGCACCTCTCCGCCTTGTTTGTTGAAGTAGACAAGGCTCTGTGGAAGGGTGATGAGTGTGCCTCGTCCACGCTGGACGACCTTGATACGCTGGCTGTATTGGTCCATCAGGCGTACTTCGATATATCCTTCGCGGTCATCCATGGTGGGATTCTCTTCGCAAGAGAAGACGATAGAGTCGGCTTTCAGAGCCTGTCCGCGATAGCGAGTCAGGCTAATCCATCCATCAGAAGCCTCGGCAAACCAAGGGTAGGACGACTTCAACGGCATCACTAGACGTTCGCTCTGAGGTTCGGTCGTGACGCTCTCTTGTACGTCGAGACTGGGCTCTACTCGCTGTATATCATACTTCTCGCTGCAGGATGTAAAGACATAGAAGCATGTCATTGCACCCAATAGCATTGTTTGTATTAATCTATAGTTCTTCATAGCTTATCCTTTCTTAATGACTACTAAACCATTAAATACCGGTTGTTGTTCGCCGTTGGATGTTTTGTTCAACACATTGATGGTGCCTTTGCTGTCTTTAGTGGCAAAGGTAGATGATGCTCCGCCATCTAAATTTACAGCATTATGGCATCCCACAAATTTACAAATGCTGATGGCGTCTTCTACACGCATGCCTTTAGAGAAGTCGTCCTGCCCTCCATCGACTACAAAGAGATAACACTTCTTGTTGTCTTGTGATAGGCCTACGAATGTGCGTGCATCGAATTTCATCGTCAAGTCGTTCACGGCCAGCAACTCGTTCGGTTCACCATCGGTTATCAAAGCATGGAAACCACCAACAGCTTCTTGTATATCGGCAGAATAACTCTTGAAGAAGCGTGGGTGAACAATGCGTATATCACCGTTCTTCAGTTTGATAATCATACCTTCATTGCCTGCGGTATACGTGTCTTTGATGACTTTTCCGTCTTTCACGAATACATTCATGGATTGGTAACCGTCTTTGCCCTTGCCGAAGAAATCACCATTGATACCTGCATATACCGGCTTGCCGGCTTTTTCTAATGCCTGCATTTGTTCGGTCAATGGTTGTAGTTTGGTAGGCAATTCTGCGTTGTCAGCACAGCTTGGGGTTAACGTTACGCCCTTGGTTAAGTCTATTTCGGCAATCAACATGTGCGTGTTGTATGTGCGGAATACCATTTTTACCTCGGTTACGCTGACACCGTCGGTCACGCTCCACATAGAGTCTTTCTCTACACTTTGCAATTCCGGTAGGTTGTCTGCAACGTTCTGCATGAGCACAGTCTTCGCACCTTTATGTGGAAGAGCCGTATTGGTATCGTCTGATGAACTTGAACAGCCCACCGTGAACAGTGCCATGCTGCTCAATATTGAATATAATATTGTTGATTTCATTACTTTTAGTTTTAAAATCTGTCAATGTTACGTCTTTTATATCTTCACTCTTACCATCCCGGATTGTCGGGTAGAAGGTTCGGATTCAACGATGCTTCATTGATAGGAATGTTATACAGGTAATTCTTCTCAGTGAAAGTAGGCTTGTAGCTAACTCGAATAGCATACGGAGTGATGAATCCGTCGGCGTCGAATCCTACTTTCTCTTTAATCATCTGTATCTCTTTCGCTGTATAGAACTTGGGGTCCATTGGCATACCACGACGCTCTCGGTTCAACAAGTTGACGGCAGCATGCCAGCGACACAGGTCGTCCCATCGGGCATTCTCGGCAAATAACTCTATTCTGCGTTCGCGTCGAATCTCTCGAATCAAGTTCTTGTTGGCTCCAACGATGTCAGGATACTTAGCAACAAGGTCGGGATCTTCTGTCGGATCCTCGGTTAATTTATGGGCAAAGCCTACTCTTTGGCGCAATGCATTGATAGTCTTATCCAATTCAGGGTCTAATCCTAGTTCGGCACCTGCCTCTGCTCGTATCAACAAAACTTCGGCATAGCGCATTACGGGAGCATCGATAGAACCCTTGAAATGCTCGGTTCCTTCCCATTCGGATTCTTTATAGTACTTGCTAATGCAATAACCGGTTGCCGATGTACCATAGAACGGATGGGCATCGGTAGCATTTAATAGGCTGAAAATATTGGGAACTCCACCCTTTTTCTTGCCACCATCTTCCCTATATAGATATTGTGCGTGCTTGCTATCGGCGTCTGGAACACAGATTGTCTGCATTAATCGACCGTCACGATTGGTCATTTCTGCCAAATATCCCATCTTTGGGTTGTGACAACCACAAATAGAAATAGGCTTACCTGTCTTAGAACAGAGATATTCCTCGTAACAATCGCGGCTCATACCCATATCGCTTAATGGATGGGAACGAGATATCATGTGTCCCATATTCACTGTTGGGTCGTATTCGCGTGCTAAGATAATCTCCGGATTACCCTTATAATTATCTTGGATAAACAGATTGAAGTAGCACATATCGGGCCCACCTTCTGAATATAAAGAGTGCTTATATTCCGGTCTCATCAGTTCGCCGGCTGCATCGTAAGCCATTTTCAGCAATTTCTCATCACCTTCCATCTTACGATATCTGCGCCAAGTTCCCTCGTAGAGACATACTCTAGCCTTCAGCATGAGGGCAGCATCCTTGCTCACCTTGCTTACATCTGTAAGCATTGGGAGGTATTCGATGGCTCTATCCAAGCACATGATAATGGAATCGGTAACTAAAGTGCGTGAATCTCTCTTCTTATACAAGCCGGGATCTTTCTTGTCCAGCACCTTATCATACCATGGCACATCGCCAAAACGCTTCATCTTATTGAAATAGTCCCATGCTTTGAAGAAGTAAATCTCACCTGCATAGTGCTTTTGCTCAATGGCATTGGCCGGTGTTTTCTTGTAGTTTGCCAAGAAAGCGTTGCATCCTCGTATGGTACTCCAGTTCCAAGCACCGTCGCTTTGAGTCTTCACATTCTTACCAAATGCTATCTGATTGGCACCGGTTCCTAAGATATTATCGCTCTGTATATCGCCCCCGAACATTGGAGAGGTACTGTATGAACGTGGATCTCCATGTCCTACTATCAGTCGGGGGTAGTATGTATGACAGTATTGTTCCAATGCGACACCATTAGCTGTGGTCCAAAAGCGGTCTTCAGTAATGGTATCGCCCGGTTCAACGTCTAGATAATTACAGCTTGCAAGCAGTAAACCGGTACATGCTGTTAATAATATATGGTATCTTTTCATTGTTATCTAGTATTTAAAATGATTAGAATGAAACGTTAACACCAAACGAGAATTGACGCATAAATGCATATTCTTTTCCCGAATTAGCTCCATTTCGAATCAAACTCTCTACGATGTCGGGAGTCATGAAAGGTGGCATATATGTCTTCTCCCAAAGGTTATTACCGCTGATGTAGACTTTCAGTTGGTCTAAATGCAAGCGAGAAATCAATTGTTTAGGGAAGGTATAGCCTATTGATAAGCCTTTCAGTCGCAGATAAGCAGCATTCAACAAGTATTTAGATTGGCGTTGTGTGTTTCTGCTGTTCAGCGATTTCCTTGGATAATAAGCATCAGGATTCTCCGGACTCCATGTGTTATCAATATGGTACTGTGTGATATTACCATTGTAGATACCGCGTGGGAATCCCCAGAACAGGTCACTCTCTGTCCAAACATCGCGTTTACCTAAACCATCAAACATAATCCAGAAGTCGAAACCTTTCCAGTTTAGAGTTGCCTGAACATTGTAACGATAGCGTGGTGTATTGTTACCGATGATGGTACGGTCGCCCGGTTCAGCTAGCGTATTCTTACCAATATCGATGACTCCATCGTTATTTAAGTCGCGATAGCGAACGTCTCCCGGCTTCCAAGTGTGATAGATAAACTTCTGAACATAGTTCATGCGAGCGCCTTCATGCTCATCTCGCACATATCCATCGGTTACATATCCCCAATAGTCGCCCATCTTATAACCTTTGTAGTACATAGATAGCGAGCCGGTAGGATTATCAAACTTTGTAATCTCAGCTTGATAATCGGATAGGCCTACAGAGATAGAATAGCCCAACGGACTGTTAAATACGTTATTAATCTTGTCTCGCCATGCCAATTCTATTTCCCATCCTTTGGTACGTAGGTCGGCTATGTTCTCTTGACCGCCACTGGTACCCAATACAGCAGGCAGGGTGACGGAGCGAATCATGTCTTTCGTGTCGCGAACATAGTAGTCGAACTGACCTGTCAAACGCTGGTTGAATAATGCCCAGTCGACACCTATATTCTTACTGATGACCTTTTCCCATGTCACATTGTTAGGTACTGAAGGTGCAGACAGATATGTCAATGGGTCGCCGTTCATCATGTAGTTGCTCATGGCACCACCATTTAGGCTGGCGATGTATGAGAAGTATGAGCTGATAGCTTGGTTGCCAAGTACACCAATAGAACCTCTTAGCTTCAAGTTGTCAACAACTTTGCGTAGCGGAGCAAAGAATTTTTCTTCAGAGATGCGCCATCCTAAAGAGCCGGATGGTACAAATACGTGGCGTTTACCTTTTCTAAACTTAGACGAACCGTCGTAACGACCATCTAATTGTACCAAGTATTTATCAGCATATTCGTAGTTGAAACGATAGAATAAACCTTGAACACGCCATCTAGTATCAGTTTCCCAGTTGCTTGCGTAGTTGATGGCAAGATGAGATATTGGTGTAGAGTTATCGAACAAGTCGGTCATCTTCAATGAGAAACCTTTATAATCTTTACCTTCTTGGTTGTAACCACCCATGATTTTGAAGTGGTTTTGCTTGTTCAGATTCCAATCGTACTCTGCCCAAATATTTAATGCTTGGTAGGTTTGCTCGCGATTTCCATTGGCTACATGGTTAGGAGATTCTGCCTTTAAAGACTCTGCACCTTCGGGCATCGTCTGATATACGGTCTTTCTATGTTCTTTAGTGCGACTAAAGTATTTATTGATAGAGTAATTACCCTTGATAGATAGCCCTTTCAATGGATGCAAATCGAAACGACCGGTGTACCACATATCATTGCCTGAGATAACTCTGCGGCCTGCATTAGCCATGTGTCCGATTACATTGAAGTTACCTCTACTGAGCGACATACCTGCAAACTCTCCATTAGGTAAGAAAACAGATAGGGTTGGGAACATTCTATATACTTCGTAATACCATGTTGCACCGTTGCCACCGTATTTAAATGGTTCGTCGCTTTGGGTATAATTATACTTGGTAGAGAAACCGATATCCAACATTTTATTAATCTTGGTATCGAATGTAAACGTGAGATTATAACGCTTGTAGGTATCATTACCATAACGGAAAATACCGTTTTGGTCTTTGAAAGCCCCCGACAGATAATAGCGGCTGCGGTCGTTACCTCCCGAAACGCTCACGTTATGCTGTTGCATAAAGGCTGCGTTTTTATAGAATTCGTGTATCCAATCAGTATTACCCACGTAAGCCCATCCCGGCTTATTAGGTGTATAGTTGGGACTTTGGATTCCTTCTGTATCGACAAGTATTGCCGGATTATGTTCCGGGTCGGCAATATGAGCATCCAATGCCTCTAAGAATCGGTCGGTGAAATAGTAATCTCCGGGCTGTTCGCTATCATATGCGTCGTTCCAAGCGCGAGCCCAAACGTCTGCTCTTGGCATCTTGGGGAGTCGAGCCGGTTTACTCCAAGCTAGGTTATTGCTATAACTTACCTTTACTTTTTGGTTGGCTTTACCTTGTTTCGTCGTGATAAGCATTACACCGAATGCAGCGCGTGCACCGTAAATGGCTGCTGAAGATGCATCTTTCAATACAGATACGCTCTCCACATCCTGTGGATTGAGCATAGAAATGTCGCCTTCTACACCATCAATCAGCACCAATGCCGAGCCACCATTCAATGATGTGTTACCACGAATGTTGATACCGGCACCTGCCGATGGCTGTCCGCTGTTAAATGTAATATTCAAGTTGGGGACAACTCCTTGCAAGCCTTGTGCGATATTGCCAATAGGACGGTTGTTCAAAACATCGCCCGAAACGGCAGCAACGGCACCTGTCATGGTCAACTTCTTTTGTTTACCATATCCTACAACCACGAGTTCGTCGATCACTTTTGCGTCCTCTCGCAGCATAATGTCCAAAGTCTTCCGTTGTCCCACTTTCATTTGCTGGCTGCTATAGCCTATATATGATACAGTGAGTGTGGCATTGTAGGCCACTTTAAGGCTAAATCTACCGTCGAGGTCGGTTACAGTAGCGCGGTTTGTACCATTCTCCTGTACGCTGGCTCCAATGATAGGTTCACCTTTCTCGTCGCTCACAACTCCATGTATTGTCCGTGTTTCATTGCTATTTTGTTGTGTGCTGTTCCTCTTTTGAGTTCTTTGGTTTGCTGTCTTGCGCGAAGTGAGCAAGATATTATTTCCCTCTATCACGTAGGTAATAGGTGTTCCATTAAACAATTGGTCGAGTACGGTGTTGACAGATTGTTTCTTGGTATCTACTTTTACGCGTCTGTTCAGATCTATTTCAGTTTCATTGTATACAAAGAGGTAGTCGGTTTGTCGTTCTATCTCTTTCAAAATTTGCTTGGTGTTGCTGTTGCTCAACCTGATAGTTACGCTATGTGCTTGTGCATAAGATTGCATAGCGAATGTAGGGTTGGTACCTAGAAACCAGATAAAGACACCGGCTTTCATCAATAATGCAACGCGTCGGTTTATCTTCATATTACATTTAGAAATCATGTTAATTTGGTATCAAAAAATTACTCATAGGTCTTTTCCTAGTCAATCGTTGCCGATTGGTAGATAGATTGCTTGCCATCGTGGCTGCTGGGTGGTTAGTTGGATATAATCATAGGTACTAGTCTTTTTAGGTATTTGATAATATTATTAATGTATAATGATGGTCTTTGTGTCGTTGTTCTTGGTATAGGTGAAGTTGTTGTCTAATTGTAATACTCGTAGTACATGCTCTATGCCGTCTTTGGTTCTAAACTTTCCTGTGTACCGCTTGTTGGCTATACGCTTGTTTTTTACTATAATATTATAATCGAAGTAATTGTTTAGCAAGTGCATCACGTCGAGAAGTGCTTTGTTCTTGATAGCCAATACGCCTTCGCGCCACAAGAAGTAATCTGCATTCTCTATGGTCTTCTGTATCAGCGTGTTGCCTATAAGTGTTGCCGTGGTATTAGGTGCCAAGGTTGTTCTAATGTGTTTAGCTTCGTTTATCAATTCTATTTTTCCATTGACCAACGATGTTTCCCATTCTTTCTCGTTCGTATAGGCACATACGTTGAACTCGGTTCCTAGCACTTGTATATCCATCTTTGAAGTGGAAACAACAAACGGACGCTCCTTTTGCTTGGCTACTTTGAAATAGGCTTCACCGTCTAGAGCCACTGTACGTTTTTTGCCGTCCATCACTGCATCAAAAGTCAGTTTACTATTGGCATTCAACCAAACTTTACTACCATCGGGCAAGAGCATTTCAGTGCGCTGTCCTGTGGGGGAATATACTGTTGCTTGTTGTCTTGTATCGTGTCGTTGCGATGCGACATACCATGTCAAAGCCGTACCCATCAATAGGAATACGGCTGCTGCAATGCGCCAAAGGTATCGCATCTTAACTCGGTGTGATGCTTCGGATGCACTATGTTCGTCGTTTTTTTCACTCCATAATGCAGCATCATACACCCTGTGTAGGCGTATAAACTCCTGCTTGTTAGCCGGACTTTCGCCTATCCATTCTACTATAGTTTTGCGCTCTTCTTCGGTCAGAGAGCCTGTCATGTAGCGATATAACAGTTCTTGCTCCATATTATATATACGTAATTGGGGGGTTACCTCCTAATAAGAAAATGAAAAAAATAGATTTATGCGCCAAAGAGAAATAAGAATATGGGCAAATAGTCTCGCAAAGTCTTATGCAAAGCCTTTAAAGCTCTGGTAATATGATATTGTACGGCTTTCTCTGAAACACCCAACTTGTCGGCTATTTCCCTGTGTGTGAGTCCTTCATTTCTGCTCATTTCAAATACCAATCGTGTTTTCTCTGGCAGTGTTTCCAATGTATTTTTTGCTATGTCCAGTATCTCTTGTTCGAAAATGCCATCTGTGGTACAGCTCTCCAAAGCCTCTGTCTGATATTCCACTTCGCGATTCATCCAAACTTCTACGTCTTCTTTCATTTGCAATTCACGTTTCCTACAGCGCAGGTAATCCAGTGTACGGCTTTTTAATACACATAACAAATAGGCCGTAATTCCCTCTTTGCGATTCAAATCAATATTTTTCCACACGCTAATCATGGCTTCAGATACAATATCTTCTGTTGCCAAATCGTCGTGGATATACGATTTGACAAAGGTTATGGCTCGTTTATAATATTGCTTATAGATCGTATTAAACATCAAAGGATGTGCTTGTATGTCATGGTGCACAGCTGAAGACATCTCAAAATGCTTTGTTTTGTTTAAAGTTTGTTATTATGGGTTAGCGTTCCCAAAAGTAATATATTTTTCTAGCAACTCAAAATAAACACCGACTTTTTGAGTTTGTGCAGTGGAAGAGTGGGGATGGGGATGTAAACTCCTCATCTCTCTTCCCTTTCTAGTCTACTTATTAACTTGTAAACCTGAGTTCGGGATAAAAATGTCCCGTTCTCGATAGCTCCCCCAAGAGAGCATAAACATGGTTCTTCAGGAATTTGGAGTGATAGATATAATCAACGTTGTCGTAGAAGATAACAAACCTCCATTATAACAGCTTTATATAAAAGGATTTAACGATGTCGCACAGCAGTTCGGCAACACCGACTTTAGAAAAGCTTGAATTATGATTTTTTGTTTTTATAAAATGGCTTTTTATAGGCTTTTAGAGGAGGCTATTACTTCGTAACTATATGAATATAAGAACTTATGGTTCATCACTACAAATTTCGGAAGAACCATAAATATATCTCCTCTATCTTGAGACAGAGGTTATCAATAAACTTCCATCGAGTTCTGATATGACTGACTGGTTTTAGAACAGTGTAAGCTGCTGTCCTTGTCGGTCTATACAGAAATCTACATTGATAGCCGGCTTCTTCTCAAAGAAACAGTAGGCTGCAAGTGCCGACAGTGCATTTATGGCAAAATTAAAAACGCTCCTATGTCTGGAGTGTACCAGCTGTGCCACGTTTTTCAGTTCATCATTGATGGTTTCTATGACCGATCTCTTTCTGAGTAATATTTTGTCATACAAGGGTATTAGCTTGTTCTTCATGTTACTCCTCAGTCCCGTGACAAGGTTAATGCCATCATTGTATAATCTTTCGAAAAGCCCTTGTGATATATACCCCTTATCAGCAAACAACTTACCGAAGAGGTTGTCACTGAGCCTGTTAAACTCTCTTTCGTCCCTATCATCCACATTCGCCTTGGTGAACATGAAGTTGACCAACTCTCCACGCTCGTTGCAAGTCAAGTGCAGCTTGAAGCCGAAATACCATCCCATCGTGCTTTTCCCTATTGAAGCGTATTCCTTGAACACCCTATTGCGACGGATGCGCTTGTTGTGGCACACAGGTATGGACGTGCTGTCTATGAAACTTATTCCGGTACAACGTCCCAGACAGCACACTTGCAGAAACAGCATCATCTCAACGGCAACTCTTGATTCCAATTCTATGAAACGGTTATAGGAGAGTTGCTCGGGAAACAAATCTCTCATGTGTTCCCTGACATAAAATAGATAGTAATGCTTGAAATTGCGGAAGTCATTGAAGTGGAAACAGATGAGAATAGTCATGATCTCCGCACGGCTCATTCGCCATTTACGCTTTCCATGCTTGATGCCGTCAGGCTCCTGCAGAGCCAGTTTTGCTATTTCTGCATCAAATTCCTTGCAGAAGTCATCTGCAATACAAAAAATCTCTGTAACTTTGTCTTTGGTAATCATCGCTATAATATTTGTAACTTATTGATATTCATAAATAAAGGTACAAAAATATAGCGAGATTACCAACTTTTTTCATCATTTTCTTATCCCGAACTCAGGTTATGAAATTATGTGCATGAGAGGGAGGGGGTGCAACTGGGTTTTACGACTGACCCGCTTTTTGCTACCCTGTTTCAACCTAGAAAACAATAACGGTTGATAACCAATGAGTTATCAACCGTTATGCGTACCCAGACCCGGGCTCGAACCGGGATGGGTTGCCCCACTGGTGTTTGAGACCAGCGCGTCTACCTATTCCGCCATCTGGGCTTAATTGCGGATGCAAAGATACGGTGTTTTTTCTAATGCGCCAAACATTTTACAAAAAAGTTGCTCAGGTAGAGAGTTCGGAGAAAACAATTTTCTCCACACTGGCTTGAACTATCACAACTCTCTGACATGACCTGTCGCAACAAACTGACATAATCTATCGCAATGCATTGACATGACATATCACCACAGGTTTCATATCTGGTTGAGCCAATTTATCATGTCAAACGGAATGCGAAAACAAACCAACACCCATTCTTCAAAGCACTTTAGATGGCATTTATTTCGAGGTTTACAAGCTTAATTTGAGGACTTGTTTCTTTGCTTTCAATAATATAGCACCACTGTAGTTCAGTGTGATGGTTGCATTCCCTTTTACATTCATCGACTTAAGTAATTCGCCACCTAATGAATATATGTCCAGTGGTCCTGTATAATGACTAATCAGGATATTTTTTCCGCTGACTGTACATACCATCTTTGCGCCCTCCAAACCATCAATACCAGTGAGCATCTCTTCTTTAATATTCTTGAAATCCATCCATCCTTCACTAATGGCATAATTCTTTTTACACCCCTTTGGAACATAAAGAATGGCGTTGGAAAGAACTTGTTCAGCAGCCTCTTTTTCTCCGTTCGGTCCAATTGTGCAAACAGGCGGTTGAAGGGCTGCGACATGGATTTCTTCTATGTTTTCATTTTCGCCAAACACCTGGTAGCCTATTTCTTGTAAGGTGGAGGGTAGTCTAAACTTTTTGATGCTGCTGCAAGCGTTTAGTGCGTAATTACCTATATAAGTAACTCCTTCTGGGATAACAATGTCAGTCAATGCAGAACAATTTTCAAAAGCTGCAACTTGAATAGACGTGATAGTACTGGGCAGTTTGACGCTTTTAAGTCCTCTACATCCAGCGAAAAGATTATCCGAGATAACCGTTATACCCTCGGGAATCTCCATGGTCGTTAGCTTAGGACAGGTACAAAATGCCAAGGAACCGATGCTGGTTACGGAAGCTGGGATTTTAAAATCTTCCAAATTCTCACATCCCAAAAAAGCCTGCTCACCAATTGACGTGAGAGATTTGGGAAGCGTCAACTTTGACAACGCAAAACAATTTTTGAAAACGTTATTATCTATTGTCGTTACACTTTCTGGTATTACCATTTCTGTGATCCTTTGACAGCCTTCGAAGAAGCCCTCACCCAGAGAGGTGATTCCTTCGGGTAAAGATATTTTTGTTAGCTGTTCACACAATCTAAATACACCATATCCCATTTCGGTAACACTCTTAGGAATCTCAAATGCCTTCAGCGACTTACAACCACTGAACACAGTTGAGCCCATTTTTGTAACATTTGGGCCAACCGTCACTTCAGTCAACCCAGAACAATCCATGAAAAGATTGTCTTTTAATACGGTCACACCAGCTGGAATATGAACCTTTTTTAGTAGTTGGCAGTTAGTGAAAACCGCTTCGCCCAATTCAGTCAAGTTTTCAGGTAATTGAATTTCTGAAAGGTTACGGCATCCGTAGAAGGCTCTTTCCTCAATAGACGTAACCGTCTTAGGAATACTAATTCCTTGTAGGTCACTGTCAAAGAAAAACGCCCAATCTGCAATCGCAGACACGGTATAATTTCGTACTTTTTCAGGAATAACGAGTTTTTCCGCCTTGTTTTCACCCCTACCTTTCACAGCTACAGTTGTAGGGGAAGTAACAGCGTACTTGATGCCATTGTCAACGAAGATTTCTTCCTCCTCTTGAGCCATGGTAACAACAGAAAACATAGATAATAACAAAAAACTTAAAAGCTGCTTGACTGTAATCATAATGAACTAAAACTTTGTAAATGTTTATCAATAAATGAATATATATTTGTAATGATTTATAACGATTTCATACTATAATGGCTGCAAAGATATATATTATTTGTCATATCTAAAGATTTATGAATAAAAAAGTAACCATTTGTTTAAATGTACACCCAACAATAGAACGATTACGACAGCGCATTATCATCCATCAACAGAAAAGGGAGTTGAGGCAATAAGGAATGGCGGTTACCAGCTTCACACAGCCCGTCAGCCATATCATCAAAGACAAAAAAATTGCTGTTGCAGAAGGCAAACAACATCAAACAGCTGATGAAAGCAGAAAACAGAACGGATGCAAACAGAAAATCGAATGGATGAAAATAGAAAACTGAACGGATAGAAACAGAAAACTCAACAGATGAAAACATGGTGTTTGGCATGCGAAAGATTTTGACAACCATGCCAAATACTCGCATATTTGCAACCAAACGAGTGATTGGTTGCAAATAGGCGAATTTTATATATCTTTATTTTTCAACAACTTACGTTTTATTGGGGCATCAGTGCACCTACAAAAGCAATGCTTTAAGGCTGAAAAAGTATGCAGATTGGGACATCAAAGCATTGACTTTGAAGGGCAAACTACATGTTATAGAATGGCAAAATGCATGCTATTGGATCAAAACGGACCAAAAATTGCGAAACAAGGTGCCAAAAAGCATCTAAAAAAGGCTGAATTTTTATAGAATGATTGTTTTGAAAACACCAAAAATATGTACAAATCTAAAAAACTTAGGGTGTAACTCATTGGCGTCTGTCTGGACGATAGAAAGATGCTCAAGCGCACCTCAGCCCTCGATATTTGGTGCTACCAGCTTGGACAGGGCATTACGCCTCAAGCGTTTTGACAACCTGGAGAAGCTGACTGAAATCGTCTATGATGAATTCGGTGTGAATCTCTTCCAGCTGGCAACGTGTTCCATTGCCATATGTCACGCCGCAGGTATGGATGCCGGCATTCTGCCCCATCTTGATATCATACTCCGTGTCGCCCACGACAAGTGCCTCACCTGGCTGAATGCCTAAATGCTCAAGCGTCTGATTGACTGCCTCGGGATGTGGCTTGGCATGCGTCACGTCGTTGGCACTGACCACATGCGTGATGATTTCTTCTAAACCAAACGTCTCCACAAAGTCCATCAGCGAGTGCCGGGAACGACTGCTGGCAATGGTGAGTACATACCCCAAACAATGTAACTCACGCACGGTTTCCAATACATGGGGAAACAATGGAACGGCTCCCGGGATGTTGTTTTCATGAAACACCTGATCGTAGGCTTCCACACAGCGGTCGCCCATTTCGTCAGTCATAGGTATCAAGTCTGTAAACGTTTGCTTCAAGGGCAAGCCAATCATTCTACTGCACTGCTCACGACTGCGCTGCTCAAGTCCCAATCGGTTGATTACCTCGAGCATGGTATTGGTAATGAGGGTTTGTGTATCGGCCAACGTGCCGTCAAAATCTAAGATAATTGCTTTGATTTTCATTGAGTTATCTTTTCTGTCGAGTTGCAAAGGTAATGAAAAATACACGAACAGCCCCTGCCTACTTGTTACTTTTCGATGAATAATAAATAAGGCCCCTCCCCCATCCCCTCCCCGAAAGGGAGGGAAGTAGTTAGCTTATTTGTTGTATTTTCTTGATGATACGTCTTTTCATCAGCTGCCATGCTCACTGGATTCATCGTGTTGCTCGTTGCAAGACACGCTTTCTACGATGGTATGTGGAGATTTTCTGGGAGGTAACATACCCGCAAACTTGTTTATTAAAATTAGTGAATTATGCCTGTGTTACAAAAGTTTAGGCTAATTTTGCATAAAACAGGCTGCGCCTCAATATAGAAAGTAAACTTTCTCTATGTTCGGCTTGCACTGTTTTTGCATAAGATAGGCATCGCCTTAGCAATTACAAACAAGCTTGATTGCATGCGGCCTGCACTGTTTTTACATAAGATAGGCATCGCCTTAGCAAAGTAAGTAAACTTCCTTTGCCTTCGGCTCGCACTATCTTTCACATAAATAGATAAACGACACGAATAAAAAATGGGGTTAACACATATAGCAGCCCACTTCTTTTCATCACGACAAAAGGAGATTGAGCGACACGCCAAACAAGCTGACTTGACACAACAGCAGGTGCTGCAGCATCTTCTCGAACGGGCGAAGGACACGGAATATGGCCGAAATCATCTCTTTGGCAGCACCAAAACCTACGATGATTTTGCCAAAAACGTACCTGTTAACACCTACGAAGAACTGAAAGGTGACATCGACCGCATGCGCCACGGCGAAGAAAACGTGCTTTGGCCGGGGCAAGTGAAATGGTACGCCAAGTCATCAGGAACGACTAATGACAAGAGTAAGTTTATTCCTGTTTCCAACGAGGGGCTCAACCGCATTCACTATCAAGGCGGAAAAGATACCGTGGCGCTTTACCTACGCAACAATCCCGACAGCAGGATGTTTGACGGAAAGGGACTGATATTGGGCGGAAGTCACTCGCCTAATTATAATCTGCACAACTCTTTGGTGGGTGATTTGAGCGCCATTCTCATCGAAAACATCAACCCATTGGTCAATTTGGTGCGCGTTCCCAAGAAATCAACCGCACTCTTGCAGGACTTTGAGGTGAAGCGTGACCGCATAGCTCACGAGACATTGAACCAAAACGTCACCAACCTCTCAGGCGTTCCGTCATGGATGCTGTCGGTGTTGGTGCGCGTCATGGAGTTGAGTGGCAAGAAACACCTCGAAGAAGTGTGGCCCAATCTGGAAGTGTTCTTCCATGGTGGCATCGCTTTCACGCCCTATCGCCCACAATATGAGCAGCTCATCACGTCGCCAAACATGCACTACATGGAGACCTATAATGCCAGTGAGGGATTCTTTGGCATACAGAGCGACCCCGGAGATGCGTCGATGTTGCTCATGACCGACTATGACGTTTTCTACGAGTTCATCCCCATGGACGAGTATGGAACAGAGCATCCAACGGTATTGCCACTTGAAGGCGTGGAGTTGGACAAGAATTATGCGGTTCTCATTTCAACCTCATGCGGACTATGGCGATACATGATTGGCGACACGGTGAAGTTTACATCCCGCCAACCCTATAAGTTCATCATCACAGGCCGCACCAAATACTTCATCAATGCCTTTGGTGAAGAGCTCATCATGGACAATGCCGAGAAAGGATTGGCCTACGCTTGCGAGCAGACGGGGGCCGAAATCAAGGAATACACGGCCGCACCTGTGTACATGGACAGTAAGGCCAAATGCCGTCATCAATGGCTTATTGAGTTTACCAAAGCACCAAATGACCTAAAAAAGTTTGCCAACATTCTGGACAAACGACTGCAAGAGCTGAACAGTGACTATGAGGCTAAACGCTTTCATGACATCACGTTACAGCATTTGGAAATTGTTGTGGCTCGCCCCAATCTATTCAACGACTGGCTGAAGATGAAGGGTAAATTGGGCGGGCAACATAAGATTCCACGACTATCCAACAGTCGCAAGGTTATTGAAGAGATGCTCGAGTTAAACCAAGAGCCTGCGGAAACCCAACAGGCATAGCCCGCTAACAAACACAAGTATATGAAAATCAATCAACAGAAACGCTTCAAAAGGTACACGCTTATGGCTCGTCACGCCATGAACAACGTCCGTGGTATACAGTTGACGGCCCTGCTGATGCTGGTTATGTTGTTGGTTTCGTGCGCTCGCATGGGTCAACCCGATGGTGGATGGTACGATGAAACGCCGCCTAAGGTCATCAGCACCACGCCAAAAGAAGGTGCCACACAGGTAACGAGCAAGAAAATTTACATCAATTTCAATGAGTTCATCAAACTGGAGAATGCCACCGAGAAAGTAGTAGTGTCGCCTCCACAATTGGAAGCACCTGAGATTAAGTCGCAAGGAAAGAGAATTCTCGTGGAACTGAAAGACAGTTTGAAGCCCAATGCCACCTATACCATCGATTTTAGTGATGCCATCTCTGACAACAATGAGGGCAACCCATTGGGCAATTACACCTACAGTTTCTCCACAGGCGATAAGATAGACACCATGGAGGTAAGCGGATATGTGCTTGAAGCCGAGAACCTTGAGCCCATCAAGGGCATCCTCGTGGGGCTGTATGCCAACCAGAGTGACACCATCTTCCGCAAGCAACCCATGTTGCGCGTGTCGCGAACCGACAGCAGAGGACGCTTCACCATCCGTGGTATCGCCAACGGAAGCTACCGAGTGTTTGCCTTGCAAGATGCCGACGGTAACTACATCTTCAACCAGAAGAGTGAGAAGGTGGCCTTCTCGCACGAACTCGTCACGACAACCTCTAAACCTGACGTGCGGCAAGACACCCTTTGGGCCGACTCGTTGCACATCAAAGCCATCAATCAGGTGAAGTACACGCACTTCCTGCCCGATGACATTACGCTCAGAGCCTTTACGGAAATACAATCTGACCGATACCTCATCAAGACCGAACGAAAAGAGCCAAACAACTTTTCGCTGTTTTTCAGCTATGGCAGCAAAGAGGTTCCGCAGATTAAAGGCCTCAACTTTGACGCCAAAGACGCCTTCATAATGGAGTCGAATCCGCGCGGGGACACCCTCACTTATTGGCTGCGTGACACCACACTTATCAACCAAGACTCGCTTGAGATTGAGCTAAAATACCAAGCCAGCGATTCTACTGGTCAGCTACACCTGCAAACAGACACCCTCAGGATGTTGGCCAAACAGCCTTATGCCAAACGGCTTAAGCAAGCGCAGAAACGCTTGGAAGAGTGGAAAAAGAAACAAGAACGGGCAAAGAAGCGGGGTGAACCTTACGATTCTATCATGCCAAAAGAGGCTCTTGAGGTCAAGTTGAGTGTCAGTTCGGCTCTCGCTCCCGATCAGAATGTAGGGTTCAGCTTTACCACGCCATTGGCCGTGCTCGACACGTCCAAAGTACATCTGTACGCCAAGCACGACACACTGTGGTATGTTTCGCCCTTCGAAATAGAGCAACAACGCGACACATCCATCGTACCGTTCAATGATGCCTACATCAAAAACACGCGAAACTACGTGTTGAGGGGCGAATGGCGTCCCAATATCGAATACAGTCTTGAACTGGACAGCGCTGCGTTTGTAGACATCTATGGCAAGGCATCGAACAAAATCAAACAAGGTTTCAAGGTGAAGTCAAACGATGAGTTCAGCACCATCTTGCTTACCATTACCGGAGCTGATGGCAAACCGCTGGTGGTTCAGTTGCTGGACAATTCGGACAAGCCCATTAAACAGGTTCGTACCTCCAATGGCATGGCTCAATTCTTCTATGTTGAACCGCGCGAATACTATGTGCGCCTGTTTATAGACGCTAACAACAACGGCAAATGGGACACGGGTGATTACGACAAGGGCGTGCAGCCCGAAGAGGTGTATTATTATCCCAAGAAGATAACTTGCAGGGCCAAGTGGGACTTTAACGAGACATGGAATCTGACGAGTACGCCCATTTACAGACAGAAACCAACAGAAATAACTAAACAGAAAGGCGAGAAACAGCGCAAAATACAAAGCCGAAATGCGAAACGCGCACTCGACCTGGGTAAAGAATACATTCCCGGAATGATGAAATAAGCCTATGCTGTCAGCTAAATAGTGCTGGCGAACCTACTATGTGCAGGCGTTTCTGGGAGATAACAACGACAACATGAAAATGAAATTATTTAGAAACTTAGCAATTCTTTCACTTCTTTTAGGGGTGTTTACCGCATCCCATGCACAGTGTAACATGACGAATACCGCCTTCAAATCGGGCGAGTACTTATCTTATAATCTATATTTCAATTGGAAATTTGTATGGGTCAAGGTAGGTTCAGCCACCATGTCGGTGGTACAGACGAGGTACAACAATCAGCCAGCCTACCGTGGTTCGCTCATTACACGCAGCAACAGCAAAGCCGACAACCTGTTTGTTCTGCGCGATACCCTACAGGCATACACTTCATTAAATCTTGCTCCGCAATACTATCGCAAGGCTGCCAATGAGGGAGGTCGATACTATGTCGACGAAGTATTCTATTCCTATCCCAACGGACGCGTTCATGTCAAGCAACATCAGATATCCAGCAAAGGCGCTCACGAGTGGAAACAGTCTGACATGAAAGACTGTGTTTACGATATGTTGAACATCTTCTTGCGCGCCAGGTCGTTCGATCCGTCCAAATGGAAGAAAGGACATGCCTATAACTTCACGATGATAGACGGAAATAAATCAAGGCCCGCCCTACTGAAATACAGAGGGAAAACCACCGTTAAGGCCGACAATGGGAGAAAATATAGATGTCTGCATCTGTCGTACATGGAACAGGATAATGGCAAATTCAAACGAGTTGTCGACTTCTACGTGAGCGATGACACCAATCATGTGCCTGTACGTTTGGACATGTTTCTTAAGTTTGGATCGGCCAAAGCATTCTTGGTGGGTATGAAAGGGGTAAGAAATAATATGGCTTCACAAGTAAAATAAACAAGAGGTACTATCCTCTGAATGACGAAAACAGGCTGTCTTGTACATCAAGTCAGCCTGTTTTCGTTCTGAAGCAAACAACGCTTCCTCATCAATAAGTTTGGCCTGGGTTCACAGGTAGACAGCCTTGCTTACCTGATGAACAGCAGTTCGCGGTATTTAGGCAACGTCCACAACTCGTCACTGACTATCAGTTCGAGTTTATCTATATGATAACGTATGGTTTCAAGCTTCGGCTCAACGTTGTCATGGTAAGCAATAGCCTTCTCTCTCTCGCTCTCTATCTTGTTGGCAACCTTACGGGCATTGATCAATTCTTCCACTCCTGTCTCGATTGTCTTTGTGCGCTCAGCAATCTCCAGAATAATCTTTTTGTTGCGACAGGTGAGCTTTTCCGCTTCCTCACGGTCAAAAATCTCGAACATACGCGCCACGTTGTTGGCCAACTGACTTTGATAATAGGTAGCAACCGGAATGATATGGTTCATCGTGAGATCACCCATGACGCGTGCCTCAATCTGTATTTTCTTGGTGTACATTTCCCATTTAACCTCATTGCGCGCCACCAACTCGCTGCGTGTCATCACCCCTGTGCTTTCAAACATCTTGATGCTATCTTCGTCAAGATAACGGTCAAAGATGACTGGACAACTGTTTTCACAGTCCAGACCACGTCGCTTAGCTTCTTCCACCCATTCTTCACTGTACCCGTTGCCATCAAAATGAATGGGCTTACAGATCTTAATATCCTCACGAAGGACGTCAATGATAGCCGATGTTTGGTCTTCACCTTGCTCAATCAGCGCATCCACGCGCTTCTTGAAGTTAGTCAAAGCCTCCGCCATGGCTGCATTGAGCACCAACATGGAGCAGGCACAGTTGGCTTCTGAGCCTACAGCACGGAACTCAAAGCGATTACCTGTGAAGGCAAACGGACTGGTTCTGTTGCGGTCTGTATTGTCTATGAACAGCTCAGGAATCTCCGGAATATCCAACATCATCCCCTGTTTACCGTGCAAGGTGAACAAGTCCTCTTTGTCAGCCACCTCAATATGGTTCAGCAACTCGGTGAGTTGCGTACCCAAGAATGATGAAATAATGGCCGGTGGAGCCTCATTCGCCCCCAATCGATGTGCGTTGGTGGCACTCATGATGGATGCCTTGAGCAATCCATTGTGCTTGTACACGCTCATCAATGTTTCCACCAAGAACACCACGAAGCGCAAGTTGTCCTCGGCTGTCTTACCCGGTGCATGCAGTAACACACCCGTATCGGTGCTCAAGCTCCAGTTGTTGTGCTTGCCACTGCCGTTCACTCCGGCAAATGGTTTCTCGTGTAGCAGCACACGGAAACCATGTCTGCGTGCCACACGTTTCATCAGTGACATGAGCAACATGTTGTGATCGATGGCCAAATTGCACTCCTCGAAGATGGGAGCCAACTCAAATTGGTTGGGTGCCACCTCGTTGTGACGAGTCTTACAGGGTATGCCAAGCTCAAGAGCCTGTATCTCCAGGTCTTTCATGAACGCCTGCACACGATCTGGAATGGTACCCAAATAATGGTCATCCATTTGCTGATTCTTGGCAGAATCATGTCCCATGAGCGTTCGACCCGTCAACATCAGGTCGGGACGCGCATGGTACAAATTCTCGTCTACCAGGAAATATTCCTGTTCCCAGCCCAGATTGGCCCGCACTTTCTTCACGTTGGAATCGAAATAGCGACAAACTTGCGTTGCTGCCACATCCACTGCATGGAGCGAACGCAACAGAGGAGCCTTGTAATCGAGAGCCTCACCCGTATACGATACAAAGATAGTGGGAATACACAGCGTATCATCAATGATGAAAACCGGCGACGTTGGATCCCAAGCCGAATACCCTCGCGCCTCAAAGGTGTTGCGAATGCCTCCGTTGGGAAACGAAGATGAATCGGCTTCTTGTTGAACTAACAACTTTCCACTAAACTCTTCAATCATGCCACCCTTACCGTCAAACTCCACAAAGGCGTCATGTTTCTCGGCCGTTCCTTCCGTCAAAGGCTGAAACCAGTGCGTGTAATGCGTCACACCGTTTTCTTGTGCCCAATGTTTCATACCCGTTGCCACGGCATCTGCAATGGAACGATTGAAATGGGCACCATTGTCAATCACATCAGTGAGTTGCTGGAACACGTCTTCCGGCAGGTATTTCTGCATTTTTGCACGATTAAAGACATATTTGCCAAAATACTCTGAAGGCCGTTCCTTAGGCGCCTTCACAGTCAATGGGGCTTTCTTTGAAGCCGAGGTAACTGCTTGAAATCTGAAATTTTCCATTGCTTATCTTGATTATATTTTGCCTTTATTGGCCGAATACCAACCCAATGAAAGGCTTTGCAAAGGTACAATAAAGATATGAAACCTGTGCATGGTGACACCAATTGTTAACATTTCATCCTATGGCACTTAAGTAAAAAA
>NZ_AWXC01000004.1 GCF_000479005.1 Prevotella sp. BV3P1 | reverse complement strand
AAAAACTCACCAACTCAAAAACTTAAAAACTTACTTGAACTCATCCCATGCCTTGATGTCAATATCGTCCATATTCAGGGTACAGAAGGCGGATATAAACGCACTGGCCAATCTACTGTTTGTAATTAGTGGCACATTGAGATCGATGGCTGCGCGACGAATCATGTAGCCATTGGTCAATTCACGTGGTGTAAGGTCTTTCGGAATGTTCACCACCATATCTATTTTATGTTCATGCAACAGCGTGAGAGCCTGCGGTTCTTTTCCTTCATCGCTTGGCCAATATACCATGGTATTATCAATACCGTTTTCGTTGAGATACTGACTGGTCCCTGCCGTTGCATAAAGATCGTATCCATGCTGCTTCAGCATCTTCGCCGCATCCAGCATTTCCGCCTTCTGCTTTGCTCCACCCGTTGAAAGCAATACGGTATGTTTGGGGATGCGGTGACCTACACTGAGCATACTCTTCAACAACGCCTGATTGGTGTCATCGCCCAAACAACCCACTTCACCGGTAGACGACATGTCTACACCCAAGACCGGATCGGCCTTCTGCAAGCGGTTGAACGAGAATTGCGAGGCTTTTATGCCCACATAATCCAAATCAAACAGGTTTTTCCTGGGTTTCTCAACAGGTATTCCGAGCATAATCTTCGTAGCCAAATCAATGAGATTGAGCTTCAGCACCTTGCTGACGAACGGGAATGAACGTGAGGCACGCAAGTTACACTCGATGACCAGAATATCGTTGTCACGGGCCATGAACTGAATGTTGAATGGGCCATTGATGTGCAGTGCACTGACAATCTGACGACTCACTCGTTTGATGCGACGAACGGTTTCGACATACAGTTTCTGTGGAGGGAACTGAATGGTTGCATCTCCTGAATGAACGCCGGCAAACTCGATGTGTTCTGATATGGCGTAGGCCATGATTTCGCCCTTCATGGCGACAGCATCCATCTCGATTTCCTTGGCATTTTCGATGAACTTGGACACCACAACGGGATGATCCTCACTCACGTTGGCTGCCAATTTCAAGAATCTTTCCAACTCTTCCTTATTAGAGCACACGTTCATGGCAGCGCCTGAGAGTACATAAGATGGGCGAACCAATACCGGAAACCCTACTCTATCAACAAATTCATTGATGTCGTCCATGGAGGTCAACGCCCTCCACTCTGGCTGGTTGATACCATGTTGCGACAACAGGGAAGAGAATTTAGCGCGATCCTCAGCATGGTCGATGTCCTTGGCGGCTGTTCCCAAGATGGGCACATGCTGCTCGTCAAGTTTCATTGCCAGATTGTTGGGAATCTGACCGCCGGTTGACACGATGACACCATGCGGTATTTCAAGCTCAACGATATCCATAACACGCTCGAAAGTAAGTTCGTCAAAATACAGACGGTCGCACATATCGTAGTCGGTCGAAACGGTTTCGGGGTTATAATTGATCATCACCGACCGATAACCTTCCCGTCGGATGGTGTTCAACGCCTGCACCCCACACCAGTCGAACTCAACCGAACTGCCGATACGGTAAGCGCCCGACCCCAGCACGATGATGGATTGTTTGTCTTTCTCAAACGCCACATCATGGGCAACGCCCGCATAAGTCATATATAGATAATTGGTTTGTGCCGGATACTCGGCCGCCAAGGTGTCGATTTGCTTCACTACAGGCAAAATTCCGTATGACTTTCTGAGTTTCCGAACCACGAGCATGGCCTGGTGCATGTTGGCCATTTCGGCCTCAAGACCTACGGCACGCGCAATCTGGAAGTCAGTGAAGCCATAAACTTTGGCCGTACGCAGCAACTCCTTGTCCAGGACATTGATACTGGTACAGTGCTTCAGTGCTTCGTCTATATCGATGATGTGCTTGAGCTTCTGCAAGAACCACTTGTCAATCTTGGTCAACTCGTGTATTTGATCAATGGTATATCCCTTGTGCATGGCCTTGGAGATGATGAACACGCGCTTGTCGGTTGGCTCGCGCAAAGCCTCGTCGATGTTCTCAATCTCAAGTTCTTTGTTCTCCACAAAGCCGTGCATCCCTTGTCCAATCATGCGAAGTCCCTTTTGGATAGCCTCTTCAAAGTTGCGGCCGATGGCCATCACTTCTCCAACGGACTTCATCGAAGAGCCCAATTCTTTGTCAACACCACGGAATTTGGACAAGTCCCAACGTGGAATTTTGCAAACTACATAGTCAAGAGCCGGTTCAAAGAAAGCACTGGTGGTCTTGGTGACAGAGTTCTTTAGGTCGAACAAGCCGTAACCCATTCCTAACTTTGCCGCCACAAACGCCAAGGGATAGCCCGTGGCCTTGCTGGCCAAAGCGGAACTGCGGCTCAATCTTGCATTCACTTCAATGACGCGGTAGTCTTCGCTTTCAGGGTCAAATGCATACTGAACGTTACACTCCCCAATGATTCCGATGTGTCGGATGATTCTGATAGACAACTCACGCAGCTTGTGGTACTCACTGTTTGACAAAGTCTGTGAAGGCGCGATGACAATCGACTCACCTGTATGAATGCCAAGCGGGTCGAAGTTTTCCATGTTACATACGGTGACACAATTGTCATAACGGTCGCGAACCACCTCATATTCTATTTCCTTCCATCCCTTCAAGCTCTTTTCTACGAGCACTTGTGGCGAAAAAGAAAATGACTTTTCAGCCAGTTTGTTCAGTTCTTCCTCGTTGTCACAGAATCCACTACCCAGTCCTCCAAGAGCATAAGCGGCACGGATAATCACAGGGTAGCCTAAGCTTTTGGCGGCTTTGCGAGCCTGCTCAATATTTTCACACGCTTCGCTTTTGATGGTTTTAACGTCAATCTCGCGCAGCTTCTCCACGAAGAGTTCGCGATCCTCCGTATCGATAATGGCCTGAACAGGTGTGCCCAGCACGCGCACATGGTATTTTTCGAGGATGCCACTCTTATATAATTCCACGCCACAATTCAAGGCTGTTTGCCCGCCAAACGACAACAGGATGCCGTCAGGTTTTTCCTTTTGGATGACACGCTCCACGAAATAGGGCTGAACCGGTAGGAAATAAATCTTGTCGGCCACCCCTTCTGAAGTCTGAACCGTTGCAATATTCGGGTTAATCAACACTGTGGAGACGCCTTCTTGACGAAGTGCTTTCAATGCTTGTGAACCAGAATAATCAAATTCACCAGCTTCACCAATCTTCAATGCGCCAGAACCCAGTAGCAGAACTTTCTTTATATTTTCGTCTTTCATAGTTTTCTCTTACTTTAATGTGTCAATGAATTTATCGAATATGAACGAGGTGTCAACCGGTCCCGAACATGCTTCTGGATGAAACTGAGATGAGAACCAAGGATTGGTTTTATGGCGAATGCCTTCATTGCTCCCGTCGTTCATGTTAACGAACAGCTCTTCCCAGTCGGCTTCTAACGTCTTTGCGTCAACGGCATATCCGTGATTCTGACTCGTGACGTAACATTTATTGGTGCCAACTTGTCGCACTGGCTGATTATGTGAGCGATGACCGTACTTCAGTTTATAGATGGTGGCACCGCCTGCCTTTGCCAACAATTGATTACCCATACAAATGCCGCAAATCGGTTTTCGTGACTCACTGATTTGCTTGCGGATGATATTCACCGACTCTTCACACATGTCGGGGTCACCAGGCCCGTTGGCTAAGAACAAACCATCGAACTCCATGTCTGTATAATCATAGTTCCAAGGAACGCGAATCACTTCGACGCCACGATTTAATAGACTTCGAATGATGTTTGCCTTGACGCCACAATCAACCAGCACGACCTTCTTGCCCGCACCTTCATTGTAACGAATGACCTCCTTGCAGCTCACCCGGTCAACGAAATTCACGCCGGCATAATCAGCTTCGGGGATGCGTTCGGGATTTTCATCAAACAAAATCTTTCCCATCATGACACCATTCTCGCGCAACACCTTGGTCAATTCACGCGTGTCTATGCCAGTGATGCCCGTCACTTTCTCGTGTTTCAGCCATTCAGAAAGGCTTTCAACCGCATTCCAATGGCTGTAGTAATCGCTGTAATCGGATACAATCAGAGCGGAAGCATGTATTCGCTCGCTTTCCATAAAAGAAGGAATACCATTTTCCTCCATGGTAAATGGAGGCACTCCGTAGTTGCCCACCAAAGGAAATGTAAGTGTCAACAATTGCCCTTCGTACGATGGATCGGTCAGACTCTCTGGATAGCCCATCATGGCTGTATTGAAAACCACTTCTCCAGCCACAGGTGCATCGAACCCAAAAGATTTTCCGTGGAATCGAGTTCCATCAGATAATACAAGCGTCACATTCTTCATTATATCAATTGTTTAATCATGATTGTTTATATTCTTTCTCATAGTAATCAATGAAAGCCTGATTACAGAGCTTCATGCCATTGGGTGTTGGGTATAAACCTGTAAAATACCAATCTCCGCGATGATTAGGAATGGCTTGATGCAGACCGTCAATGGACTGGAACACCAACTCTATCGGAGTGGTGACATCTTTTGGACGGAGCATTTCAACGATTTTCTCATTGATCTCTTCCACCGTAAATGGCTCATAGATGTCGCGAACACAATTGCGCATCTCTTCCACAGGCTTCTTCAGTTCGTCCAAACATGCGGAGTAAACGTCACCAATTGTACCTTCTTTGCCTTGATCCTTCAGCAACTTGATGGCTGCGCGGAAGACACAAAACTCTTGCAAACTCGACATATCTATTCCGTAATAATCGGGATAACGTATCTGGGGTGCGCTGGAAACGATGATGATTTTCTTAGGATGAAGGCGATCGAGGATGTGCAGAATACTCTCTTTCAATGTCGTTCCACGAACGATACTGTCATCAATAATCACCAGATTATCTTGATAAGGCACCAAGCTCTCGTATGTAATGTCATAAACATGCGAAGCCAAATCATTGCGCGAATTGCCTTCGGTGATAAAGGTGCGCAGCTTAATGTCTTTCCAAGCCACCTTCTCCGAACGAACCGACTCAGACAAGATGACCTCCAATTCAGCAGCCGTAGGCACATGTCCTAAGGACTGTATCTTCTGAATTTTCTTTTGATGAACGTGCTGTTTGAAGCCTTCTAACAAACCATAGAACGCCACTTCCGCCGTATTAGGAATGAACGAGAAGACGGTATGCGTCGTATCGTTATCGATAGCCTTTAACACTGCCGGTGTCAAGAGTTCACCAAGCTTCTTGCGTTCTTTGTAAATATCACGATCAGAACCTCGACTAAAATAGATTCGCTCAAACGAGCATGGTGAATAGCCGCGCTGTTCCAAAATCTGTTCGATGGTGCACTCACCGTTACGTTTGACAAGCAGCGCCTGTCCGGGTTGCAATTCGCAGATGTCATCACACTCCAAATCAAAGGTTGTCTGCAAGACTGGACGCTCACTGGCCAGCACCACCACCTCGTCATTCTTATAATAAAAGGCTGGTCTAATGCCCCAGGGATCGCGCATAGAGAACATTTCACCCGAACCAGTGATGCCACAAACGACGTACCCGCCATCGAAATCTTGCATGGTCGTCTTCAACACATTGCTCATCTGCACATGGTCTTCGATGTAACGGGTGATGTCCATGTTCTCCAATCCCAGCGATTTGGCGTTCACATAATTGCGTTCTACCTCACGATCCAGTCGATGACCCATAAACTCGAGCATCAGGTAGCTGTCACTGTTGATGCGAGGACACTGTCCCTGTTGTATCAATTTTTGGAAGATTTCTTCCACATTTGTCATGTTGAAGTTGCCGCACAGACAAAGATTCTTGGCTCTCCAATTGTTTCGTCGCATGAAAGGATGAACATACGACAGTCCTTTCTTCCCCGTTGTGGAGTAACGCAGGTGTCCCATGTACAACTCTCCGGCAAAAGGTAGTTTCTTTCTCACATACTCGATGTCTGAAACGTTCTCAACCGATTCTTCTTTAAACACTTTCCTAACATGACCAAATATCTCAGGAATGGCATTTTTACCTTCAGCCCGCTCCCTGAACATGTGTTCAGAACCAGGCTCCGAACCAAGTTTGATGCATGCCATGCCGGCACCTTCCTGCCCACGGTTATGCTGTTTTTCCATCATCAGGTACAACTTGTTGAGCGCATATTGCCAGGTGCCGTACTTGTCTTGGTAATATTTCAAAGGTTTCAACAGGCGAATCATCGCCACTCCACATTCATGCTTTAACGGTTCCATATCATTTTCCTCTTATCTGCTAATTGTTGTGTCATGCTGGCTCACAAAATAAAAAAAATGAAGAATATCACAACATCATATCATGGTATTCTTCATTTTCTGAAATGTCATTATCCTATTTCTTAATATCTCAAAATACTGATTAACAAAGATGAAATCGACGTCACGATACCTATGAACGAAAACCACAAAGTAGTTGACGGACCGATACCTGCGTTCTTTGCCTTCACGCTGTTAGGCTGTACGTATATAATATCGTTTTGTTGCAGATAATAATAGGGCGAGTTAATCAAATTTGCATCATTCATGTTGAGCCGAACCATCTTTTTCTGTCCTGTCTCATCTTCACGAATCAGCATGATGTTATCTCGTTTACCATACACCGTCAAGTCACCGGCTTGAGCCAATGCCTCCACGATGCTCATCTTTTCGGTAGATACCGGAATGACCCCAGGACGATTTACCTCTCCCGTGACCGTTACACGATAGCTTGACATCCTCACCGTGACAATTGGATTCTCTGTAGCGGCCATGTAAGGCAGCAGCTTTCCACGAATCATGTCCTGACACTGCGATTTGGTCATACCCTGAACGTGTATGTGTCCTATGACGGGGAAATTGATATTTCCATCATTGTCAACAAGATATCCTTGAAGATTACCACCACCGTTTGACAACTGGCCCGATGCTCCCACCGTGTTCCCTACGGACAGGTTGAAAGGAGCCGCTGCTGCGGGATCAGTTGTACTCACCGTAATGGTCAGCATGTCTTTTGGCATAATCTTGGCATCATAAAGACCTTTTGATCCAGCCAAACTAATCTCATCGATATTCTGAAAATACGGTACATCTTTACCACTTGAGCAACTTCCCAGCAGCACAACCATCGCCAATACGACAATTGGTAAAAAGAATTTCTTCATAAGATTGTATCTTTGCTTGTAAACAACCGCAAAAATAATCTTATTTTTTGATATTGACAAATTATTCTATCATTAATTGTTAAAAACATTTTAAGAGGGAAAAATGCACACGCAGGTTGTGTGGCCAGACGATTGTTCAACACGTTTTTTATAAAACATAATGTCTATTGTCTAAAAAATATAGTAATTTTGTACATTAATTAACAAAATCATGATATTAACATCTAACTTATGAAAAAAGAGACTCTCTTGGCATTGGTGGCCGCAATGGCCATTTCAGCCCATGCACAAGTAAAATTGCCTACATGGCTCAACAACGTGAAACTTTCCGGTTATGGAATGACACAATATAAATATAGTTCACAGAAGGATGCCGAATCAAACACTTTCAACATCCGTATGGTTCGACTGTCACTTGACGGTAGAATCGCAAACGATTTTTATTGGAAGACCCAAATACAGTTCAACGGCAATACAACCAATCTTGGGAGCAGTCCACGCATCGTCGACGCTTTCGCAGAATGGCAAAAGACCGACTATTTAAGAATCAAGATGGGACAGTTCAAGCGGCCCTTCAGCTTTGAAAATCCCATGCACCCCATGGAGCAAGGCTTCATGAGTTATGCGCAAACCATACTGAAACTTACTGGTTTTAATGACCGGGCGGGTGGCCATGCATCCAACGGCCGCGACATCGGTCTGCAGCTGCAAGGTGATTTCTTGAGCAACAGCCACGGACGTAAGCTTTTACACTACCAAGTAGGCGTGTTCAACGGACAAGGAATCAACGTCAAGGATGTGGATCAAAAGAAAGACATCATTGGCGGTCTGTGGGTAATGCCGGTCAAAGGCATGAGAATTGGTGCTTTCGGTTGGACGGGTACTTACGCCCGGAAGGGCACATGGAACGTGGTTGACGAACAGCACAACCCCATCACAACCACCGACGCCAGTGGCAAGACCGTGAACCAAACTCAATCGGGCGTACGCTCTTTGAGGCAAAACCGTTATGCCTTCTCTGCCGAATATCTTGTCAACGACTGGACGTTCCGCTCTGAATACATTCATTCTACTGGTTTTAGTTTTACACAAACCTACCAAAATCCATCCAATGCGACCAATGCCAATATCAATTATAAGGCAGGTGACAAGGCCGATGGTGCCTATGCACTTGTGATGGCCCCAATCATCAAATCTAAATTGCGGGTAAAAGCGCGCTATGACATGTACCGCCCAACAGGAGAATGGAACCAGTCGAAAACGCAATATGAAATTGGATGCAACTACTCGTTCACCAAAAACATGTTGATTAGTGCCGAATATGCCTACACCAACGACCGCTCTTTGGCTGACGGAAACCATAATTACTCGGTCGTAGACGTACAAGTGGACTACAGATTCTAAACATACAGGTAATTTACCTGTCTATCAAGGAGGTACAAATACATAGAGATTGGCAGCCAAACCCATTGAGTTTGGCTGCCAATCTCTTTGACTTTGGACCCCAAAGTCATGTGAATTGGAATGGATGTATAGCCACTACCATTCGACAACACAAATCTATCACTCAGAAGGTACCATTTTCAAGCTGCTGAACGTGATGAAAAACACCACTATGATCGTATGGAATTCATGCTTCGGCACTCACAATAGCTCATGTTCACACAGAGAGCCATCCTGTCAATTTGGCCTTCAACTTCTCCCAAAGATTGGTTTTTCTACGCAGAATTTGCATGGATGTGATAAGACTGACCGTGGTAAGAAGGCCGCCTACCATCCAATAAATCCATGGATTGTCCACCGTGGTTAGGAAAAAAGCAAGCAGTCCGATGGGCATTTGGATGAGCGCGTATCGAACAACCGATGAAGAAATCTGATATTGGTAGGTATGATGCATGAAAAAGAACAGCAAACAAAAGTCAAAAACGGCAGTCAAAGTAATGGCCACACCTGTTCCGAAGAGTCCGCACAGCCTGTAGCCGTAGATTACAGCTGCTACCAACACCACATAGTACAGGCCCTCCATGAGCAGATAGAGCCTGGAGTTACCTTTAGCTAACGGGATGTAGGCAATGGGCAATTTAATGGCTCTCATGTACATAGCCAGCAAGATAACCTGAACCATGGCTTGTATCGACATAAATTCGCTGCTGTACAACAAAGGCAGAAGGATAGGCGTGCACACGATGAAGGCCACCAGCATGGGGGCCACCAGCAGCAAAGATACCTCTATCTGGTTGTTGACAACCTTGCTCAGTGCGGCACCATTGGCCTTGATGGCAGACAACCGAGGAAAATAATCTGACTCCATGGAAGAAAAAACAATGCCGGCATAGGTCATTGTCATCATGTAGCCGGCATTATACAGGCCCACGGTGCCCATCGATCCCGCTATGTTGAGATAACGGCGAATCAAGAGGTCAGCGCCACTGCCAATCACGCCAGTCAACACGAAAGCGATACCCAAGCGTATCATTCCCAAGCCTTCTGACATCAAAGCCGTGTTAAACGAGATGCGAAAGGGATAGAGATGGTTGCTATAATGAAGCGTGAGGAGCATCTGGATGAGCGCCATGACGATGAGCGAAGGGATGATGGCGGTTTCTCCCCATATATAATACATGGGGATGGAGGTGATTAACGCGCCCACTACATGATAAACAGAGATTTTAGCTAAGGCACTCAGCTTTCTCACCGCTTTCAGTATAGCCAGTTCAACCCGAGTGATGGCAGCCATTCCGATGATGACGGACAACAGAGCAAAATGCAGTGAATGGTCGCCCCAGTCAAAAATCCATCGATCTAACACAGGACTTAAGGCAACGCATGCGAACATACCCAGCAATGAAGTGAAGACGCCCCAAGCCCGAACCACAGAGATTTGGTGCTGAATGGCAACCCGATCACCCGTTTCGTAACAGGCAGACAACTCTCTGACCGCACTCATACCCAAGCCAAAATTGGTAGAATCGGACACCAATTTGATGGTGGAGTTGAATAAGGACATGAGCCCCATGCCATCTGGCCCCAGGATTAGTGCGATAAGTTTGTTGCGGATGATGCTAATCAAGACTATGAAGCCTTCTACACCACCAAACAAACTGGTATACTTTAAAATATGCGTATAGCTGTTGTTACGTCGTTCCACGGTCATCAGTGTTAAAACGACGTCTAGGAACATTTATTACTTTCGTCGACAATTATTTTAACACGAAAGAATTATCGCAGCAAATGTCCAAGGTACGAAGAAAACCATTATCTTTGCAAAAGACAGGCTACGTCTCAGCAAAGTAAGTAAAATGATAGGAAAAACATCTATGCCAACTCAACAAATATATTCACAAGGCTTATCGAAGACACCGTTGGTGAGTTTCATCATCACAACCTACAATTTACCCATCAACCTACTTATCGAGTGTTTGCAAAGCGTGTTTTCTCTGTCTTTGGGGCAGGATGAACGGGAGATTATATTGGTAGATGACGGATCAGACGTGTGTTCCTTGCAAGAGTTGGCCGCATATCAGAATCAACTGACCTACATCAGGCAGGCAAACCAAGGTGCTGCGGCAGCCAGAAACCTGGGCTTGAAAGTTGCAAATGGCATGTATGTTCAGTTTATTGACGGCGACGATGCACTGATTCCTTTTTCATACGAACACTGTCTTGACATTATACGCTACAAGAATGCGGATGTGGTATCGTTCGCTGCATCTTCCTCTAAAAAGGGCAACAATGCGCCATCTGTGCAAGGCCCCATGACCGGGAGCGCCTATATCAGTCAAAACAATCTGCAAGTGATGGTGTGGAAATACTTGTTCAAGCAGGACATCCTTTGTGGACTGCAATTTAAAAAAGGTTTACTCAACGAGGATGAAGAGTTTACGCCACAACTCCTTCTGCGCGCAGAGCGGATGTATGTGACCGATGCCAGGGCTTATCATTATAGGCGGCGTAAGAATTCTTGCACAACAAGCAAAGCGCCACGAACGTTGATGAAACGGCTTCAAGACACAGAAAACATTCTCTTTCATTTTCAAGACCGTTTGGACTCATGGCCCGAAACGGAACGCAACGCCATGCGACGACGTATCGCTCAGTTGTCGATGGATTATCTCTATAATGTAGCCAGATATACCCACAGCATCAACCATTTGAACAAAACCATAGAACGATTGGGGAGAAGAGGGCTCTACCCACTCCCGAAAAAGAATTACACCTGGAAGTACCGTCTGTTCAGAAGTGTGATACAAACAAAGATGGGTCGGAAATTCTTGATTCTACTAACAAGCTGGTGCTAACATGTTCACCATACCGATTTGACAGCAACCGCATATGAAAATACTACTCCTTGGAGAATATAGTAACGTACACTGGACCTTGGCAGAAGGCTTACGCCAGCTTGGCCACCAAGTGACGGTTCTTTCCAATGGCGATTTCTGGAAAAATTATCCCCGTGACATTAACCTGACAAGGAAACTGGGCAAGATGGGAGGCATCTCTTATCTGGCAAGACTGTATGCACTCTTGCCCAAACTTCGAGGTTTTGATGTGGTGCAGCTCATCAACCCCATGTTCCTCGAACTAAAGGCACACCGCATCGAACCCATATACCATTATTTGCGCAGACACAATCGGAAGATATTTTTGGCAGCCTTTGGCATGGACTACTATTGGGTAAAAACGTGTTGCACCACCATGCCATTGCGCTATAGCGATTTTAACATGGGACACGAACTGAGAAATACACCCGATGCACTGAAAGAACGAAAAGACTGGCTGGGCACTGATAAACAACAGTTGAACGAATATATCGCAAACTCTTGCCATGGCATTATAGCTGGATTGTATGAATATTGGGCATGTTATCAGCCAATCTTCCCACAAAAAACAACCTTCATCCCCTATCCTATCCGTGTTTCAACAAGCAACGACGTTGTTAAAAATAAAGAAGACGGCAAATTAAAATTGTTTATTGGCATCAACAAAGAGCGGTCGGTCTACAAAGGAACGGACATCATGTTGGCTGCTGCACAAGCCATCGTGCGCAAATATCCCCATCAAGTTCAGTTGAGAATTGCCGAAAGCGTGCCTTTCGAAGAATATAAAAAGATGATGAATGGTTCTGATGCCATCCTGGATCAACTATACAGTTATACGCCATCCATGAACGCTCTGGAGGCCATGAGCCGAGGTATTATCTGCATCGGTGGCGGCGAACCGGAGAATTACGAAATACTGAATGAAACGGAGCTAAGGCCCATCATCAACGTTGAACCATCCTATGAAAGCGTAGAGCATGAGTTGGAGTTGCTGGTACTACATCCCGAACGGGTGAAACGGCTTCAACAACAAAGCATGGAATATATCAAGAAGCACCACGACTATGTGCAGGTGGCCAAACAATATGTAGATTTTTATAACAAAAGTTTCACTCCCTAAAACAGTTTTTGTTGTTAATGAGGGAGTGAAACTTAAGCTATGTAATCATTTTTTGCAGAAGCGAAGCGTGACGAATCACGCTTCTTATCGTTTCATCAATGATGACATTTGTTTAACTTACATCATTTTTCGTGTGCTTTGACAGAATATTTACAGTCCTCGCTGTTTACAAGCTGTCACACTCTTCTAACCAAAGTCTGCTGGTAGCGTCGCTTGGCATGCGCCAATCACCACGGGGACTTAAGCTCACGCTGACCACCTTGGGCCCATCAGGCAAACATGAACGCTTGAATTGCTGAGAGAAGAAACGCTTGCAAAATACCTTGAGCCACTTCTTAATATTTTCCTCATCATAATATCCTATCATCTTAAGCGAGTCACCCTCTAAACCTTGCTGCTGCGGTTTGGTCTCTGCAAAAGCCTTTTTGGCCAATAAGAATATCTTGCGAGGACGGAAGCCAAAACGTAAGAAATAATAAAGGAAGAAATCGTGCAACTCGTACGGGCCCACCAAATCTTCTGTCTTTTGCTTAATATCTCCATGCTCGTCGGCGGGTGTCAACTCGGGTGAGATAGGTGTATCAATGATATCCATCAAGATACGTGAGGTCTGGTCTTCACGAGTGAGGTGTTGGGCATAGAAACGCACTAAAAACCTAATCATGGTCTTGGGCACACCCGCGTTAACACCATACATGGACATGTGGTCGCCATTATAAGTTGCCCACCCTAAGGCCAATTCGGACATATCACCAGTTCCAACAACCAAGGCTCCGAGCTTATTGCTCAAATCCATTAAAATCTGAGTGCGCTCGCGAGCCTGACTGTTTTCATACGTCACGTCATGTACATTGGGATCATGTCCTATATCTTCAAAATGCTGGTTAACGTTTTTACGAATATCAATTTCCTTGATGGTAATGCCAAGTCCGCGCATCAACCCAATGGCATTGTGATAGGTTCGGTCTGTCGTTCCGAAGCCAGGCATGGTCACACCGATGATTCCTTTGCGGTCGTACCCAAGTTGATCAAACGTCAACGCGCAAACCAACAGTGCCAACGTAGAATCCAAGCCACCACTGATACCCAGGACAACGTTATGACTGCCAATGTGCTTGATGCGCGTAGCCAATGCCATCGACTGGATGTTGAGTACCTCCTCACAGCTTTCATCCAGTTGTTCTGCATCTGGGAGGAAGGGATGTGGATCTATCTCACGCTCAAGCTTGAAGTCATCCGACCGCTGACATGGCAGGCATTGCAGGTAATGAATGGTCGAACCACTGCTAAAAATGGCGAACTGGTTAGGAATCAAGTTGTCAGCGAATCCTTTTTGCTTGGCGTAATTATTTACTTGTCGCTGAGCATTGACATACGTCGAGTTGGTTCTACGCTCGGCTCTTAACATCTCAATATCTATTTGTGCGGCATGCATCTGTCCTTCGAAGGTGAATCGTTTCCCCTCTGCCAGCATGGTACCTTTTTCATAGATGAGACCATTGCCGGCATAAGCCAAGTCTTGCGTACTCTCACCAAAGCCACTGGCCGCATAGACATACCCAGTGATGGTTCTAGAGCTTTGTTGAGAAAGCAGGCTCTTGAGGTAGTTGTACTTGCCAACCACAGCGTCACTGGCCGAGAGATTGAAGATGATGTCGGCACCTGCCAATGCCAATGTATTACTGGGAGGAACGGGTGCCCACACGTCCTCACATATTTCTACACCGAATTGCACGCCGTCGGCAGTCACGAAGATTTGTGGGTCGGGCGTCACCACGATTTGCTGTCCGGCATAGCGTATGGTTGTTTCTTTCAAATCTTGTGAAGATGCAAACCATCTTTTCTCATAAAATTCACTGTAATCGGGGAGGTACGTCTTTGGAATCACCCCAATGATCTGTCCTTGCTGAATGACCATGCCGCAATTTAAGAGCAAATCTCCGACAATGATAGGCAGTCCTACGATGACAATGACGTCCAACTTTCGCGTAAAGTCCAGCAAATGAAGTACAGCAGCTTCTGACGCATCTAGTAAAAGGTTCTGTTGAAACAAATCCTGACACGTGTAAGATGTGATGCCTAACTCAGGAAAGACGATGATTTCGACACCCTGCTCTTCTGCCTGAGCAATCTGAGCTTCAGTTTGCTCGACATTGTACTTGCAGTCAGCTACCTTGACCAGTGGCACTGCACATGCTACTTTGATAAATCCTGATTTCATATTGTATGATTTAAAGTTGTTCGTATTATTTGACTGGAGCAAATGGAAAGCAACTGAAGTTTACCAGTAAATTCTTTTTATTTGAAAGAGCAATGTCCATTAACTCCTGTTAACTCCTCCCGTAACTCCCGTTAACTCCTTAACTATACTGTGAAGCTATTATCCGTTTACTCCCATTAACTCCCCTCATAACTCCTTTTAACTCCTCCTTATTTAATCGTCACCTGCGTGGCTCCGTAACCATATTCTTGGAAACTAGCGTCCTGGTATGGATATTTCTTGTAGCGATAATTCAGGTCATTGATGAGCGCTCGCCTCAGCACACCCTCACCTTTACCATGGATGAAGATGATTTTTTGTCCCTTCTTATTAGCATACTCAGCTAAAGTATCACGAAACTTCTTCAATTGGTAATTCAGAATATCCGTGGCACTCATGCCCGCAGTAGAGTCCAACAACTCGTTGGCATGCAGGTCAACCACCAGAAGATTGTCATCACCCCGATGCTTCATCACAAAAGGATTACCTTTTCGGCGCTTGTCATCGTACCGGCTCATGTAGGGATCGGTCTTTGTTTTTGCCGATGTTGCAACTTTGGTGTGATCTTGTTCAGCCTTTTGGTACATCTCAGCCTTCAAAGCTGTTGGGTCTACAACCAACGGACGCGCGGTTTTATCATTTTCGATGATGGTGTATAACAAGGCTGGCTGCTCAAAGAAGTCGTTCTCTTCGAAGGTGTGAAGCTTGTAGAACTTCACCGGATCGATTCTGAACTGCACATCCACTACAGGTTTCAAGATGAATGGTTTCTCACGCTTGTAGGCTATCAGTTGAATGGCTACCCGACCCAATTCATTTAAATCCTCACGACCAAACTCCTCGATAAATTCTTTCGTATTAGGCTCTACCTCTTGCGTAGCTTTCAATGTCCAGCTCTGTCCTTCTGCTGCAAGGTAAGTGAATCGAACATAATAGTTGCTGTCGTTCACCAAATAACATTCGAATCTCGTATGGGTCACCTCCTTGATATCCAATGGTACAAAGGCAAGATAGCAACTAAGTTGATTGCCACCTTTACGTTCTTCTACCGGAGCACGGAAGGTAATCTCCTTGTCAGCCGGGTCTTGCTCTATCTCTTCCTCCTCCTCATCCATTTCAGCATGGCTGATGGCCTGCTTCACGGAAGTAGGTTTCGGTGAAAGGGAACTCACAACTTTGCTGGTGCTATAATCGTCTTCTCGAACAAGCACCACTTCATTGATGGGAGTAGGAATCTGAAAACCATCTTCATCCTCTACCAATACAATGTTTTTTCCTTGGAATCCTGCGATGATACCACCGCCAGACTCACTGAGAAAACTTACTTTATCACCTATCTTCATCTTATAAAAAAATGTAAATATCCAACATGTTTATTTCTACTTGCCCTGCCAAACGTGTCCAGCACATGGCCGTTCAACGATTAGTCTGTTATCATCCGACGTGACATCGAGTGGTAAACTTGATTAAGGTATCAGCAAACTGCTGTCGCCATAACTGAGAAAACGGAAGTCGTGTGCCAGCGCATAGTCGTAAATCTTACGCCAGTCGCCATGAACGAATGCACTGACCAGCAGCAACAGCGTGCTCTGTGGTTGATGGAAGTTGGTAATCAACATCTTCACAATCTTGTATTCATAGCCTGGTGCAATGATGATTTGGGTTGAGCTGTGCAAGGCTCCTAATTGATTACGCTTGAGATAGTCGAGGACGTTTTGTATCGCTTGCATCGGTGTGATGCCGTCTATCAATCCGCCATCCAACTGTTCCGTGGTTCCATCCTCTCGCATTCTCTCGTAAGGAGCCCATTGATTGACATGTAGCTCGGCTTCTGAGGCATCGGGGTGTGTTGACAAATACCCCCCCATATAATACAAACTTTCCAATGTCCGCACACTGGTTGTACCTACTGCGATAGCACTTGCATCGTGTCGCAACAACTTCTCCAACGTTTGTTGGTGTACGCAGATATACTCGGTGTGCATGTCATGATCTTCTATCTCTTGACTTTTCACCGGTTTAAACGTTCCTGCTCCGACATGAAGGGTAACCTCTTCCCTATCGATACCATGCTCGTCTAACGACTTGAGCACATCGTTGGTAAAGTGTAAACCTGCGGTTGGAGCTGCCACCGACCCTTTTATCTTGGAATACACGGTCTGATAAGTGGTCTTGTCGCTCTCTTGTGTTTCTCGATTGAGGTAAGGAGGAATGGGCAGCTCGCCCATATCTTCTAATATTTCGGAAAAACTAATATCTTCTGCATCCCAATCAAACTCTACCCAATGATGAGTAGCAGGTGCTGACAGCAGTAGATTTCCCTCTGTATTATCCTCTTTTTGCTGACTTTTCCTGGTTATAGTCAGCGTAAGACTACGCCCTTTTATTTCATAAGAACGAGAAAGAGGCCCTTCTTTCCATTTCTTCAAATTGCCAATCATGCAGTACCATGCACAGTGTCCCTTTGTCTGGAAAATCTGTTCGTAATCAGTTGGAGCGGCCGGTTCCATCAAGAACACCTCTATTCTGGCACCCGTACTTTTCATAAAGTACATTCGCGCCTGGATGACTTTGGTGTTGTTGAAAATCATCAATGCCCCCTGCGGGAGATGATCTTTCAGATGATAGAACACATCTTCACTGACTTTGCCTTGATTGTACAAAAGCAGTTTACTGTGATCGCGCTGTGCAATAGGAAATTTTGCTATACGATCATCTGGCAAATCGTATTGATAATCACTAATATGTATATGTTTTGTATCCATTTATTTCTTCGTTCTTACCTTCATTAAGTAAACAACACTAATCCTCTAAATATAGCATACATGTAAGATACAGACATCACTAAGATAACAAGATGAACGTCCTTATAGTTATACCCCGTTTGGGTGTACTGACTCGAGATGTAATTTGCATTGGCTGAGAGCTTTCGATTCACCCGACAATACATCCAATAGGTACTGAATCCAACGACGGTTGCCCAAGCGAATCCTACCAGAACGTCACTTGGATAATGCACACCTAAGTATAGTCTGGTATAGGCATTGAGCAGAGACCAAGTGATCATAAAGATGCTGAACAAACTACTTCTGACTAACAGACAGAGAAACAGGGCAATAGAAAACGTGTTGGACGCATGACCTGAAAAGAAACTAAAAGTTCTTGGACGATATTGGTCAACCACATCGATTTGGTATTTCAGCATCGGATCGTTACAAGGACGAATCCTACCCACCAATGGCTTGATAAAGGCATCGGCCATTCCAGATGAAAGGAGCAAGCACAAGGTAGCAAAACCAATGACGAGAAATATCTGTATCATCGTCTCATTGTTCTTGATAACAAGATAAAACAAGGTGACATACAGAGGAATCCACGTCACACTGGACGTTAAGGTTATCATTATTCCATCTAGAAACAATGAATCGGAACCATTCAGCGCAAACAGCAGTTGATGATCCAGATCGGTTAATGCTTGTATATTCAACTTCAGGATACTATATTAATAATGTATTATATTTCTTCTATCTGACGGGTTTGCAGCCACCCTTCTCTCCCATCAGCTAGGCGGATGCCACGCCAATCTTTGAGTCCTTTGTCCGTGATGTCCACCTTTGTGCCCTCATGGATGACAAACTCGTCTGCACTTCCATTAGCTGGTGTCTTCTTGACTGCGACGGATGGAGCAATGACAATGGCTGCCGTCCTGTTTTGAAGATTATTCTTCTGCTGATAAGCAAAGAAGTTACAGAAAACAAAGAGGATAAAGAACAAGCATCCGCCATAAAAGCCAATCTTTCGCAACAACTCGTTGGGGCCAAAAAGAAACATGAGCACAAGCAGCAACACCAATACAATGGATGCAATTGCCATGACAGCCCAGTTGTCAACACTCGTAAAATTGACCAATGAGTGATACCAGGTAACGAAAAACATTTCGCTCTCTGGGGTAATCTTGTCTATAGTCTTTGAGGTGGCAAACTGCAAATTGAAACGAATGTCATCGTCACCCGGAGACAACATCAGCGCACGTTCGTAGGCAAGGATGGCCTGTGTGATATTATCTGTACGATAGTATGCGTTTCCCAAATTATAGTACAAGTCAGCATTGACGCCTTTTTTGAGCAATTCCTCATAATCCTTGATGGCCTGTTGATAATTGCCTCGTTTATATTCGGTATCGGCGTTCTCCTTGGTGATGGCCGAAGCTGAAAGTGAAACGAACACCATCAACACGCAAAACAAAAATGTTTTGCTATGAACAGTCGAGTTGTTTTTATGTTTTGAGCTCGTTTTCATCACATTTTCTATTTCCATAATCGCGGTCATAGCTGAGTCAATCGTCTTATTCATATTACCCGATGGGTCACCTGGGGCATATCTTTCAAACTCACATTCATCCAGTGCCGAGATAAATGTATCGATAGTTTTGCTATCAACAGCCTGCTGTAGCAAATTGTCAGCGATGTTCTCTCGAGTCAACTGTTCGACTGGCATGTTCAATTTATCACTGACATATCCCCACAAGGCATGCAATACTTCATCATAGAATTCGGCTTGTTTATTGTGTTCCATGAGGTTTCTGGCTTTCTTCAGTCGCCTGGTCGCCACTTTGTTGGCTTTCTTACCACGCATTTTCACAATGTCTGCATGGTCTAAAGCACGTTTGCGGAACACAACCAACAAGATGATAAATGCCAACAGCGGCACCAACAAGCTCACCCAATATTGCGGAGAACCAAAGAAGAACTCATCCACACGGTGCATTCTCACCTTTTGTAGTTTAAGACCTCTGATGTCGTTAGCCTTCTCCTGTCGATAGTCTGCAACCGAAGAGCCTTTACCATCACCCTTCTTTACGTTGATCTTGAAAGCCTGTGTCTTGATGGTTTTGTAACCATTCAGGCCTGTGTCGTAATAAGTAAACGCAATGGGAGGTATGTCATACTGTCCCTGATTTCTGGGAACCGCCAGTATGTCATAAATCATATTGCCTTCAACACCATTTGCCGTCAATTTGGTTTTATCGGTTATCTTCGCATCATACTTGTCAAAGTCTTTAGGGAATGCAACGTCAGGCTGTTTTATCAGTTTCAGATTACCTACGCCTCCCACAACTACACGAAGAGATATAGGTTCGCCAGCTTTCACTTCCGTGTGATTGACCGAAGCTGAAAGGTTGAATTTTCCCACCCCACCAGAGAAATCTGATGGACGCTTAGGCAATGGGTCTACCTGCACTGTCAATCCTGGTGCCACGATATTGCGTTTTACTTCCACATAACCAGAGCCTCCGTTGAAGAATGCTTCGAAGGGATCGACAGCCCTGTTCTGCTGGACAACGATGCCTTTGAAGGTGATACTGGGAATTTCTAATTTTCCGGTTACTTGCGGATACATGACATACTGGCTCCATGTAACGCAGCGATAGTTTTTTCCATTGACCTTTTCCACATGGAAGTTTTTCTGCTGTGGCAACTTGATTTCCTGCGTGTGAAAGCCTGTCAAGTCGGGCATCTTACCCTCCAGTTGTGTCAAGTCGACGAGCGTATATACTTTATAGGTCAGCAGGACGGGTTCCTGTTCATGCACTCTTCGCTTGTTGGCACTCACCTTGATGAACAAATCGTTACCCGATATCTTGCTACCAGCCTTTCTCATTTGTGCCTCCCCAGCATAGTCATCGTGCATCTGAGGCGCACCATTGTTCTGTCGTGCGGTACCTGACACAGTTACTTTCGCAGTTTTCGACGTGATGGTCTTGCCGTTGATACGTGCACGTGCTGCCGGTATGGTGTACGTTCCGTTCTTGGAGGCATACAACGTATAGGTGTAAGTGATGGAAGACGAACTACTGGTATGACCGTTGACCATCTGAAAGCTCGATTGGCTGGATGTGTACGGCCCTGCAATCACCTCGATAGCATCTGGAACGTTACCTGCTCTGAAATCGTCTACCTCTTGTGTGTTGATGGTGTACGACAGTCTGAAGTTCTCTCCTACTGACACATGGGACGGCACCGACACGGTGATGGATTGCGCGTTGCCAACCAGTGGGAACAACGTACCAATGAGTATGGTGATAAATATGTAATTAAGATATTGCTTCATCCTTTTCTTATTCATCCTTTAGATCACGTGTAGTTTACCAATTCTTCTTCAGCTTTTTCTTGCCCGACTGCCGCATGGCTTTCTTCATGCGCTGCTGTGTGGCCTTTTCTTGCTGCGTGGCTGCATTTAAGAGTTGCTCCGCATTCTCCTTACTCATCCGATCTTTCGGCTTGTTCTTTTGCTGTTGTTGCTGATCTTGTTGCTTTTGTTGCTGATCATCTTTCTTCTGTTTGTCCTTACCTTTCTGATCATCTTTCTTCTTTTGCTCGCCACCATTCTGCTTTTGATTTTTCTGTTGGCGTTTGCAAAGAGCCAGGTTGTAGCGCGTTTCGTTGTCATCCGGATTGTTACGAAGACTCTCTTTGTAGGCTTCAATCGCCTCTCCATACATTTGATGATTCTGACAAATCACCCCGATATTATGGAATATCTTGGCCTTTCTGGATTTACTGCTCTCCAACTTCCCAGCATTTTCATATTGCACAATCGCCGCAGAATCTTTCTGCTGCATCATCAGCGCACATCCAAGATTGTACAAAGCCTGTGGATTTTGCCCATTTTTCGCGATGGCTTTACGATATTCAGCTTCTGCCTTGGCATAGTTTTGCGACCGATACAGCTTGTTACCCGAGCGAATAAACTGTCGGTCACTCTGCGCATACACGTTTGTCACGCACATGGCCATGACAAACAAGCCCAGCATATATCTGATTAATGTATTATTCATCTTTCTCGATTCTCCTTTTTTTTGAACAGACGAACCTTACTCAGCATTGGATTTTTGCTTTCCAATATGCATATTTCAAGAATCAACAGCAGGAGAGCCAGAATGGCAAAAGCCTGAAACTGCTCGTCATATTCGCTGTAAATGACGCTGTTGGTTTCGCCTTTCTGCAGCTTGGCCAGCTCGTCATTCAATTGCTTCTGCGCATCGCTCGTGTTGTCAACGTGAATGTAGGTTCCTTCGCCAGCCTTGGCCAATTCTTGACACATCTTCTCATTCAAGGCTGTCATGACGGTTTGTCCCTTATCATCTTTCAGATAGCCACCATCAGACGTTGGAATAGGAGCGCCTTTGGTTTCACCTACACCTAATATAAATACGTTGATACCTTTCTTCCGAGCTTCCTCGGCAGCCTCCAACGCCTCACCCTCATGGTCTTCACCGTCGGTAATCAAGATGATGGCACGCCCCACTTTATCTTGTCGCGTAAAGCTGTTCATGGACAAGCGGATGGCCTGCGCTATATTAGTGCCTTGGGTGGTGATGAGTGAGGGATCGGCATTCTGCAGAAACATCTTCGCACTAACGTAATCACTCGTAATGGGCAGTTGCACAAAGGCCTCTCCAGCAAACACCACAAGCCCTATTTTGTCGTTGGTAAAGTTGTCCACCAAGTTTTCTACCATCAGCTTACTCTTGGCCAATCTTGACGGTACCACGTCTTCTGCCAGCATGGAGTTTGATATGTCCAGGGCGATGATAGTTTCTATACCTCTACGTTTCTCGTTGGATATCTTCGACCCCATCTGTGGCCGGGCAAACATGATGATGAGTAAAGCCAGTGCAGCTTGTAACAACCAAAACTTGACAGACGGGCGATACTTCGAGGTATCGGCCATCTGCAACTTCAAGAGTTCGAGATCACCAAACTTCTTTAATTTCTGTCTTCTTCGGCGGTAGCCCACAAAACGAACCAATGCCAATATTGGAATCAGGACTAATAGCCAAAGATATATCGGGTCTTCAAATCTTACCATATACTTTCTGTATTCAACATATTATACAGCTTATACAGCCGTTGTACGTTCTCACGTTTACGGGTTTGACAAATTCAGCAATAAAGCATTTAAGGAATACGACGTAAAATCGTATTTCTCAGCAGCAGTTCCAACAGCAAGCTGATGATGGCTGCTAAAGCAAACGGCTGAAAGGCTTCATAGCGCTTGGAGAATTTCTTGACTTCCATCTTTGTTTTCTCCAACTTGTCTATATCGTTGTAAATCTGTTTCAATTCCTTGTTATTGGTTGCCCTATAGAAGTTGCCTTCCGTCACGGCGGCGATGTCACTCAAGGTCTTTGAATCTATCTCCACTGGAATGTTCACATATTGTGTCGTCCCGCCCACACTCATGGGATAAGGAGCCACCTTGTTGGTTCCTACACCAATGGTATACACCCTGATGCCCAAGCTCTGGGCAATCTGTGCACTGGTCATCGGCGAGATGTCACCCATGTTGTTGCTACCATCGGTGATGAGAATCACCACTTTACTCTTGGCCTTGGAGTCTTTCAAACGTGAAACAGCGTTGGCCAACCCCATCCCTACGGCCGTACCATCAGAAATCAATCCACGCGCAGCGATGTCAGTACGAACGTTTCGCAACAGATTCAAGAGCGAGGCGTGATCGGTTGTCATGGGGCATTGGGTGAACGATTCACCAGCAAATATCGTCAATCCGATGTTGTCATTGGGCCTGCCTGATATAAATTCGGCTGCAACATTCTTGGCCGCCTCCAATCTATTGGGTCTCAAATCCTCTGCCAACATAGACGTTGAAACGTCCATAGCCAGCATGATGTCAATACCCTCGACAGACCTCTGATCCCAAGAGTTGCGCGTTTGTGGCCGAGCCAGCACACACACCACTAGGATGAAAGTGACGCACCGAAGCACCATAGGCAGATGAATCAGCCGCATTCGCCAGCTTTTGGGTGCGAACAGATAAGCATGCGTATCGCTCATTCGCATGGTTGGCTCACTCCTCTTGCGATAAAGGAAGTACCATACCACATAGGGAATGAGCAGCAACAGCAGTAGGAAATATTCTTTATTTACAAATTCCACGTTTCATTCATTTTAATGACATCACATCCGCTCCCAATCATATTACCAGGAGATAAACATGATAGATGACATAAACCAGCAAACCCAGCACACCGATAGCGATAACCGAGAGTAAGGTCTTGATTGTCATTCTGTTTTTTTGCTTACGCCTGTCACTCTCATCAAGTTTAGGTACGATGCGTTCTTCGGTAGGCTGCCCCTCAATCTTCGTCTGATCAATGAAATTGATGGCATTGACAAGGTTCATGTCGTTTTCGTTGATGAGTGCCTCGTGCTTGGCGAATTTCACCAAATCGGCCGTTTCGAACAGTCCCTTCAGCTCGTCCATCATCTTGCGGTCACCGTTCTGCTGCAAATGATAGATGATTTCGGTGGTGGTCATCTCCATGGCGTTGAAGCCGAAACGTTCCTCGATGTACTTTCTCAACGTGTCAGTCAGCTCGGTATAGTAAGTCTTCTGATCGGTTGAAGTAGTCATCTTCTCCACTTTCAGCTTCTCGATAGCCGTAAGGGCTTTCTGGTGAGGAGGTATCTTTTTAACGATTTTAATGCGCGTTATGATGGGCTTGTTGTTCTTGAGTCTGAGGTAGAGATAAAATCCTATGATACAGAGTACTAACATGAGGACGCTCATCCAAAAGATGGGACTCCATTCACTCCAAAGGAAAGGATTGTCCTGCACGTCCTTTGGTGGGAAAAACTGGTTGGGATGCAGCGTGTCCACATCCATGGTAACCACCTTCAACGCCAAGGTGCCACCCACATATTCCTTTCCACCAATCTTTACTTTCTGCCCGGGAATGGCATATAGTTTTTCGTCGAACGAGGTGATGGTGTATTTCTTGGACACCTTTACAAAGTGATTGTCCAACGCCGTTGTATCGGCATCCGAAACATCTATGATTTCTACTCCCGGAACTAAATATTGCGAGGGTTTGAGGGATGGAAATTGAATCTTGGCACGCTCATGAGCCGTCACGTCAATAGTCATGTGAGCCTGCTGCCCTATGAAGATACCAACCGAATCAATCTTTTGTTCGACGGCCGTTTGGGCAGACATGCTTGTTTTGCACAAAAGGCAAAGCAAGATACCAACGATATATTTTATGTTTACATTCATTCTTATACGGTATTTACACACCAGATAGATGGTTCGCCCACCACAGACAAGCTTGTTAAACACCACGCTGTGCGAAAAGTCGCATCATGGCCTTCACATAGTCTTCATCCGTTGCCACACTCGTCCAGTCTACCCCACTTTTGGCAAACGTTTGCTTAAGTTGGGCATTGCGTTCCATCCAATAAGCCGTATGGGCGCGGCGCAGTTTGGCCGACGAGGTATCTATTATCATCTCGTGCCCCGTCTCAGCGTCACATATTTTCATCAAGCCAATGTTTGGCAGGCTTTTGGCACGTGGGTCGTATATTTGCACGGCAACCATATCGTGTTTATGGTTTGCGATATTCATGGCATGCTCAAAGCGATCGTATTCCTTGGCGTCGTGCCGGATGTAGAAGTCACTTAACACGCAGGCCGTGCAGCGTCGTTTCATCATTCGTGTGAGGTATTCTATAGCCATGGCAACATCTGTCTTCTTACTCTCAGGCTCAAAATCCAACATTTCGCGTATGATGTACAAAATATGTTTACGCCCTTTCTTGGGCGGGATATATTTCTCTATTCTGTCTGAGAAGAAGATTACCCCAATCTTGTCATTGTTCTGTATGGCGCTAAAGGCAAGTGTGGCTGCAATCTCTGTGGCCATCTCCCTTTTGGTTTGCTTCTTAGTTCCAAAATCCAATGAGCCAGAGACGTCGATGAGCAGCATCACCGTGAGCTCGCGTTCCTCTTCAAACACCTTGATGTAGGGACGGTTAAAGCGGGCGGTAACATTCCAATCAATATCACGGACATCATCACCAAACTGGTATTCTCTCACTTCCGAGAAAGCCATACCATGCCCTTTGAAGGCAGTATGATACTGCCCTGCAAAGATATTCTGACTCAGTCCGCGAGTCTTAATCTCAATCTTCCTTACCTTTTTTAAGATTTCACTTGTATCCATATTCTTCATCCTGTAGAACCATGCCCTTCAGGGTTATTTCTCAGCAGACAATAACTGTCTGTGCAAGTTGTTCCTCGACCACTTTATGGCACTTCTATCTTATTGATGATTTTCGACACGATTTCCTCTGATGTCATGTTGCTGGCTTCTGCCTCGTACGACAATCCGATGCGATGACGCAGCACGTCGTGTGCCACAGCTCTCACATCTTCGGGAACAACGTATCCGCGATGTTTGATAAAGGCGTATGCACGGGCAGCTTTGGCAAGGTTAATCGATGCACGCGGCGAACCGCCGAACGTGATCATATCTTTCAGTTCAGGCAGTTGATAGCGTTCGGGATAGCGGGTAGCAAAAACAATGTCAGCGATGTACTGTTCAATTTTTTCGTCGATATACACTTCGTTGACAATGGTACGAGCCTTGAGAATTTCCTCCGCAGTAGTCACGGGTGTGACCTGCGGCATGGAGCCTTGAAGGTTCTCACGGATGATGAGTTTCTCCTCTTCCAAGGTAGGATAATCAATGACCACCTTCAGCATGAAACGGTCTACCTGAGCTTCGGGGAGTTCATAAGTACCTTCTTGCTCAATGGGGTTTTGCGTGGCCATCACCAAGAACGGATTGGGTAACTTAAAGGTGTTTTCACCGATAGTCACCTGATGTTCCTGCATGGCTTCCAGCAAGGCACTCTGCACTTTCGCTGGGGCTCGGTTAATCTCATCTGCCAAGACGAAGTTGGCGAACACCGGACCCTTTTTCACTTGAAACTTCTCTTCCTTCTGCGAATAAATCAAGGTACCAATCACGTCGGCAGGCAACAAGTCGGGGGTAAACTGAATACGACTGTAGTCTGCTTCTATCAATTGGGCCAGCGTTTTGATGGCCAGTGTCTTGGCCAATCCTGGAACACCTTCCAACAAAATGTGTCCATCGCTAAGCAAGGAAATCAATAAAGAATCAACCAAATGTTTTTGACCGATGATGACTTGATCCATACCTCGAACAAGGTTGGTCACAAAACCGCTCTGTTGTTCTATCCGCATATTTAACTCGCGAATATCAATAGCTTCTGCCATAATTGTGTTGTTATTCAATTTTTAAACTGAACGCAAAAATACAACAATAATGATACAGAAGCGAAAGTTGTCTACCATTTTATATTTATTTTACCACTATGTTTCAATATTTTAAGAACTTTTGGCCTTCATCCCTCGCAGGGGGATGATGATGTACGGCAATGGACTTGTAGGATTTTTCTTAACAAATAGTGCTCTGTGCTTCGCATATTTTCCATGAAGACGTTCAAAGATGAAAATATCGCAAAAATGAGCGAAAAACGCAATGCTTTAGTTGTCAATACCTTACAATTTTCATACTGATTTTCAAGGTGATTTATCAGTCTTTTACACCGCTAAAAGGGTGCTTTAACGATGTTATACGATATCTTTTTCGCACCAAACGCATGCTTGTTGGATAGCAAACTCTTAGACTTTACAAGGTGAACTCCATGCTTTTACAAGTTAAGGATGTAAAACTTAGTTTTTTATCCCTTCTATGCATCCCGAATACCTATCATTTTTTTCTATTTCATCATTTTGCAAGTGCAAATTTATTGTCATTTTTTAGGACAATTTTCATAATTCAGTTGTGCGATCAAGTTTTTTTAGTTGCCAGAAATAATGGAGAGAAATAAATATTGAAAACGGCCAAGAAGCCAACTATGGACAATCTTGCTCGAACGCAAGCAGAAGGGTGACATCCACCATTTGCAATCTTTCGCGTGAAATTTCTTCTATCAGCACATGAATGAAATATGCCGATAAGAAATTAACCAATCGTTCGTTTTTTTGCCATTCTTATCGTACCTTTGTCCTTGGTGAGAACAGCATTGTTGAAAGTAGTGATATTAATACTTCCCTGCCTCATGTTACCGCAGGAAGTATGGTCTGCAAAAAGTAAACTTGACACTTTGTTGCACCGCGTTTTCAGCTACCCGCAAACCATTGAAATCAAGCAAGTTGCCGACACCACCAGCTACGCTTACATGAAGTCTTCGTTGCGTGTCAACAAGCGCAATGTGTTTCTCATGGCCGTACCCACCATGTATGTGGTGGCCCATGGGGGCAGACGCGAATATGTTCAGGAAAGTTTCAACAAAGTGACATTTCTGCCTTCTGGCAACTATACCACAAAAAAGCTGCTATCACTGTCCACCATTCCCCGCCGACACGTCGCCATGCCAACCTTGATGAGCTATCTTACACCCGACATATACGACGTAACCATGATTGGTGAAAACATTCTTTCACCCTTCAACAAGCAGAATAAAATATATTACAAATACAGTTTTGAACAAGAGCCAGACGGCCTTATTCGACTGAAATTCAAACCCAGGCTAAGAAACACGTTGCTGGTTGACGGGGTGGCCATCGTAAAGCCCCATGACGGTCGCATCGTACAAGTGAGGCTGGCGGGTGAATACGACATGATACAATTCCGGCTTTTCATCAAGATGGGTAGCGGTACCATGCAAGCCATGCACCCGGAGAAATGCAACTTGGATGCTCGTTTCCTGTTTTTAGGCAATGACATCAAAGCTCATTACACCATGGCTTACAATCTGCCGAAACCTGTTGACACCCCCATTGAGGACAACCATGACCTGAGTAAGATGCAACAGTTGAGACCAGAGCCACTCACCTCGTACGAAAAACTAATCTACGGCAGGATTGTGAAGGAAAGAGAAGCTGCGGAGAAAGATACGACAAAGATTGATAGTCTTTCGCCAACCAGCAAACGAATGAAACTGAAAACCATCTTGTGGGATATGATTGGTGAAAATGTGCTGACGCATATCAATCAAAAATTCGGGCCAGACCAACAAGGATACTTTAGAATCAACCCCATCTTGAACCCGCTCTTCATGGGATACAGCAACAACCAAGGATTTTACTACAAGTTTAACATTCGTGGCGGATACAAGTTTACGGAAAACAGTGACATTTGGCTTCAGTTCAAGGCCGGCTATTCTTTCAAACTCAAACAGTTTTATTTTTGGACGCCACTCATCTATTACTTTGACAAACAACACAACGCATACCTGAAAACTACCCTATCCGGTGGGCGCCTTATCAAAAACAGAAGACTGGTTAACGAGCTGAACTTGGCCACCGACAACAATCCCATTTGGGAGAGGATGCAATTGGACGAGTTTAAAGATACTTACTGGGATTGTTTTACTAATTATGACCTAACCAAGTACATTGGTTTCCAAGCCGGTGTGATTCTCCACCACCGTTCCGCCGTACACAAAGCCGGATTCGACCTGATCAACAAGCCTAAGATGTATTCTTCCCTCGCTCCAAAGTTGCAAGTGCAGTATCGGCCCTGGGGATATGCTGGCCCCACCCTGACAGCCAGCTACGAACAAAGCCTCAATAAGCTGGCGAACACCAATGTACCGTATGCGCGTTGGGAATTTGACGGTCAATACATCCTGCCCTTGTGGAACGTGCAGAGCTTGTCCATGCGCTTGGGAGGCGGTTTTTACACCCACCGCACCAACAATGACTACTTCGTGGATTACGAAAACTTCAGACAGACGTTCCTCCCCGACGGATGGACTGTTGACTGGTCCGGCGAGTTTGAACTGCTGGATTCTGATTTGTACAACTTATCTCTTTATTACGCGAGAGCCAACTTCGCATACGAGTCTCCTTTCTTGATACTTGCCTGGCTGCCTTTTGCCGGACATTTCATTGAGCGGGAAAGACTTTATTTCAGTGCTTTACACGCAAAGCATGCTCATCCTTACATCGAACTGGGTTATGCTTTCAAGACGCGCCTGGCCTCTGTAGGGGCTTTTGTTTCGACCGTCAACGGCAAGTACAGAAACTTCGGATTCAAGTTTGGCTTCGAACTATTCAGACAATGGTAAAACTCAAAACATGACTGCAACGAACAACTCATCTGAACAACAACCATCGCTCACGGTGTATAAAGCAAGTGCGGGCAGCGGCAAAACCTTCACACTGGCCACGGAGTATATGAAACGGGTCATTGAAAATCCCGACGCCTACCGCTCCATCTTGGCTGTTACCTTTACCAACAAGGCGACAGAAGAAATGAAGATGCGCATCCTGAGCCAACTGTATGGCATCGCTCATGGCTTGCCCGACTCTGATAGTTATTTACACAAGATACAAGAATCCATCACCTTTCCCAGCACTAAAATCCGTGAACGGGCGCAAAAGGCTTTGGGACAGTTGCTGCACAATTACAATTATTTCAGGGTAGAAACGATTGATGCTTTCTTTCAAAGCGTGTTGAGAAACCTGGCAAGGGAACTCGATCTCACAGCAAACCTAAGAATTGAGCTGAGAGATAAGCAAGTGAAAGAAAAGGCAGTAGATGAGTTGATTGAAGAATTGCAGCCAAACGACAAACTCTTGAGATGGATATACGAATACATCCGGCAAAACATCTCTGACGACAAGTCATGGAATGTCATTGGAGAAATTAAGGATTTTGGCTCGAACATCTTTAAGGATGTGTATAAAGCGCATCGCGATGAACTGGAAAGCGTGCTGGGTCAAGAGGATTTCTTTGTGCAATATACCAAGCAATTGAGAAACATAAGAGAACGAGCATTAGCAGAATTCAGTAAAATGGGGGAAGCCTTCGATGAAACACTTGACCGACATCAGGCTTCAATCGATAATCTGAAGAGTGGAAAAAAAGGACCCGCAGGCTATTTCATCAAGCTAAGTTCGGGCGTATATGACGACAGCACACTGTTCAACCTCACGGCACAAAAAGCAGCAGAGTCACCGGAAGAGTGGTTGAGAAAGGGCGATCAAAAAGATAAGGGGTTGATGACGCTGGCTACAGAACTCACCAACTTGCTGAATACCACAGAACAAAGACGAAGACAACTACTTGTTCCTTTCCGCACGGCGACACTCATCTTGCGACATCTCAACCAGCTAAGACTGCTCGGTAGCATTGAGAAAAAGGTAAGAGAGCTGAACGCCGACTCGAACAGCTTCTTGCTCAGCGACACACAGCTGTTGCTCAACAAGCTCATTGAGGACAGCGACTCGCCCTTTATCTTTGAAAAGATAGGCACACAACTCAAACACATCATGATTGATGAGTTTCAAGATACCAGCACTATCCAATGGCAAAACTTCAAGATTCTATTGAAAGAAGTCATCAGTCACGCTGATGGTACCGGTCTCATCGTGGGTGATGTCAAACAAAGCATCTATCGGTTCCGCTCTGGTGATTGGCGACTATTGAACAATATTGAGCAGGAGTTTCCATCACAAGGTCATCTACTCGAAACTCTTAAACTTGACGTAAACCGCCGATCTGAGAAGAACATCATTGATTTCAACAACACATTCTTCACGATTGTCGCACAAAAAGAGTATGAAGCACTGGCCACAGACAACCCTGAAGAAGCGGAGCAAGTAAAGAAAGCGTACGAGGACGTGTGCCAAAAAGCGCCTGATGAGAAGGTTCAGACAGGCTTTGCCATCATCAAACTCTTTCCAAAAGAAGACTATGATTACCTGATGGAGACCGAAATCGCACAGATTATCACTATGCTGAAGGGGCAAGGAGTGCGGCAAAAAGACATCGCCATCCTGGTTCGCAACAACAAAGAGATACCCACCATCGCTGACGCACTGATGGAAACCATGCCGGAAATACGCCTAGTATCTGACGAAGCGTTCCGATTGGACTCATCCATTGCGGTCAATCTGTTGATAGATGCCCTGCATTGTCTCATGCATCCGGAAGACAAAATCGCCTTGGCTAATCTATCAAAAGTATATCAAAAGCGAATACTTAACAACAAACTGGACGACAACGACTTATTCATTCAAGGAAAAGACGTTACGGATTGGCTTCCAAAAGACTTCACGCAACAATCCGATTCATTATTAACCTTACCACCAATCGATTTGGTTGAACGTTTGTTTGCCATCTTTCAACTCGACACACTCAAGGATCAAAGTGCGTACATCTGTGAGTTTTATGACCTGCTGAATCAATATTTGACTGACAACATCACTGGATTGGACAACTTTCTGGAGCAGTGGAACGAGACATTGCATGACAAAACCATTCAAAGTGACGGCTTTGATGGAATCAGAATACTGACCATTCACAAGAGTAAGGGACTGGAATTCGACCATGTCATCATTCCTTTCTGTGACTGGCAGCTTGAAAGAAGGTACACATTATGGTGCAGAACGGATACTGAACCCTTCTGTCAACTGCCGCTCATACCGATAGATTTCTCGGAGAAAAGCATGACAAACACTTTCTTCGAGCCTGATTATCAGCACGAGCATCTGCAAAACATGGTTGATAACCTCAACCTACTCTACGTTGCCTTGACCAGAGCAGGCAAGAGTCTCTTCATCCTTGGCCAACGAAAGAGTGCTGGTAGACGCTCAAAAGTAATTGAAGAAAGTGTGGAAGAGATGCAACAAGCACTGTCGGGAAGCATTCTTACGGGCGACATGGATGACAAGAACGACACCATCAGCCTGGAGTTCGGAACTCTGTCCACGCCTAAAGACGAAACAAAAAAGGCTTCCGATAACATCTTTCAGCTTCCTGTCAAGACGCTGAAGATAGAAATGGAGAGTTTTGAAAACATGGTTGAATTCAGACAAAGCAACCAGAGCAAAGAGTTTGTCAGCCAAGATGAGGAACCGGAGGACAGACAATCCAGCTACATCCAACTGGGAAACATCCTCCATCAGCTGTTTTCTCAAATCAAAACCGCTGACGATGTGGAAGCTGTATTGAAGCAATTAGAATTTGATGGCGTATTATACGATGACGTTGTGACCCGAGAAAAACTGCAAGAGATGTTGAACAAGCGACTCAATCATCCCAAGGTTGCGAGCTGGTTCTCTGGCAAATGGAAACTATTTAACGAGTGCAGCATCTTGCATGTCAATCCCACGACGGGAGAAGTGATGACCCACCGACCGGACAGGGTGATGACCGACGGACAACAGATGATAGTAGTTGACTTCAAGTTTGGCAACCCAAAGCCCCAACACATCGATCAAGTCAAGCAATACATGCAATTGTTGACCCAGATGGGGCATGCCCATGTGACCGGATACCTGTGGTATGTTTACAGCAACAAGATTGAAGAAGTGAAATGAAAAACAGCTTTTTAAAATATGTAGCCCAAGACCTGACTGCCAAGTTCGGGCAGGACTTATCCCGCGTGGCGGTAGTTTTTCCCAACAAGCGCGCGTCGCTGTTCATGAACGAGCAGCTGGCATGCCTGTCAGACCGCCCCATCTGGAGTCCGTCCTACATCACCATCAGCGACTTGTTTCGCCGCCATTCCCACTTAACCGTCAGCGACTCCATCAAATTAATCTGTGACTTGCACAAATCATTCAACGCGTGTACCGGAAGCGATGAAACGCTTGACAAGTTCTATGGATGGGGGCAACTGTTGCTTTCCGACTTTGATGACATAGACAAGAACATGGTTGATGCCGACAAAGTGTTTGCCAATCTTCGAGACATACACGAGTTTGATGACGTTTCTTACCTGTCTGAGGAGCAAAAAAAGATACTCCAAGCATTCTTCAAGAACTTTGATGAAGATCACGACACTGAACTAAAGCGTCGATTTCTCAATCTGTGGAGCCATTTCAAGGACATCTATCACGATTTCAACCAGCGCCTGTCAGACCAGGGAATCGCCTACGAAGGCGCTCTCTATCGACAAGTGGCACAGAATGAGGACATCGAATTTGAATACGACCAATATGTCTTCGTGGGCTTCAACGTGCTGCAAAATGTAGAACAAGCTCTCTTCAAACGACTGAAAGACATGGGTAAGGCCAAGTTTTATTGGGACTTCGACCGCTATTACCTGACAGACGGCAAGCAAGAGGCCGGCCATTTCATCCGTCAATACCTGGACATGTTCCCAAATGAGCTGGACAACCAGTCGGACGAGCTATACAAGCAGTTCACACAACCGAAAGGCATCACATACCTATCGGCTCCCACAGAGAACATGCAAGCCCGCTACATCACCACTTGGCTGCGAGAAAAAGGGCGTATCGAAGCTGGCAAGAACACCGCCATCGTGATGTGCGACGAGCAGCTCTTGCAAACGGTGATTCACTGCATCCCACCAGAAGCGGGAAAAATCAACATCACCACGGGCTATCCGTTGGCGCAATCGCCGGTGGCATCACTCATCAACGTCCTGCTGATGCTGCAAACCTCCGGCCACATCCTCAACACAGACAAGTACCGACTGACAGCCGTCAAGCGCGTGTTAAGACATCCGTATGCCCAGTATATTTCAGAGAATCACCAAACATTGCTCACGCATCTCGAAACCGAGAAACATTACTTTCCAACCCGCAGCGAGCTTTCCATGGACGACGGCCTGTCCCTTCTGTTTACAGACATAGATGACGACCCAACCAACTGCTTGCTTACCAAATGGATACTCAATGTCCTCAAACGGATAGGAAAGCAAGGAAAAAACAACGAAGACGCTTTTTTCCAAGAGTCGGTGTTCAGGATGTACACCTTACTCAATCGACTGTCAGACCTAATCGCTGCCGGCGACCTCACCATCAACCTCACTACCTTCGAACGCCTCATGGCCCAACTCATCCAAGCCACCAGCATCCCGTTCCATGGCGAGCCTGCTGAAGGCATCCAAGTGATGGGCGTATTGGAAACGCGCAACCTCGATTTCGACCATCTGCTCGTGCTATCGTGCAACGATGGCAACATGCCAAAAGGGGTGAGCGACACGTCTTTCATCCCACACGCCTTGCGTGAAGCCTACGGACTCACCACGGTGAAGCACAAAGTGGCCATCTATGCCTATCATTTTCACCGCTTGATACAGCGAGCCAGCGACGTGACGCTTACCTATAACAATTCAACCGAGATTAGTCACACGGGCGAAATGAGCAGGTTCATGTTGCAGATGATGGTAGAAAGTGGGCACCCCATCCAACGATACTCCATGCTGTGCGGGCAAAGCATGGAGACACATGGGCCGGAAGTGATTGAGAAAAACGAACAGGTAATGCAGGCCTTGAACCAACTGGAGCAGCTCTCTCCCACCGCCATCAACCGCTATCTGCGATGCCCGTTGCAATTTTATTACAACATCCTCGCGGGATTGAAGGAGCCAGAGGCTGAGGATGCCGTTGACAACCGCATGTTCGGCAACATTTTTCACCGCAGCGCAGAACTGATTTATACCCATCTGAAGGAGAAAAACCAACGCATACAAGCCAGCGACATTCATGACCTGCGAACGAAAGGAAAGCGCATCGAACAGTTTGTAGACCAGGCTTTTAACGAAGAATTGTTCAATGTAAGCAACAAGGGCTACCGACCCGAGTACAATGGTCTACAACTCATCAACCGAAGGGTCATCATCGACTACCTCAACCGCTTGCTGCAGATTGATGAAAAGCTGGCTCCTTTCGTCATCAAATCATTGGAAGAGAAAGTCAGTTCGACCCTTTCTTTCGAGACAGCGCAGGATTCGCACTCTTTATCAGTGGGTGGCTACATCGACCGATTGGACGAGATTGTCAATCCCGACGGCACGCATCGCATACGGGTCATCGACTACAAAACAGGCAAATCCATGACATCGACGCCCGTTGACGTGGATGACATCTTTACCGATGAAAAGCTTTCAGAAAAGCACAAGGACTATTATCTACAAACCTTCTTATACGCTTCTATCGTCAAGCACCATCCCCAGCTCAATCCTGCACAGCTACCAGTAAGTCCGGCACTGCTCTTTATCCAACAAACCGCTGGTGAAGACTACGATCCGACACTGCTTTTAGAGAAGGAAAAGGTGCTGGATATTGGAGAGTATGATGCGAAATTCAAGGAAAATTTGCAGCAATTACTGAGCGAAATCTACAATCCATCCATCCCCTTTGCACCCACCAGCGAACTGAAACGATGCACCTATTGTGCCTATCGCCAGCTTTGTGACCGTAACGTTCCTCCAACATCGAGAGGTTAGTAGGGCCGTACGCCGAGAAATCAGAATGTGACAAGCCTAAAATGACATACCCGCTTTGGATGCGTGAGGCCGCATTTCAACCACCCTCATCATACAAAAACAGAGGATTGGTCCGCATTGAAGCATCATTCAAGCACATTTAGGGCTGTGTTATCAAATAAATGATTAAATTTGTCTATCATTCAATTCAATAAGTCAACCATAAAACAACATACAAAATGAGATTAAACGGACGAAGAGAAAGCAACAACGTAGAAGACCGGCGGCGCATGGGAAGAGGCGCAAAGGCGGGCATCGGAGGCTTAGGAGCCATTGTTGTGATTGCCCTGATGACCTTCATGTCGGGCGGAAACCTTGGTGACGTGATAGGAAACGTCATCCAACAAGGCGCACTGAACGGCTTGCAAGAAGAGCGTACACCGCAACAACGGGAATTCACGGCAGAAGAGGAAGAGCTGGCAAAGTTTTCCAGACAGATACTCGCAAGCACGGAAGACGTATGGACAAAGGTATTTCAGCAGATGGGACGCAAGTACACTCCCCCTACGTTGGTGTTGTTTACGGGTGGCGTACAGAGTGCCTGTGGTTCAGCATCATCGGCAGTAGGGCCGTTTTATTGTTCGGGTGACCAGAAGCTGTACCTTGACCTTTCGTTCTTCACCACCATGAAACGCCAACTGGGAGCTGGCGGCGACTTTGCCTACGCCTACGTCATCGCGCATGAGGTGGGCCACCATGTAGAGCATCTACTGGGCATCTTGTCAGAAGGACATAGCATGATGAGCCGCATGAGCAAGGCTGAAGCCAACAAGGTGAGTGTGCGTTTGGAGCTTTTGGCCGATTATTACGCCGGCGTATGGGCCCATCATGATGATGCGGAATACCATTCGTTGGAAGACGGCGACATAGAAGAAGCCATCAACTGTGCCGAAAAAATAGGTGACAATTACCTGCAAGAAAAGGCACAGGGATACAGTCAGCCAGAGTTGTTCACCCACGGAACCAGTGCACAGCGCATGAAATGGTTGAAGATGGGAATTGAAAAAGGCGACATGAGCATCAGTACCTTCAACGTAAACGAAAGTGACTTGTAAATGGGAAGCTAAAACGAAGAGCAACACTCTTCTTCGTTTTATTTTTCAATCAATCTGCTCATCGATTTTAATAGCATTGAGTTTGGCATCCAATCTCTATCACTTTGGACACCAAACTCAATGACTTTAAGCACCAAACTCAATGCTATTGAAAAACCACTTTGCATGAATGGAAAGAACGCATGATGCAGAAAGGTGACAAACACACTTGCAATCGCCTTTCAAAACACAAATCATCAAGACATTAAATCGTTGTATTGAAGATGGTTACTTCATTTTGTTCAACTCTTCATAAATGCGCTGAACAGGCAATCCCATGACGTTGAAGTAACTACCCTCCAGCTTGGTTACACCGATATAGCCAATCCACTCTTGTATACCGTATGCACCTGCTTTGTCGAAAGGCTGGTATTTCTCAACGTAGTAATCTATCTCAGCATCCGAAAGCTCTTTGAACGTCACGTTTGTCACCACCGAAAAGGCACGCTGCTCCGATGCCGTTTTCAGACAAACGCCCGTCACCACTTGATGCGTCTTACCGCTTAGCTTTCTTAACATGCGTCGGGCATGGTCGGCATCCACAGGCTTACCCATGACATGTCGGCCCAGCACTACCACTGTGTCGGCTGTAATCAATAGCTCGTCTTGAGTCATTTCGTAGGCAGCAGCCTTTTTTTGTGCGATAAACTTGGGTATCTCGACCGTGTCTAAATCGGCTGGATAATCCTCGGGAATGCCCTCTTTCACCTTAACCTCAAAGCTCACATCAAGTCCCCGCAGCAACTCTTGGCGCCGTGGAGAATGTGAGGCTAAAATGATTTTGTATGGTATAATCATCAGAATAGTTAAAAATCTGTGGGACAAAGTTAATCAAATTCACCGAAACATTGTTTTTTTCAGAAAACATTTCGTATTTTTGTCCTATGGACAACATCAAGGTCAGCATCATTTCCAAAAGCTCTGAACTGCCACCGATGACCTGCAACAACTTTTTTCACAGCACGGAGCTGTTCCGGATAGCCGAGCGTACATCCGGTCAAACCCCTTACATGGTTGTCACGCAAGACCAAACAGGCAAGTGTGTGGCTCACATGTTGGCCCTACTGAGATGGCATGGCACCTGGATTCCACCTTTTATATATAAGCAAGGGAGAGTTTACGGCGAGGGAGAATATGAGGACAGCTGTGAGAACAAGGAGCAAGTGTTTGGGCTGATGCTGTATGAAATAAACCGCTTCTTTAGGCGCAAGCTCGCGCTATACACAGAGTTCAGTGCCTTGAGCCAGAAGATGTTTGGCTATCAACACTTCAGACAGAACAAGTACTTCCCCATGAACTGGCAAGAGATTCATAACTCGCTACACAGTATGCCGCCAGAAAACAGGTTGAGCAAGAAGACCTTGAAACGTATCGCACACGCTGAATCTGCCGGAGTGACGACGAGTGAGGTGGCCACCAAAGAAGAACTCCAACTGTTTTACAATCACCTGAAAAATCACTTCAGAAGCAAAATCAAGAGATTCATCCCTTCTGAAGAGATGTTTACGAAGTTGTATCAAAATCAACACACCAAGACATTCATCACACAGTATAAAAACAAGTTGATTGGCGGATGCACCATTATCCTTTCACAAGGAAACGCTTATCTGTGGTACCTGGCATCCAAGCGCAAGACTTTCTACCCCCTGCATCCCGACACGGTCACGGTATGGAATGCCATTAAGTATGCACACGCCAATCATTGCGAGCATTTCTACTTCCTCTACGCCGGTTTACCATTTAAGAAGAGTCAGTTCAGAGAGTTCATTCTCAAGTTCGGAGGCAAGCCAGTGACCAAATATCGCTGGTTCAGGATATACATACCGTGGGTGAATCGTGTATTTTCTTGGCTTTATCGGCAGTGAGATTGATGCCGAGGCGAGGCGCCACTTGACAATAAGACTTCAGGACTGGATGGCGATGCTATCGTAGATTGGCACGATTTTTGCAAACTATTAAGTAGTATTTAATTAGAAAAGAAAGGTAAAAAGAGATATGACTAGTCAGTTTTCACCAAAAGTATCCGAAGTACTGGCATTCAGTAGAGAGGAAGCTACCCGACTGGCCAGCCGATCAGTTGGCCCGGAACATCTTCTTTTGGGGATGCTCAGAGAAAAGAACAGCCTGGTACAAGATGTGTTTACACGATTGAATATCAATCTTTCTACTGTGAAAGCAGAATTGGAAAACCGGGTACGAATAGATGAATTGAATGAACCCATCAACACGTCGGAACTCGTTTTGAACGAACGAGCCAGCAACATTTTGAAGCTGGCCGTGCTGGAAGCGAGGATTCAACATACGCAAACGGTGGACGTGCATCACCTGCTGTTGGCCATCTTGCATGACCAAGCCAACAATGGAGCCAAAGAAATTTTAGAAACAAACAACATGAATTACGAAGATACGCTGACCTATTTGCGACGAATGGCAAAACCAACAAGCAGTAGACTTGACTTGCCAGACGAGGAAGAGGAAGCTGAGTTTGAATCAAGAGGTCAACACACGGGCTCTAACCAAAGCAATGCCGCGCCATCAACAGCGACACAGTCGAGAAAAGGGAATGGCAAAACGCCTATCCTGGACAACTTCTCTACCGATTTGACACAAGCAGCAAGGGAGGGAAAACTGGACCCGGTGGTAGGAAGGGATAAGGAAATTCTACGCGTTATCGAGATTCTGGGACGGCGAAAGAAGAATAATCCTATATTAATAGGTGAGCCGGGCGTCGGAAAAAGCGCCATTGTTGAGGGATTGGCACAACTGATTGCCAAGCACAAGACGTCGCCCGTACTATTTAACAAGCGAGTAGTAAGTCTGGACATGACAGCCATTGTAGCCGGAACGAAATACCGGGGACAGTTTGAGGAGCGTATTCGTGCGCTGTTGAAAGAATTAGAACAGAATCCTGACATCATCGTTTTCATTGACGAGATTCACACACTTATTGGTGCGGGAAGCACACCTGGAAGCATGGATGCCGCCAACATCATGAAACCAGCATTAGCCCGTGGTGTCATTCAGTGTATTGGTGCCACCACGTTGGATGAATACCGCAACTCGATAGAGAAAGATGGTGCGTTGGAACGCAGATTCCAAAAGGTACTGATTGAGCCGACCACCACGGATGAAACGTTGCAAATACTGAAAAATATCAAGGAGAGATACGAACAGCATCATCATGTTCAATATTCGGATGAGGCATTGTTGGCCTGTGTCAAGTTGACAGAAAGATATGTAACCGACCGTTTCTTCCCCGACAAAGCCATTGATGCCATGGATGAAGTGGGGTCGAAAGTGTTTTTGCAACATGCTGAAGTGCCTTCTTCTATCACTGACAAAGAGAAAGAAATCGATGCGGTTAAAATAAAAAAGCAAGAAGCTGTACGCAATCAGAATTTCGAATTGGCGGCCAGTTATCGAGACAAACAAACCGAATTGGAAATTGAGTTGGAAGACATGAACAAGCAATGGTCGTCTGGCAAGATGGATAAAAGGGTGAACATCACGGCAGATGAGGTTGCTGATGTTGTGTCGATGATGACTGGTGTGCCTGTTCAACGCATGGCAGAAGCTGAAGGCGTAAGGTTGAAGGGAATGGCCAAAGAGCTGAAAGACGCAGTTATTGCCCAAGATCCTGCCATCGACAAGTTGGTAAAGGCTATACAGAGGAATCGCGTTGGATTGAAAGATCCGAACCATCCCATAGGCGCTTTCATGTTTTTGGGACCCACTGGCGTAGGAAAGACCTATCTTGCCAAGAAATTGGCAGAGCACATGTTTGGCTCAACAGATGCGCTGATCAGGATTGACATGAGCGAATACACCGAGAGTTTCAATGTTTCGCGACTCGTGGGAGCACCTCCTGGATATGTAGGATATGAGGAAGGAGGACAACTGACAGAGAAAGTTCGGCGTCATCCCTACTCCATTGTTTTGCTGGACGAGATAGAAAAGGCGCATGGCAACGTGTTCAACACGCTGCTGCAGGTATTGGATGAAGGAAGACTGACGGACGGAAACGGTAGATTGATTGACTTTAGAAACACGGTCATCATCATGACTTCGAACGCAGGTACACGCCAACTGAAAGAATTCGGGCGTGGAATAGGTTTCAATGCCGCCAACAATTTAGGTCCGAGCATGAATGATGAGGACAAGGAATACGCCCGTTCGATTATTCAAAAGAGTCTGAGCAAGCAGTTCGCACCAGAGTTCTTGAATCGTTTGGACGAAATCATTATCTTCGATCAGTTAGACCTGAATGCCATCAAGAAGATCATCAACATCGAATTGACGGGGCTGTTCAAACGCATTGAAGGCATGGGATACCACATTCATGTGTCGGATAAGGCCAAAGAGTTTGTGGCAACAAAAGGATACGACGTGCAGTTTGGTGCCCGTCCACTGAAGAGAGCCATCCAAACTTATATTGAAGATGGCGTTGCGGCACGCATTCTGTCGGGCGAACTCCACCCTGGTGACACCATCACCATCGAGAAAAAGCCAGGAAAAGAAGAACTGGTTTTCAAATAATCGATGCGCGCTTCAAATAGAAATAAGCAAACATTCACGAACAAAAAGTCCCAAAGGTGATTTTCATCTTTGGGACTTTTTGTCATATTTTACATGGAAATGAAGAATCATCATTCCCATTCGATGGTCGAAGGCGGTTTCGAAGAGATATCGTAGCAAACCCTATTCACCCCTTTCACCTTGTTGATAATCTCGTTAGACACCTTTGCTAAAAACTCGTATGGCAAGTGTGCCCAGTCGGCAGTCATAGCATCCGTGCTGGTAACGGCACGCAATGCGACGGGATGCTCATAGGTTCGTTCGTCCCCCATCACACCAACACTGCGAATAGTAGACAGCAATACGGTTCCAGCCTGCCACACTTTATCGTATAATGGCTCGCCATCATCGCAAATCCAATCATGCAATGCACGGATATAGATATCGTCAGCCTCTTGTAAAATGGCGACTTTCTCAGGGGTAATGTCCCCAAGAATGCGGACAGCAAGGCCGGGTCCGGGGAAAGGATGACGCTTGATGAGATGCTCAGGCATCCCCAATTGATACCCCACTCGGCGCACTTCGTCCTTGAACAACCACTGAAGAGGTTCGCAAAGTTGCAGATGCATTTCCTTTGGAAGGCCACCTACGTTGTGATGACTCTTGATAACCATGCCGGTAATACTCAAACTTTCGATACGGTCAGGATAGATAGTTCCCTGCGCTAACCACTTAGCATCGGTGATTTTCTTCGCTTCTGCGTTGAACACCTCTACGAAATCGCGGCCGATAATCTTGCGTTTTTGCTCAGGATCGGTCACTCCTTTCAAGTCAGCAAAGAACTTCTTGCTGGCATCAACACCTATCACGTTCAGTCCAAGCCCTTCATAAGCCTTCATGACATTGCTGAACTCGTTCTTACGCAACAAGCCATGATCAACGAAAATGCAGGTCAAATTACGACCAATGGCCTTGTTCAAGAGTGTTGCGCACACAGAAGAATCAACGCCACCACTCAGTCCTAATATCACCTTGTCATTGCCCACCTGTTGCCGAATGCTCTCAACCGTGCTCTCAATGAATGACGCTGGGCTCCATGTTTGCTTGCTGCCGCAGATATCCACCACGAAGTTTTTCAACAAAGTGGTACCTTGTGTGGTATGAAATACTTCGGGATGGAACTGAACAGCCCATGTTGGATTCTTCTCACTGGCATACGCCGCATACTTCACCTCACCCGTACTGGCAATTACATGACAATCACTTGGAATGGCAGTAATGGTATCACCATGGCTCATCCACACCTGTGACTGCGGTTGAAAGCCCTTGAAAAGTGGATCAGTTTCGTCAAACTTTTCCAAATGAGCGCGTCCATATTCGCGCGTACCCGTGCTTTCTACCCTTCCACCATTGGTGAATGAGATGAATTGGGCACCGTAGCAGATGCCCAAGACGGGATACTTGCCTATGAAATCACTTAAGTCACACTTGAATGCCTCATGGTCATGCACCGAATATGGCGACCCACTCAGGATGACACCAATGACAGATTCGTCACCTTTAGGAAACTTATTATACGGTAATATTTCGCAGAAGGTATCCAGTTCACGCACTCTTCGGCCAATGAGCTGTGTAGTTTGTGAACCAAAGTCTAAAATGATAATTTTCTGTTGCATATTGATGATATTGCTGGATATTGATTCATAATGCATAGAACGACACATTCCACACAAGAACGAGCTAACTTTCTATTTACAGAACGACCCACTATGGTCTTCATGTCCTTCTATGGTACAAAGTTAAAGGTTTTCGAGCAAATAACAAAGGGGTGCGAAAAAAAAGTCGTTGAGCAAACAACTTTAAACATAATTGCTGTGACCTCGAACGACATCTCATTGAAAACAAAAGGAAAAGTAGCATGCACAATCCTTGAAGCGCATGCCACTAATATGCTGTTTCACAACTAAATCTCTACAAAACGACAACGAATCACGCCTGTAAATCTTTGTTTTTGGCAGCGATTGACGTTGCTTCTGTGCCTGAAACCTTACCTTTTGTCTTGTCAGTATCTTCGTCCAGCTTAGCCTTGAGCTTATCACTGGCCGCTTCTATCTTTTCAATTTTTGTTTGCAAACGCAAGATTTCCTTCTCCTTAATCTCTATTTCTTCGCCTTGGTTCCTGATGGTTGTCAACAAAGAATTCAGCTCTTCATTGTCGATTTCTTCTGGATAAAGGGTGTTCACCCGATTGATAAAATCGCCCAAGATGTTCATATAATTGGTAAAGGCATCAAAAGGACTGCTGTAAATGCCTCGATCCAATCCCACTCCAGACGACTTAGTGGTCATGAACCTAAAGTTGTTGCTCGCTTGTAAGTAGTCCCAATCCTGATTCACTCGCGGATCATTAGCGATTCTCACGCGGTCAGCAACACTGTAAAGCTTGTTGAACGCCTCTCGCTGCATGGGGTTTCCAAGCCAAGCACTCACATCCCTCTCCTCATCATTCCAGCTAATTGTATCTGGAACATCCAAGGCACCAACACTCTGTGTCTTTGAACATATCTCATAAGGAGTAGAAAACACGATGTCTTTATGCTTCGCACAAAACGGCAATGCCTTCAAGAACTCAAGAATATTGCTGTCCAAGGGCTGCGACATCCCTATGGCAGAAAGATTCATGAAGATGTTGATTACCTGCTCTTTATCAGGAAGTTCAGCTATTCGGTTGATGTAATTGTCAGCAAACAAAGGATAACCTTCCCATGAACGGTTGCTGAAACGCAGTGAAATGTCGTCACTCAACTCCACATCACGCAGCAAAAGTTTCAGTTTTGGAGCCAACGTACAATGATAAACATAATGAGGTGATTTCCATCCCAACACTTGCTTGGCGCCCTCTGTCAACATTCCATCAAACCCCATCTGCGAAACTTGCAGTCCGATGTCATCACTGTAAATCAATGACGAATTGCGAAGAACACGCGGTTGTTGACCAAAATACTCTTTCATTTTCTGGCATTGGCGCTTCACCTCTGCTGCGAAACATTCCTCATTAATCAGCGATGACAGCCCATGCGAATAGGGTTCAGCCAAGAACTCCACGCATTTTGTTTCGTTGAGTTCTTGCAATTTTTCAAGCACTTGTGGCGCATGAATCTCCATTTGCTCTATTGCCACGCCTGAAAGAGAAAAAGCCACCTTGAAAAATCCATTGTGCGCCTTAATCATTTCCAACAAGGTGCTGAGAGCCGGCATGTACGATTGATTGGCAATCTCCGTCATTGACCGTTCGTTCTCATAGTCATCATAATAATAATGGTCGGTACCAATGTCAAAAAAGCGATAACGCTTCAGATGCCTGATCTGATGTATTTCGAAATATAGACAAATTGTTTTCATTGTTATTTATAGGTTTTTCGTTATTTCACACATATCCATCACACTTAACGCCAGCCCAGTGTACGCTCGTAAAGCTCTTTGATCCACGCGCCTACCTTCTCCCACGTAATCTGATCCACCTCTTTCTTTCCCTCTGTTTGCAGGTAGGTGAACAGACTTTCATTGTGACAAATGGAGTAGATGGCATCCGCCAGGGCATGGATGTCCCAATAGTCAACCTTGATGCAGTTGGTCAGAATTTCGGCACATCCACTCTGTTTGGATATGATGGTAGGTGTACCACATTGCATGGCCTCTAATGGTGAGATGCCAAACGGCTCACTCACAGACGGCATGACATACACGTCAGAAGCCTTCAAACACTCGTATACCTGTTTTCCACGTAAGAATCCAGGGAAATGGAAGCGATGTGCGATACCTCGCTGGGCCGCCAGATAAATCATCTGGTCCATCATGTCGCCCGACCCTGCCATGCAAAAACGTACGTTGTGCGTGCGATGAAGCACCATGTTGGCAGCCTCCACAAAGTATTCAGGACCTTTCTGCATGGTCAAACGCCCTAAGAAAGTAACGATTTTCTCTTTACCACGGTGATCCGCACGAGGGATATCTTGCAATTCTTTCCGCAGTGGATAAACAGCATTGTGCACCGTAAAGCACTTTCGGGGATCCTGATGATACTGATTAATGACCGTTTGTCGAGTCAGCTCACTCACACACATGATACAGTCGGCATTGTCCATACCATTTTTCTCCATGCCATAAACGGTTGGATTCACCTTACCTCGGCTACGGTCAAAGTCGGTTGCATGAACATGAATACAAAGCGGTTTCCCGCTCACTTGCTTCGCATGGATGCCGGCAGGATAGGTCAGCCAGTCGTGTGCATGGATAATGTCAAAGTCAAGTGTACGGGCAACCACGCCTGCCACAATGGAATAGTTATTGATCTCTTCATGCAGATTGTCGGGATAACGACCAGAAAAATCCAAACATCCCAAGTCGTTAACATTCATGTAATTGAAATCAGCATAGATATGATCCCTGAACCGATAATATTCATTGTAGTCAGTGATGTTGCCAATACGGCTCTTCACATAGTCGGCATCCACGTCACGCCAGGCAATGGGCACGTTGTTCATGGCAACCACATGGGCGTTCGACTGATCTTCGTCACCCCATGGCTTTGGCAGACAGAAGGTAATGTCCATGTCTCCCTGCGCTTTCAGTCCTTCGGTGATGCCAAAACTGGCTGTACCCAGTCCACCCAGAATATGAGGAGGATACTCCCATCCAAACATCAATACTTTCATTTGTTCGTCCTCCTTTTCAATACTTATACTTTTCTAATAACTCCAGCGTACGCAACACCTCTGCCACGTTCATGGCATACGAGATGGCTCCACGCCCATGGAACGGCGGATTGCCGTCAAACAACTCGGGAATGGTTCCCAAGCAGTGCTGCATCATCTCGTCTTCATAACCCACCATCTGGCGCTCGATGAAACTCAATCGCGTACGTTTGTACAACTTCAGACACGCTTCCATGTAGAAACCACCCAGCCAAGGCCAGGCCGTACCCTGATGATAAGCGTGATCGCGCTGCGTCTGCGGCCCCACGTACATAGGGTTGTAGCCATTGCTCTTGGGTGACAACGAACGCAATCCCTTGGGCGTCAGCAATTCTCGTGTACAAACATCCAACACATTCTTCTTCTGCTCTTGTGTCAGTGGTGAATAATCAAAGGCAACAGGGAATATCATATTGGGTCGAACGCTCCAGTCTGGGTGCCCATCATCCACATAATCAAACAGATAACCGTGTTCGTTATAGAAGGTATTCACAAACGATTCCTGGCATTTTGACGCCAAGGCCTCATAATGATCTACTGTTTTCAGGTCTCCGCTTTCTTTCGCCATGGCTGCTACATACTTCAGCGCATTGTACCATAGCGCATTAAACTCAACTATGTACCCCGAACGTGGAACAACCGGACTGCCATTCGCTATAGAGTTCATCCATGTCACTGGCTTATCCCTGCCATTCGTCTTGAGCAGTCCGTTGGCTTCGAAGGTGAGATTAGGATGGCGACCAGCCTCAATGAAACCAACCATCTTCAGCAGAAAGTCATAATATTTACTGATACATTTTTCCATCCCAGCCTCCTTACCGTATTGTTGAATGGCCCATACTGCCCACAACAACACGTCGGGTTGCTCTATCTCATATATTTTTACGGTAAACGGCCTGCCCTCCATGAACTCATTCAGACCCCTCATGGCCGTTGTCATCACCAGCTCAAAATAGTCTTGTTCCTCGATAGACAGGGTCAACCCAGGCAGTGCAACAAACGTGTCACGCGCCCGACATTTAAACCAGGGATAACCTGCCAGGATGTACCGTTCGTCTTCAGACGTACGATTGTGGAACTGGTGAGCAGCGTTGACCAGACAATGAAAGAAATTATCGCGGGGACTACGTGCCTCAACTTCTTCGTCGAAGAGTTGTTGCAGCTCTTTCGGATCACAGGAAGAGGTAGATGCCGAGAACACGACCCGCTCCCCTTTCTTGATGTTCAGCTCGAAATATCCTGGCACGTAGAGATCTTCATTGGACGCATAGCCACGCTCACGTTCTTTGGGATACTCTACCCCACGATACCAATCGGGCTGGAACACAAACTCATTGTCTTTGGAAAACTGCATGTACAGCTCCGGATAACCTGGGTACATACATGTCTTGATACCCTTGTTCACCAATGCGAAATCTCTGCTGGCCGTCGCATTTTCGTGCGTGAACTGTCGAACGCTTCTGAATGCCAAGAAAGGTTTGAAACGTAAAGTGGTCTCAGAGTGTGCATCCAGTAGCGTATAGCAAATCAAAATTCGGTCTTCGTAGTGTTGGAAAACCACCTCTCTCTTCAACAACACCCCACCTACCCGATAGATGGTCGTAGGAACTTTGTCACAATTGAACTCACGAATATATTTGTGTCCATTCGGACTGAAATGATCGCCCTGATATTTGTGCAACCCCAGGTTGAAGGCTGCACCATGCTGGATGACCGTTACATCCAGTGACGACAACAACACATGATTGTCATCATCGAGTTCGGGAATGGGAACAACCAGCAAGCCGTGATACTTGCGGGTGTTACAATCCACAATGGTAGAACAGGAATAGGCTCCCGACCGATTGGTACGCAGCAATTCTCTCTGAAGAGATTCCTCCAAATTAGTCATGAAAGCCCGTTCAAATTTAAGATAGCTCATAGGCCTATTAAGGTATAATATTGGTCTGTTAATAGATTTAATGGCCGCAGCAAACAACATTTCTGCGTGCTTAACGGCGGATTCAAAGTTAGTCATTTTTCAATTGAAAGCAAAATAAAACCGAACTTTATTTGTAAAATCCATCTTATTTCGCTGTGGATGAGCAACAAATGTGGTTTTCTGTCTTGTCTGTCGATGTTAGTAGGCAACGTGGTTCCAGCATCAGTCACAAGCATGATTTGGCACTAAACATTTCCAATAAAATGCCAATACCGATACATGTAAGAAAACGTATATAACGCCCGAAAACCAGACCTGTGATCGCTGATAAACAAAACTCAATGGGTTTGGAGGTTAAAGTCAATGCGTTTAGAGGCCAAACTCAATGGGTTTAGAGGCCAAACTCAATGGGTTTGGAACTGAAACGCAAAGGACTTGAATCGCGACAGCAAAAAGAAGGGAAAAGATTAGTCGGGCAACAAGAAATTGATGACTTCTGGTTCTATCGACAATGTGAATTTTCCAACTGGCGTCTTCATCAGTCGGCCATCAATACCCACCATGGCATGTTCTGCCGCAAACACTTCCACTTTTTTAGTACGATAAGGGTGTACGCTCTTGTGATTGAGGAACTTACCCCGCAAGAACAAGTAGATACCTTCGAAAAGCTGGGTCATTTCGGGATGGTAGACCAAAGAAACATCCAACTGACCGTTGTAGGGAACGGCATTTGGCGTTTGGCCATACCCCAGCGAATTGCCCACGCACACCGTCATTACCTTACGCTTAATGATATCAGTATTAATCTTGAGATGCATTTTATAATCCAGTCGTTGGAAGATTAACAAGGCGAAAGAAAAAAAGAACGACAGGGTTCGGGACCCAAATAAGCGGCGTGTTTTGCGGCGCAGGTTCATGATGGCTGCGATGAAGCCTATGTTCACACAATTCAAGAAATAGCGCCTGCACGCCTCACCGTTTTTATTAGTATACCGCATGCAACCCAAATCCAGTTTCTTGACACGGTGTTTTTTCAGCGCTTTGATGATTCGCTCCTCCTCACCTTCCCGCATATTCCAGAAATGGGCAAAGTCGTTCATCAGTCCATTGGGAATGAGTCCCAAGGAAATCTGTCCACGCAGTTCCGAATCAGCCTGCATCATACAGTTGATGGTGTCATTGAGAGCCGAGTCGCCACCTACGATGACAATCGTCTTATAGCCTGTATTGATGAACATCTTGACCAAGCGACCCACGCTTGCGGAATTCTCGCTTTGCACATAGTCGTACTCCACCTCATTGGCTTGCAGGCTTCTCTCGATGCGCTCCCAATATTTTTGGGGTCTTAAAGCGTTGCTCTTGGGGCAGTAAACAATTCCCCACCGTTTGTTGTCAATAGCCATATATCTCTTTCGTTCTTGTTATTTTTTCTTCCATGGGCAGCATCGCGTCAATCCAATGGATGACGAAGCCCCGCCGTTCCATCCCCCTAAACCAAGTCATTTGCCGCTTAGCAAACTGATGGATGGCGATTTCGAGTTGCTTAAACATCTCGTCGTAAGTAGTTTTTCCAATGACATACTCAGTCACATACTTATATTCCAGACCATAATAGATCAGGTTTTCAGGCGGTATACCTGCTGCCAACAGTCCTTTAATCTCCTCGATCATGCCGTTTTCCAATCGATGCTTCAGTCGGTCGGTAATCTTTTTTCGTCGTTCTTCCCTGTCAATGCGCATTCCAATAATGCATGTGTCAATGGGTGGCAGTGCGCGATCGGGCATGGGATGCTGCAAAAGATGGCTTTCAATCTCAATGGCCCTGATGGCGCGCTGCGCTGTATCCACGTCAGATTGATTGTGCATCACCGAATGGTTTTTATGCTTCAAATCAATCAATATATCCGTCAACTCGGCCAACGACTTGTCGCTTAGCTGCTGTCTCAACTGCTCATTCTGAGGAACGGGCGACAGCGCATAACCTTTCAACACGGCTTCTATGTACAGACCGGTACCGCCACAGAGGATGGGAATGATGCCTCTGGAAATAATATCCTCGTATGCTGCATGAAAATCTTGCTGATACCGGAACAGATTGTACTTCTCTCCAGCATCTACAATGTCAATCAAATGATAGGGAATTTGCTTGTGAACGACATAGTCAGAGAGGTCTTTGCCAGTACCGATATCCATCCCTCGATACACCTGACGGCTGTCGGCACTAATGATTTCAGCACCGATATCGGCTGCAAGATGGGCTGCAAATGCCGTTTTCCCACTGGCCGTTGGACCTAAGATTGTTAACATCTTCACGCGACAAATATACTAAAAAAAAGCCGTTCGAGCTATCTCGAACGGCTTATTTATCGTTAAACGACTAATTTTGATTAGCCATTAACCTTTGCCATGTGCTTGATCAACTCAACAACCTTGTGTGAGTAACCAATTTCGTTATCGTACCAAGATACAACCTTTACGAAGGTGTCTGTCAACGCGATACCTGCCTTAGCGTCGAAGATAGAGGTACGTGGATCGCCCAAGAAGTCAGAAGAAACAACAGCCTCATCGGTGTAACCAAGAATACCCTTCAGTTCACCCTCAGAAGCGTCCTTCATAGCCTTGCAGATTTCCTCGTATGTAGCTGGCTTTGCCAAGTTTACGGTCAAGTCAACAACAGAAACATCCAAAGTAGGCACACGCATAGACATACCTGTCAGTTTGCCGTTCAACTCAGGAATCACCTTACCTACAGCCTTTGCAGCACCTGTTGAAGAAGGAATGATGTTGCCAGAAGCGGCACGACCACCACGCCAATCCTTCATAGAAGGACCATCAACAGTCTTCTGTGTAGCGGTGGTAGAGTGTACAGTGGTCATCAAACCGTCTTTGATACCGAACTTGTCGTTCAACACCTTAGCGATAGGAGCCAAGCAGTTGGTGGTGCAAGAAGCGTTAGATACAAACTGTGTACCCTTCTGATACTTGTCAAGGTTTACACCGCAAACAAACATTGGAGTGTCATCCTTAGAGGGAGCTGACATCACAACATATTTGGCACCAGCCTGGATGTGAGCCTGTGATTTCTCTTTTGTCAAGAACAAACCTGTAGACTCTACTACATATTCTGCTCCAATCTCATCCCACTTCAAGTCAGCAGGGTTGCGTTCTGCGGTCACACGAATCTTATTACCGTTCACAATCAGTTCAGACTTCTCAACGTCATACTCGATTGTACCATCGAACTGACCGTGCATGGTGTCATATTTCAGCATGTATGCCAAGTAATCTACAGGGCAAAGGTCGTTAATACCTACAACTACTACGTCTTTTGCATTAGCTTCTTCCAAAGAAGCACGGAAAACGAAACGACCGATACGGCCAAATCCGTTAATACCAATTTTAATCATTTTACTTTTAGTTTATTTATTAAAGGGTTAAATTATAAGTCATAGAATTGATTGCCTTCCTGATGACAGAATCTCTCATCGTGTCATGAAACAACGAAAAAAAACGAACATCAAGTAACAATTATCCTTTATTTGTATGCAAAGTTACAATTTATTTTCTATATTTGCATGTGATTCATGTATTAAATAATATAAAAAAGCCTTGTTATTCGATAACTTTACAAAATATGATTATTGTAAAAGAACAATGACAAGTCTACATGACAAAATATCAATCATTACAATAACAAAAGATTATTATGAAGAAGTTTTTAAATGAGTTCAAAGCATTTGCCATGCGTGGCAATGTAGTTGACATGGCTGTCGGTGTAATCGTTGGAGGTGCTTTTGGCAAAATTGTTACATCCCTCGTGAACGATATCATCATGCCTCCTATTGGTTTTCTGCTTGGCGGTGTCAACTTTAAAGACTTGAGTATCAAACTGGGTGAGAAACTCTCAGAAGATGGTAAGACCATGGAAGCCGTAACGTTGAACTATGGCAACTTTATTCAGCAAACTGTAGATTTCTTGATTATCGCCTTCTGTGTATTCTTGCTCGTCAAAGCTGTCATGAAGATTACCAAGAAAAATGAAGAAGAACCTGCATCAGTAAAACCTGAGCCAACAACAGAAGAGAAACTCTTGACCGAGATTCGTGACTTGCTGAAGAACAAATAAGCGACATTCTTCGTTTACACACAAGAATCAAGTGGGTAGGTCAATTATCTTTATACACCTACCTGAAGACAACAACGGATGTTTCACAATGAACCATCCGTTGTTTGTTTATCCTTTCACCCACAAAGCCAGCAAAAGTTGCTCACACCATCAATCATCTAATGTGACGTTCAACGGCGGTTAATCTTTCAAAGAATAGGTAATGGTGGTCACCACTCTTACTTTTTTGATGTAAGGAGTGTTGGAGTCACGGTTTTCAATGGAGAACTGTCCTTGATCAGCACTAATAATCTTATTCAATTTGCTGCGACTGTTTTCGGCAAACTGCTTAGCGGTTTTCTCAGCATTATCAATGGCTTCCTTCATCATCTTCGGCTTCATGGCTGCGAAAGACACATACTCGTATTTCACAGGATTCTCGTATCCACCATCAACAATGGCCACTCCTTCCTTCAGCAAACTGCCTTGCTTGGCGATAATGCTTCTCACCAACTTCACTTTCTTCGAGGTTACGGTTATCGATGAGGTGATGTTGTAGCGATAACGCGACTCATTATTGGAATATTGGTTGGCATTCATGTCAATCACGGAAGGTGCGTTAACGCTGATTTCACTTTCAGAAATACCATTGCTCAGCAAGAAATTTTTGATGGTTGCCTGTGTGTTGGCTATGTTCTTATACAGCTGTGGCAGGTCGTTTCCGATTTCTTTTGATAAGATGGGCCATGTCACTTTGTCCGCCTCAACCTCTTTTTCCGACAATCCCTTTACCGTTACCTTGTGGTCTTTGTTCACAAAGTTATCGATACCGCCCTTAATCGCAAATCCTAATACGACAATACTGAAGGCGATGAGTGCCGCAGATAAAACTTGTCCTTTCATATTTTTATGTTTTTGATGAATCATTCTGTATGACACAAATATAGGATTTTCATTTCAATTGCATGCGCGAATGTAATAACAAATGCGGGTAATTAGATTTAAATAACCTTTCGTCAAACATTATAACACATTAAACGGAAGGAGAAAAACATCGCATACGAACAGCTGACGACTTCTTCCTAAAAAAGAAAGTCAAGATGAACGAAGGCCAAGAAAAACCAACTAATATATTTTGAAGTATGCACTGTTTGGGCTAACTTTGCAGGCAAAATGCAGAACGGCTTTGCATATTTGAATCTAATAGAAAGAATACGCACGGCTCATTCTGCTTGGTCATCAACTCTTAGTAAGACAAAAACCGTGCACATAGTCATCGCAGGAAACATCGGAAGCGGCAAGACAACCCTCACAAACATGTTGGTTAAACATTATGGTTGGACACCTAAATTGGAATCGGTGGACATCAATCCATATTTGGACGATTACTATCGATCCATTGAACGATGGGCTTTCAACCTTGAGGTCTACTTCTTGAAACAACGATTTCACGACTTACTAGATATAGCTCAATCAAAAGAAACCATCGTACAAGACCGTTCGATATACGAAGGGGTATATGTTTTTGCCGCCAACAACCGAGATATGGGTCATTTGTCTGACAGAGATTTCAATACTTACATGGAACTATTCGAGGCTATGATGATGGCTGTCAAGCTTCCTGACCTCATGATTTACCTCCGTTCGTCAGTTCCCAACCTGGTTGGGCACATCCAAAAGCGCGGAAGAGACTACGAACAGGTCATCCCACTGGAGTATCTCACCAACCTGAACGAACGTTACGAAGATTTTATCCTCAATAAATACCAAGGAAAAAAGCTCATCATTGAGGCGGATGCTCTTGACTTTGAGCACAATCCGAAAGACTTTTCAGAAATCATCGACAAGATAGACGCGCAACTGTTCGGCCTCTTTGGCAATCTGTAACGACAACGCAACGTCTTTTCAACATATCAACAATCACTCTATTCACACAACAAAAACACATTCATCATGCACATAGCCATAGCTGGAAACATAGGAAGCGGCAAGACAACCCTCACTACCATGCTTGCCAAACGATATAATTGGATACCACAATTTGAACCAGTAGACAACAATCCGTATCTGGATGATTTCTATGACGACATGACACGATGGTCGTTCAACTTGCAAATCTACTTTCTCAACAAGCGGTTTAGAGACGTTGTTGCCATCAGCAAGAGTAACGACACCATCATTCAAGACCGCACCATCTTTGAAGATGCCTGCATCTTCGCACCCAACTTGCACAGCATGGGTATGATGAGCGACCGCGACTTTGACAACTATACAGACCTTTTCAACCTCATGATGTCGCTCGTGAAGTTGCCAGATCTCTTGATTTACATTCGTTCAGGGATTCCAAACCTGGTTTCTCATATCCAAAAACGTGGGCGCGAATTTGAGAAATCCATCCGAATAGACTACTTACAGGGGCTCAACACACTCTACGAAAACTGGATTAGCACGTACAAAGGGAACCTCATGATTGTTGATGGCGACCGTCTTCATTTCAAAGAAAACCCACAAGATTTCAAGGAGATAACAGATATGATTGACGACCGACTGTATGGTTTGTTCCCGCTTGACGTGAAATAGCACCGACACGGCCATGCCTTAAATGATACAGAACAAGGGTATACGATTGTTAGGGCGTGGTGTTTTCAAAATCATTGTTTCAGTCTTCTATACCAATTCCTGAGAGCTGGGCGCGGAACACCTAATGACACAAGGCGGTCAAGGTCTTCTCTTGCCTTTTCAGTCTTGCCCAATTGGATGCGCAGTTCGGCTCTGTTCAGCAGATAATCGGTATTATTCTGATCTCGTTTGATGGCCTCTGAATAATCGTATTCGCCCAACTCAAGCATCCCCTGCTCTACTTCAATTCCCGCACGAGCGGCATAAGCCACCGCACTGTCGACATGCTGACTCACCAACAGGTTAATCTGATTAAGTGCTTCCGTATGGTGTTTGTCCTTCTGATTGAGCAAAGCCAGACCTAAGAGCGCAGAAAAATGTCCGGGAACTCTTTGCAACAGATGCTCATAATCAAGTCGGGCAAAATTATATCTCCTCAATTTTTGATTGGCGAAAGCCCGATAATACAAGGCAGCGATGTTGTGCTGATCCTTACTTAGCACCCTATCATACTCGTCTTTAGCATACTGCCACTGCTCTAATTGTAAATTCCACGCAGCTTTTTTCAACCGCAAGTCCACACTGTCAGGATGATATTCCAAGGCTTCGGTGGCCTTCTTCAAACTATCACGCAACGCTTCACGCTGTTGTGCAAAGCAGTTTAAAGGCAAAAGAGACAAGAAAGAAAGCACTGAAACAGACAAGATGCACGCCTTTTCCCTGAAAGAAAAAGCATCTAAAGTACATCTCAACATGCTGATAAAATCCCTCATAACAGTCGCTTTTTCACTATTTTATACCAAAATCTCTATCGTATTCATTGAGAAAAGTGCCCATTCATCAAAACGGAACAGATTCTGCTGGAGGCAAATCTCCTAAAGGTGTGGACTCTGGGGGTGGGAAACCTCCATTAAGACGCGACTCCATAAACTCCCCACCTTCTGGAATTGGCATCGAATAACCTTCGTCCAAGTTCTCGAAACGCGTATACTCGCCACGAAAATTTAGCAGCACATCGCCCGTTGCACCTTTACGATGCTTGGCTATGATGATTTGAGCTTTACCTCGTAAGTCCACCCCATTGTTGTCTTCATACAACCGATAATACTCCGGTCTGTGCACAAACAGCACCAAGTCGGCATCCTGTTCGATAGCACCCGACTCACGAAGGTCACTCAACTGTGGTCGTTTTCCCTCCAACCCGTCACGATTCTCCACGTTACGGCTCAACTGTGACAAAGCCAGCACTGGAATATCCAGCTCTTTGGCCAGTCCTTTCAGCGAGCGGGAGATGGTAGAAACCTCCTCCTGACGGTTGCCAAACCGCATGCCATTGGCATTCATCAGCTGTAAGTAGTCTATCATGATAATCTGCACGCCTTTCTCTCTTACCAGTCTACGTGCCTTGGTTCTAAGTTCAAAGATACTCAGTCCTGGCGTGTCATCTATATAAATAGGTGTACCCATTAGGTTTCTCACTTTCGTATCAAAACGTTTCCATTCATCAGCAGTCAATTGTCCACTCAGAATCTTGTTACCCGCAATCTCACAAGTATTGGATATCAAGCGGTTTACCAATTGTACATTGTTCATCTCCAATGAGAAGAATGCAATAGGAACTTGATGATCTACAGCGATATTCTTAGCAATAGAGAGTGCAAACGACGTTTTTCCCATGGCCGGACGACCCGCAATAATCACCAAGTCAGACTTTTGCCAGCCACTTGTAATGCCATCCAATTTGGTATATCCAGAAGGTATTCCCGTTAAATCACCTGTGTTAGCAGATGCCTTTTGCAGTATTTCCGTTGCTTGAGCTATCACAGGATCAATTTGCGTATAGTCCTTCTTCATGTTGGTTTGCGACAACGTGAAGAGGTCACTTTCGGCTTCTTGCATCAATTCATCTATATCCTGTGACTCATCAAACGCCTTGGTTTCGATAACACTGGCATAAGAAATCAACTGACGAGCCAGCGATTTCTGCGAAAGTATTTTGGCATGATACTCAATGTTGGCTGATGACGCGACCTGTGCACTAAGCTCCACCACATAGGCAGCACCACCTATCTCCTCCAAAGTTCCCTCTCTTTTCAGCTGATCGGTCACGGTGATGATGTCAACCGGTTTCTCCTCCATCGTCAACGACTGGATGGCATGGAAAATCTTCTGGTGCCTTGGCTCGTAGAATGACTCAGGACGAAGAATCTCGGAAATGATGGAAAAAGCGTCTTTGTCTATCATCAGTGCCCCCAGAACAACTCGTTCTACATCAGTTGCTTGTGGCTGAACATGTGCATAAGAGTTATCTATCGGTGCCGGACGCTTGTTTTTGGTAGTGGCCATGGTTGAAGTATTTTATTGTTTTACCAACTTGGGAATGCAAATGTATAAAAAATAGTTCAACTATCGCCCATCGGCGTTCATCTTTTTACATTCCACACCACTCTACAGCAATCATGACAAAGTGGAATAAAATCTTACAATTCGTTTTGCTATCTTATTGATTTAGTATATCTTTGTCAGCAAAAACACAAATATTACTTATGGAAGACAAGCAAAAAGAGTCTGTGCAATTACCTGAAAATGCTTTCAGGAAACTGAAAGAAGGAGAAGAGTATCAACCTATCATGCACGCAAACCAAACCTACCCCGAGGTCAATGCGTGGTCAGTGACATGGGGCATCCTCATGGCGATGTTGTTTTCGGCCGCCGCAGCCTATCTGGGTTTGAAGGTAGGACAGGTGTTTGAGGCCGCCATCCCCATTGCCATCATCGCCGTAGGCGTATCAACAGCCGCCAAGCGAAACAAGGCACTTGGTGAAAATGTGATTATACAGAGCATCGGAGCCTGCTCGGGTGCAGTGGTGGCTGGAGCCATCTTCACCCTGCCTGCCATTTACATTCTTCAAGCTAAGTATCCCGAAATGAGCGCATCGTTCATGAAAATCTTCATGAGTTCGGCACTCGGAGGAGTCATTGGCATTCTATTTCTGATTCCTTTCCGCAAATATTTCGTGAGCGACATGCACGGCAAATATCCATTCCCCGAAGCTACTGCCACCACGCAAGTGCTCGTGAGCGGTGCCAAAGGCGGATCGCAAGCCAAGCCATTGCTTATGGCCGGACTGGTTGGTGGGCTTTATGACTTCATCGTAGCCACCTTTGGATGGTGGAACGAGAACTTCACCACCCGCGTTTTCGGCTTGGGTCAGCAGCTGGCCGATCAGGCAAAACTGGTCTTCAAGGTAAACACCGGCGCAGCCGTAATGGGTCTTGGCTACATCATCGGACTGAAATATACCTTTATTATCTGTATGGGTTCGTTCGCCGTTTGGTGGCTCATCGTGCCAGGACTATCGCTGTTGTTTGGCGACACCATCTTAAACATCGGTGGCACCAACCTCACCATGACGGTGGGCGAGATGTCTCCCGAGCTGATTTTCACCACCTACGGCAAGAGCATCGGTATCGGTGGCATTGCCATGGCGGGCATCATTGGCATCATCAAGAGCTGGGGTATCATCAAAAGTGCCGTTGGACTGGCAGCTAAGGAGATGAAAGGCCAAGGTGAGGTGACGAAAGAAGAGATACGCACGCGCAGGGACATCTCGTTCCGGGTCATTGCCATCGGCTCCATTGCCGCCATTCTTATCACTTTCGCATTCTTCCTTTTGGGCGTGATGCACAACTTTACGCATGCGCTGATTGCCATTCTCTTAGTGGCCATTATTGCCTTTTTGTTTACCACTGTGGCAGCCAATGCCATTGCCATCGTAGGCAGCAACCCGGTATCGGGCATGACCTTGATGACACTTATCTTGGCCAGCGTGGTGATGGCAGCCGTGGGACTCAACGGTACGGAGGGCATGGTAGCCGCCTTGATCATGGGAGGCGTGGTGTGTACCGCTCTCTCCATGGCCGGTGCGTTTGTCACTGACCTGAAGATTGGCTATTGGTTGGGAACGACGCCAGCCAAACAAGAAACTTGGAAGTTCTTGGGAACCCTGGTGAGTGCGGCTACCGTGGGCGGCGTAATGATGCTGCTCAATCAAACCTACGGCTTCGATCCGGCACAACAAGGGCATCTGGTGGCACCGCAAGCCAATGCCATGGCAGCCGTCATCGAGCCCTTGATGAATGGTGCGGGTGCACCTTGGATCTTATATGGCATCGGTGCTTTGCTGGCCATCATCCTCACTTTGCTCAAGATTCCCGCACTGGCATTTGCATTGGGCATGTTCATTCCGTTGGAACTCAACACGCCCCTGCTCATCGGTGGCGCCATTCACTGGTTTGTCACCACGCGCAGCAAAAATAATGAAGTGAACAAACAGCGCGGAGAGAAGGGTACGCTGTTGGCCAGCGGCTTCATCGCCGGCGGTGCGTTGATGGGCGTTTTAAGCGCATTGCTGCGCTTTACGGGCTTCAATCCCATCAATCCCGACTGGCTTGCCAACCCCTTGTCCGAATTGCTTTCACTGGCCGCTTACCTGCTATTGATTAGCTATTTCATCCTGGCAACGCGCGACAAGAGCAAGGCTTAAACATTGGATGGCAGTCTGGTGCAGGATTCCAAGCCCAGACTGCCATTTCACATTTACATTGAACCGCATCGTTTCATGTAGGTTTATCTTTGTGAATTTTCTTGACAACACATCTTCTCATGCTTGGCTTATTTGCAAACGAACACAGGTTTGCTTGCAAATAAGCCAAGCATGAGCGTTTTTCGCACTTCGTTGATACACAACATATTACAAATTATTCAGCCGCATTCGTAACCAAATTCAACCATTTTTCAGTTAAAAAGCATGCTTTCATGCCCCTAATTTGCATGTAATTGACTGCCAATAGCATGCATATAATGCGGTAAAAGGATGTTACTTGTCTGGTAAGACCATTGCTTTTACCCTGAAATGCGCTTTTTCTTCCCACATCATCCCCTATTTGCATCCTCTTTGCCTATCGATTTTTTCTATATTGAAACTTTTCAAGAGCCGATTTAAGGGCTGTTTTTGAGATAAAAAATTGACATTTTTGTACGAAACGTCCGTTAGGGACGTGATTCATCACCCTCCACTCTACCCAATAACACAGCTCTTGCATTGAAGTGATAATGGTGGTGAAACTTAAGAATTAGGATGATTTTTCATCATCAATCATCATTTCTTCAATGACAAATCCGTGTGTCACCACGCACAATAAGAGTATTTGCAAGTGTAAATTTTCGAAAGTTTTGTCTATCTTTGCAAGTGAACTTTTAGAGAGTATCGCTGCAAAATGCTATCAATGACCGAAGTGGTTTTGAGGTCATTTACTTGAAGTTTTGAAAAGAATGCCGACACCAACGGTCGTTTCCACAACGATTGGCTGAACATGATTTATCCCCGACTGAAAGTAGCAAGATACTTGCTCACAGAAAACGACGTGAGATTTATTTCGATTGATGACAATGAGGTACATAACCTCCGCAATGTTTGCGATGAGGTTTTTGGAGAGAAAAATTTTGTAGAGTTGCATTATTAAACAATTATGGACAATCATATACAAGACACAACAGGTTTCAGCTCGCTGTATTCGGACATCTGTTCGATTATAGAGGATGCCCGTGAGCAAGCATACCGTGCTGTCAATGTTTCCCTCACACTTCGCAATTGGATGCTTGGTGAACGCATTGCACGTGAGAAACTTGATGGAGAAGAGAGAGCCGAATATGGAAAACAGGTGATAACCACACTTGCTAAAGAACTAACCCATGCGTATGGCAAGGGGTTCAATTTTAGCAGCTTATATCAATACATACGTTTCTACAAGCTATTTCCAAACATTTTGGACGCAGTGCGTACAAAATCCGAAAGTGTAGACGCAGTGCGTCAACAATTAGGACACGTCAACACCGTGAGTGGGCAATCTGAGATTGTGAACGCAGTGCGTACAAAATCTAAAGATTCATTTCCGCTTAGCAGAAAAATTCTGCCATGGACGCATTATCGGGAACTAATAAGGGTGGAAGATCCTATTGTGCGTAGGTGGTATGAACAAGAGGCTTTGAGGGAGATGTGGAGCACACGCACCTTACACCGTAATATTGCCTCACAATATTATAACCGCCTACTTCAATCTGCACATAAAGATAAGGTTGTTGACGAGATGCACAGGCTCACAGCTCCTATGCAACAGGATAAGTTGGAATTTATCAAAAATCCTGTAGTGGCAGAGTTTCTTGGCTTGCAGTCAGATGCAGACTTTACAGAGTCAGAACTGGAAGGCAGTATCATCAACCATTTGCAGAAGTTTATCATGGAAATGGGTAAGGGATTTGCTTTCGTAGGAAGACAACAGCACATACGCACGGACATGGGCGACTTCTATATTGACCTTGTTTTCTACAATTATATTTTAAAGTGTTTTTTCCTCGTTGATCTCAAAACCACACAGATCTCGCATCAAGATGTTGGGCAGATGGATATGTATATCCGTATGTATGATGCTCTGAAACGAACAGAGGGGGACAACCCCACCATTGGATTATTGCTCTGCTCAGATACCAGTGACGATATGGCAAGGTATAGTGTACTGCATGGCAGCGACCAAATATTTCAAGCTAAATATCTTACCTATCTTCCTTCTAAGGAGGAATTGGCACGCGAGATAGAGATGCAGAAAGAAATATTTCGTCAGCAACAGGAAAATAAAGATTAAAAGGATGAAGTTAAGTTTAAGATACGTTGTTGAACAGCAAATGATTGTTTTTGACAACAAACAACTTTCTATAAACGAAAGAGCCGTGTTACAATAACATAAATTACGCCTCAATCCATCAACCTTTCACTAATTATTATTACCTTTGTGACGTCATATATATCGAAACCAAAAGATTGAATAATAATATGAGTAAACAAGTAGAAAAGATTAAAGAGCTGGTAGCCAAGAGAGAACAAGCTCGTCTTGGCGGTGGCGAGAAAGCGATAGAGAAGCAGCATGCGCGTGGAAAATATACGGCGCGTGAGCGTATTGACATGCTCGTGGACGAGGGTTCGTTCGAAGAATACGACATGTTTAAGCTGCACCGCTGCCACAACTTCGGCATGGAGAAAAAGCAATACCTTGGCGACGGTGTCGTAACGGGCAGTGCCACCATCGACGGCCGCTTGGTTTACGTTTACGCACAGGATTTCACCGTGAACGGAGGTTCGCTCTCCTTGACAATGGCTGAAAAGATATGTAAGATCATGGATCTGGCCATACAGAACGGAGCTCCCGTCATCTGCATGAACGATTCGGGTGGCGCACGCATCCAAGAAGGCATTTGTGCCTTGGCTGGCTATGGCGAGATTTTCGAACGAAATATTCTTGCCAGTGGCGTAGTTCCGCAGATTTCTGCCATCCTTGGCCCCTGCGCAGGTGGTGCGGTGTACTCTCCTGCCCTGACAGACTTTATCATGATGACCGAGGGAACCAGCTACATGTTCCTCACAGGACCGAAGGTGGTCAAGACGGTGACAGGCGAGGACATCGACGCCGAGCACCTGGGAGGTGCCAGCGTGCATGCCACGAAGAGCGGCGTGACACACTTCACGGCCAAAAACGACGAAGAGGTGATACAGCTCATCAAGACGTTGTTGACCTATATTCCGTCCAACAACACCGAAGAGGCACCGCGCGTGGAGAACACCGACCCAGTTGACCGCACAAGTGACTTGCTCAACGAGCTATTGCCCGACGACCCAAACATGGCCTATAATATGTATAAGGTGATAGCAGAGATTACGGATAATGGCGAGTTCTTTGAGGTACAGCCCAAGTTTGCCAAGAACATCATCACCGGCTTTGCCCGCTTCAACGGACAGAGCGTGGGCATCGTGGCCAACCAGCCACAGGCTTATGCTGGCGTGCTCGACACCAATGCCAGTCGCAAGGGAGCGCGCTTCGTTCGCTTCTGCGATGCCTTCAACATCCCCATCGTCTCACTGGTGGACGTTCCAGGCTTCCTTCCTGGCACCGGTCAGGAGTACAATGCCGTCATCCTGCATGGCGCACAGCTGCTCTACGCCTATGGCGAGGCCACCGTACCAAAGATTACTATCACGCTACGCAAGAGCTATGGCGGAAGTCACATCGTGATGGGATGCAAGCAATTGCGTTCTGACCTCAACTTTGCATGGCCAACAGCCGAGATTGCCGTGATGGGTGCTTCGGGTGCCGTAGCTGTTTTAAGTGCGAAAGAAGCGAAAGCAAAGAAAGAGGCTGGTGAAGACGTGCGCGCGTTCTTAGCCGAAAAGGAAGAAGAATACACAGAATTGTTTGCCAATCCTTATCAGGCTGCTCAGTATGGTTACATAGACGATGTCATCGAACCTCGCAACACACGCTTCCGCATCTGCCGTGGACTGGCACAGCTGGCGCACAAGCGACAGAGCCTTCCGGCCAAGAAGCACGGATGCATGCCTATGTAGAAACATTAAGTAGAAGAAAACAGACATGGATAAGAACATTTATGCAGCTATCGCAATGGCTCTCTATGAATATAGGGGAAACAACGTACACGACATCGAATCGGGCAAAATAACCATCAAGCACAAGCAGAGTATGTGGGACGCTAAATTCATATCTTTCACGGAGAAGCCACGATAGTGCGGAGCAAAGTAAACCACTCACCTATTTAAGAGAAAGGAAACACTGATTATGAAAAAATTCAAATACATTATCGACGGCAAGGAATATACAGTCGAGATAGGAAACATCGTCGACAATATCGCACAGGTTATTGTCAATGGTGAAGACTTTAATGTTGAACTTGAGGCAGAACCGGAACCCGAAAAAAAGCCCGTGTTGAACAAACCAGTAGCCAACGAGCCTGAAGAAGAAAGTCTGTCGGCCACTAATGTCAACACCGACCATGCCGTGAAGGCGCCACTCCCTGGCGTCATCACCGACATCTTAGTGCATGTAGGCGACGAGGTGAAGGCCGGCGACACAGTTGTTGTGCTGGAAGCCATGAAGATGGCCAACAACATTGAGGCCGAGAAAGATGGCAAGGTGACAGCTATCTGCATCAAACAAGGGGAAAGCGTCATGGAAGACACCCCGCTGGTGGTGATAGAATAAACGGCCGCGAAGCACTATACACAAGAGTCAGGAGGATGTAAAACCACGCAGACAGCATCTCGTTGTAGAGGACAACAGGATGCCATAATGCGTATGGGCACACCACTCACGCGTTCTCATCAAGACAAAACAAGTTTGGATTAACCATAGATGCCTGTACAACCTATTGATGTTGCACAGGCATTTATCATAGAAAAGCGGAAAGAGAATGTAAAGACAGATGGCACGTTCAAAGTTTAAAAATAACAAATTGCAATGGCTTGGACACGGAATTAAGAGAATTATCACCAGTAATTCGATTATTTTTCGTATCTTTGCAGTGGGCAGATGTTGTAGGCTGCAATGAAGCGCAATTGTTACAAGCTGCTATAAAGGGCAATTGTTACAAGCTACCTAACTGACGATTTGCATATCACAGCCATTCTGTCACCACTAAACAAGTAAACGCCAAACAAGGACATGACGAAGAAGATTCTATTTATCAACCAAGAGATGACACCTTACGTTCCAGAAACTGAGATGTCGCTCATGGGACGTAACCTTCCCCAGGCCATGCAGGAAAATGATTGCGAAATCAGAACATTCATGCCAAAGTGGGGAAACATTAACGAAAGACGCGGCCAACTGCATGAAGTAATCCGCCTTTCAGGTATGAACCTGATTATTGATGACACCGATCATCCACTGCTCATTAAGGTTGCGTCTATTCCACAAGTGAGAATACAGGTTTACTTCATAGACAACGAAGATTATTTCACAAAGCGGCAAATGACGGTAGATGAATCTGGAACGGAATATCCTGACAACGGCGAGCGCGCAATTTTCTTCGCGCGTGGTGTTCTCGAAACTGTCAAGAAGCTGCGTTGGGTACCAGACATCATTCATTGCCAAGGATGGATGGGAGCCGTAATCCCGCTATATATAAAGACAGCCTATAAAGACGAACCTTCGTTTGCAAACACTAAGGTGATCACATCCCTATTTCAGACACAACTCAAGACCGACCTGGGGACCAACTTCAAAAGATGCGTGCAGTTTAAAGACGCCAAGCTGAATTTACTCAAGCCATACAATGAGAAGTTCGACTTCTTTGAACTGGGCAAACTGGCCATAGATTACAGTGATGGCATTATCGAGGCTGGCACTGACGTTAACGAAAAGTTATTGAAGTACTGTGCAGACAAAGAACTGCCTTTCTTGAAATATCCAGGAAGTGATTTCACGAAGGCCTATCAAGAGTTCTATGATCTTGTCCTACAGAAATAAGCTCGTTTGAGTGACAAAATACATCCTGAAACACAAACAGATTCGTTTACAGCAAATATAACAGCTTAAACACAAATGAGAAATAAGTTTATTGCAATTCTTGCATTTGCCGCACTCATGTTCACGGCATGTGACGATACGACTGACAATGTGGGCATATCATTGACCAACTCATTGGACAAACTACAGATTTCAACCGACACCTTCATGGTTTCTACACGTTCCATCGCAGCTGATTCGGTGTTGTCAAGAAACACTCTTGGGTATTTGGGAAAGATTAGAGACCCGGAAACTGGAGGTTACATCACAGGCAACTTCATGACCCAATTCCACATTCAGGAAAACTATCAATTTCCTGATGCAAACAAAATGGTCAACAAAGAAGACGGAATGATTGTGGCAGATTCATGCGAACTCAGACTGTACTACGACAAGTTCTATGGTGACTCGCTCGCGCCAATGAAGCTAACTACATACGAAATGAGCAAACCCATGAGCGAAGCTAACACCTATTATTCTAATTTTGACCCCATGGAAAATGGTTATATCGGCGCAAATGGGTTACAAGTGGACAAGATTTACACACTGACAGACCAACAAATCAGTAAAAAGACCCGATGGGACAAAAACTACACGAATCACATTAAGGTCAAGCTGAACCAGCCATACACTGACAAAAACGGCAAAAGATATAAGAACTACGGAACCTATATCCTAAACCAATATTATCAACATCCTGAATATTTCAAGAATTCCATGACATTTACCCAGCATGTTGTGCCAGGATTCTACTTCAAACATGTCAGTGGATTAGGATCGATGGCCTACATATTCAGGACACAACTGAACGTTTATTTCAGGTTCGCTAACAAAGACAGCATCTATACAGGAACAGCTTCATTCTCTGGTACCGAAGAGGTGTTGCAGACATCAACCATGGTGAACGACCGAAAGACAATTAACGAGTTGGTGAGTGACAAGAACAACACTTACTTGAAATCACCTGCCGGCATCTTCACGGAGATTACAATCCCTGTTGAAGAAATCTGTAAGGGGCATGAAAAAGATTCAATCAACGCTGCAAAAATTCATTTGAAACGAATCAACAATGAGGTTAACTCCAAGTTTGCATTGGACATTCCGAAGACACTCTTGCTGATTCAGAAAGACAGTTTATATACATTCTTTGAGCATAAACGAGTTGCCGACTACAAAACGTCTTTCCTCGCCACGTACGACAGGGCCAACAATGGTTATACCTTCAACAACATTGGAAGTGTCATCAAGGCCATGGCACGCAACAAGGCTACAGGTAAACAGTCGGAAAATTGGAACAAACTGGTTGTCATACCAGTGACCACGTCTTATTACACATTCAATCAGACACAGATTCTGACCAACGTAGTACACGACATGTCACTATCAGGCACCAAACTCTTAGGTGGCTCAAACAAGCAAACCCTGTCTGTCATTTACTCACACTTTAAATAAATCATGGCAGACAATTATCTGGAACGGAAAAGAAGAGATTATGAGGAGCGGAAGAAAGAGTGGATAAAAAAGAAAAAGCTCCATTTAAAACCTCGCCAAAAGCAAGCCAAAAGCAAGTTCACAAAGATGCACTCATCCACGATGAAAAGTCTGATGTGAAGTTTCAGTGAATTAAGTAAGAAAGTTGCAGCCAGGTTCCAACTGATTGTATCTCGCGATGAACGCCCTTTCCTTGTACGTGTAATTCTTGACACAAACACTTACAGATGGACCTTCAGTCCAACAAACAATATAAAAACCGCGGTTTCTCAAAAAAGAGGATATGTCCATCTATAGACATATCCTCTTTTTTATGTAATTTACAATTGGCTGTTGTACGTTAGAATGGTAAGTCGTCGGCATTGTCTTCTACCGTTTCAGACTGTGGCGGAAATGGAGCTTGTGCTCCACCTTGCTGTGGGGCAGCCTGCTGTGCAGCCGTGTCATTGCCACTGACTGGTGGCACCGGCGCTCCCTGCACACCGTACGTAGCAGGATCAACCTGACGTACATCGAAAGCACGGATACTGTTGAACCAGCGGCCATTATATTCATGAGCATCGATATCAAACGACACCAACACCTCTTGTCCTACCTGAACATTAAATCTTTGCAAGCGATCTTCACCAAAAACAGAGAAGACCATCTTGCGAGGATACTGGTCGTGCGTTTCGATGACATATTCCTTCACTTTCCATTCTCCTCTTGCTGACACTCCACTTCTTTCAGGCATTTCAGCAATAACTTTTCCTTGTAATTCCATTTATAGTGTTTTTTTGAATAAATTATCTGACATGTGTGTCTTCTGTTTTGCGAAATTAGTAAAATACTTCTAAAAAAAGAAACTTTTAGTACCTTTTTTTGTCCAACACAATGCTTTTTTGTATTTTTGTAACTATTAAATACAGACAAACATTTAAAACAATATACCAATGAGATTTACATTATCAAGCAGTGCTTTGAACAGTCGCTTACAAACACTTTCAAAGGTTATCAACAGCAAGAATTCATTACCAATTCTTGACAGTTTTCTCTTCGATATTCAAGATAAACAGCTGAACATTACCGCCAGTGACAGTGAAAATGTCATGCGAACATCATTGCAACTTGATGAATGTGATGGTGAAAGCAAGTTTGCTGTGCCCAGCCGCACCATTCTTGACGCCGTTAAGGAGTTGCCAGAGCAACCGCTGACTTTTGAAGTGGATATGAACAATTTCACCATTCAGATACAGTATCAGAATGGTGTATACAACTTCACAGCCCAAAATGCGGCAGAGTATCCTGAATCACAAGCAATACCAGATGGCGCAACTGTCATTACAATGAATGCTGGGATTCTCAATGACAACATCAACCGCTCACTCTTCGCCACAGCACAAGATGAGCTGAGGCCTGTCATGAACGGTATATATTTCGATCTGACGAGCGACAGTTTGGCTATCGTGGCAAGCGATGGCCACAAACTTGTTAGAAACAAAAACTTCGCACTAAAAAGTGAAACACCGGCTTCTTTCATTTTACCCAAGAAACCAGCTATGTTGCTCAGAAACGTTTTGACAAAGGATGAGGGAGATGCTGTCATCAAATTTGATACGAAGAATGCCGAAATACATTATGCAGGAGGATCATTATCGTGCAGATTGATAGAGGGCAGATACCCTAACTACAACTCTGTCATCCCGCAGGACAATCCCAATCAACTGACTGTCGATCGCAAGGGCCTCTTGGGTGCCTTGAAACGCATCCTACCCTTTGCCAGTGAAAGCAGCCAACTGGTACGGCTTCATCTGGAAACAGGTAAACTGGAGCTCTCTTCAGAAGACATAGACTTTGCGACAAGTGCCAAGGAAAGCATCGTTTGCGATTACTCTGGCCAAACCATGAACATTGGCTTCAAGGGAAGTTCGCTGACAGAGATTCTCACCAACCTTGAAAGTGAAGACATAACCATACAACTGGCTGATCCAAGTCGGGCTGGTGTCATTGTTCCGACGACACAACCAGAAGGCGAAGACATTCTGATGCTGATCATGCCTATGCTGCTCAATGACTAACATACAGCAACTCGCATGAGGAAAGGCATATCTACCCGGTGTGGAAAAACATATATTCCGATATCGGGTAGATATTTCCATTTTATTCATAGACAAGTCACTTAAAAATGAAACTGAATTTAAAAAAGCCTATCATCATTTTTGACCTTGAGACGACAGGGCTTGATTTAGTAAAAGACCGTATCATCCAAATATCTTACATCAAAGTATTTCCTGACGGAAAAGAAGAGCGCGAGAACATTCTCGTCAACCCTGAAAAGAAAATACCTCTCGAGGTTTCTGCCTTGACGGGCATTACCAACGAAGATGTAGCGGATGCACCCAAATTCCAAGATTTAGCGCAAAAACTATCCGAAGAATTTAAAGGTTGTGATTTTGCAGGCTACAATTCGAATCACTTTGACATACCAATACTGGCAGAAGAATTCCTGCGAGCAGCCATTGACTTCGACTTCAGTAAAAGCAATTTGGTTGATGCTCAAACTATCTTTCACAAGATGGAACGACGCAACCTGGCAGCAGCTTACAAATTCTATTGTGGCCGGAAAATGGAAGACGACTTTGAAGCGCATCGAGCTGACCAAGATGCTGAGGTGACTTATCGGGTACTGATGGGACAACTGGACAAATATAATCCCGAAACAGAAGAAGAAGCTGACAGGGCATTGCCCAACGACATGAAATACTTGGCCGAATTCTCCAAGATGAATGATAATGTCGATTTTGCTGGCCGTATCGTTTGGCAAGACATGAAAGGTACAGACGGCAAGGTGTTGACCACAGAAGACGGTTCACCCATGAGACAAGAAGTGTTCAACTTCGGTAAATATAAAGGTTGTGCCGTGACAGAAGTTCTTCTAAAAGATCCAGGTTATTACAGTTGGATGCTATCCAATGACTTTACCAACAACACGAAACAGGTGCTCACCCGTATACGCTTACGAGAGTTTAACAAGAAATAAGAACGATTGGCGCACTGATTTTTTGACAGATGAAGAAGTTTGTATCCCTCCTCATATTCAGTCTTTTCTTGGCTGCTGGCGTCTATTCGCCGGTATACAGCCAGGAATTGAATGCGCGTATCCATATCAACCACAACCAAATACAAGGTACGGATGCCAGCATTTTTGAGAATCTGGAGCAGACACTCACTAGATTCATCAATGACAGGCAGTGGACCAACCTGAAGTTCCAACGCATAGAGCGCATTCCATGTAATTTCAACATTACGGTGACCAAATACGATCAAGCCACGAACATGTTTACCTGTCGGGCATTGATTCAAGCCAACAGGCCCGTGTTCAACTCTGCTTACACCACTACATTATATAATAATACAGACAACGACTTTAATTTTGAGTTTGCTCAATTCGACCAACTCGAATTCAATGAAGAGACTATCAATAACCAGCTCACTGCCTTGATTGCCTATTATGCTTATCTCATCATTGGATTGAATCTGGACTCTTTCTCCCCCATGGGCGGTGAAGACATACTGCAAAGATGCCTCAACCTGACCAATAATGCGCAGAATCTTAATTTTACGGGCTGGAAATCATTTGATGACAGCCGAAACCGCTTTGCCATCATCAACGACTATATGGATAGTGCCATGTCACCCTTCCGTCAACTGCAATACGATTATTACAGAAACGGATTAGACCAAATGGCCACGAACGTTGAGCGAGGCAGAACAAACATCACGACAGCATTGGAAGAGGGATTGAAAAAAAGTCACGAAAACAGACCACTAAGCTTGTTGCCACAGATATGGACCGATTATAAGCGTGATGAACTGGCCAACATCTACAGCGGAAAAGGAACCCAGAAAGAGAAAGAGCGGGTCTACGAAATACTGTTTTCCATCAACGCTTCCCAAAACAATGCATGGGAAAAAATCAAAGAATAAAGATGCTGAAGCAATTACATATTCAAAACTTTACACTGATTGATGAACTTGACATCAACTTTCATCCTGGATTTTCCGTCATTACGGGCGAAACAGGAGCAGGCAAAAGCATCATACTTGGGGCCATTGGCCTCTTGAAGGGCAGTCGAGCCGACACAAAACTCATCAGAACTGGAAAGGATAAATGCTTGATTGAAGCTCATTTTGATGTCAGCAAATACAATCTTCTCCACTTTTTCGAAGAGAATGACATCGATGATGATGTAACAGACTGTATCGTGAGAAGGGAAATCTACAGCTCAGGAAAAAGCAGGGCCTTTATCAACGACACCCCTGTACCTCTTGCCACCATGAAAGAATTGGGGGAACAATTGATTGATATCCATTCACAGCATCAAAACCTTTTGCTCAACCTGGAAGACTTTCAACTACAAGTTGTCGATATCATTACGCAGGACAGCAAGAGTTTGGCCCAATATCAGTCATGTTATCAAGAATACAAGAAGGCTGCTGAACAGTTGGAAGAATTGAAAGCTGGCATTGCAAAAAGCCAAGAAAATGAGGAGTTCTTACGCTTTCAGTATGGTGAACTCGCACAAGCACAACTTGTTGAGGGTGAACAGGAAGCCATCGAACAGGAACTTGCCACGCTCGAACATGCAGAAGAAATCAAGACAGCCCTGTATCAGTCAGAACAGTTGTTGTCTGCAGAATCGGTTGGCGTCATCGAGGCTTTGAGAACAATTACTCAACAATTGGATGGCATCAAGGAAGTTTACTCCCCCATTGAAGAGGTTGCACAAAGAATAGAAAGCTGTTATATCGAACTAAAAGATATAGAGAACGAGATTCAGAACAAAACGGAAAACATAGAATTCGACCCCCAACAGCTGGCAAAACTTCAAGAGCGAATTGATTTAATCAATGCATTGGAGCACAAATTCCATGTGGAATCCGTTACCGAATTACTCACTCAACAAAAGTTAATTAAAAAACAACTGGAGCATATCGACCATAGTGACGAAGAACTACAAAAACAACAAGCACAGGTTGACCAACTGCTCATAGAATGTACGAAGAAAGCCAATCAACTGACAACAATAAGACAAAAAGCCGCCAAAGCTATTGAAAAGGAAATGTCGAGTCGGTTGGTACCTCTTGGTATTCCTAACATCCGATTCAAAGTTGAAATTACCCAGAAACCATTGGGAAACAAAGGGCAAGATGGCGTTTCTTTCTTGTTTAGCGCCAACACCAATTCACCCTTATTACCCGTATCACAAGTCGCTTCCGGTGGTGAGATAGCGCGCGTCATGTTGTCGTTGAAGGCTATGATTAGTGGGGCCGTCAAACTTCCTACCATCATTTTTGACGAAATAGATACGGGCGTGAGTGGTAGTGTTGCCGAGAAAATGGCACACATCATGGACGAGATGGGCAGGGACGATCGGCAAGTCATCAGTATAACTCATCTTCCGCAAATTGCTGCCCTTGGAGAAACTCACTATAAGGTAAGCAAGTCTGAGTTAAAAGACAGTACTGTAAGCAATATGTACGAACTAAACCAAGATCAACGTGTACAGGAAGTGGCGCAGATGCTGAGTGGAAGTAATGTCACAGAAGCGGCTCTTGCCAACGCACGCGAACTTTTAAATATGAAATAAATAACACAATGATACATCCAATACAATCAAGGACAATTCTAACTCTCACCACCCTCATTGCCTTGCTGCTAGGGGGACATTCACAAGTAAACGCACAGTCTGCAAATGTAAAAAAGGCAGCGAAATCGGTTTTCTCATTAACGACGTTCAAGGCCGATGGAACCTTGCTTAGTTCAACACGCGGTGTATTTGTTGGAGAAAATGGAGAGGCAATCAGCACATGGAAACCTTTTGTGGGAGCCGACAGTGCTGTAGTGATTGATGCCCAAGGCAATGCCATGACAGTTGACGTTATGATTGGAGCGAACGAACTATATGACGTATGTAAGTTTAAAGTAGTAGGAAACACCACTCCGGCAAAAATTGCTTCGTCTACCTCGAAGGCGAACGAGAAAGTGTCTGTCGTAGGCTATTCCATCAAATCACTTGATATCAAGCAAGTGCCAATCCAAAAGATAGAAACCTTTATGGATAAATACGCCTATTATATCTTTTCTTCCGAAGCTCCGGCGAACAAGGAGGGCTGCCCTTTCGTGAATGCCAAGGGTGAGGTCATTGGCATATTGCAACATGCCAACAGTGCCGACGAGACACATGCTGTGGATGCAAAGTTCATGAACGACATGAAAGTAAACACCGGACTGAGCATTGCTGACCCTGTATTGCGACAAACTTCTATTCGCACACAAATGCCAAGCAAGGAGTCAGACGCGCTGGTCATGCTGATGATGTCAAGAGAACAGACGCATAAAAACTATCTCAAATATGTGCAAGACTTTAAACGTCTGTTCCCACAATCTGTTGATGGATATGTAGCGCAAGCAAACATTTTTGCCAGCAAAAGACAGCTTTCACAGGCTGCCGACGAGATGGAAACGGCAATTAAGCATGCTAAAAACAAGGATGTTGCCCACTCCGAGTATGCCAAGCTCATCTATCAGCAGCAACTTTATCAGCTCGACTCCACCTTTACGCAATGGTCATTAGATAAAGCACTTGATGAAGCCACACAAGCAAACAACATCAATCCACTTCCTGTATATCAACATCAGCAAGCACAGATTATTTTTATCAAAGGAGATTATCAAAAGGCCTATGACATGTTCATGGCGCTGACGAAAACATCGTTACGTTCTGGCGAACTCTTTTACGAAGCCGCACAGGCAAAGACTCAACTCAAAGCTGATGAGAAAGAGATTCTAACCTTACTGGATAGTGCCGTTGCAGCCTGTCCACAGCCTTTGACACCAGTGGCTGCTCCCTATGTGTTGGCACGCGGTGTTGCTTACGACCAGATTGGCGATTACAAAAAAGCATTGGCAGATTATAATCAATATGACACGTTGATGCTGGGCAGAGCCAGTCATGAATTTTATTACACGCGCTATAAGTGCAATTCACAGCTGCGAAGATATCAACAAGCTTTGAACGACATTGCTCATGCAGCCGTGCTGAATCGGCAAGAACCTACGTACTTAGCAGAGATGGCTTCGCTACAATTGAAAGTGAATTTATACGAAGATGCCATCAAAACGGCTGATTTATGCATTTCCCTCGCACCAAGTTATGCCGATGCCTATCTCATCAAAGGATTAGCTCAAGTACAAAATAAGCAAAAGAAAGAAGGACTGGAAACCTTGAATAAAGCGAAGGAATTAGGTGATACCAGGGCTAAAGACTTTATCGACAAATACAAATAAAGCCACTTCTCCTCATGTAAGGTCGTCAACAAACACACACGGCTCTTTCAATTGAGCAAGCATGCTCGATGTAAAAAAACAAGCATGCCCGTTTGTATGAACACGAATAAAACTGTCATTTACGACACGATGTGAAAATAATGCTGGATGACAATCAACGAAACCATCTGTGTCAACAAACCTTTCATTTGTTAAAGCGATTCGTTTTCTTTGACAAAACAAAATTGAAAAATAGAAAAAATCAGGAGATTTTTTAGACGTTCAAAACCTTCAATTCACCATCTTGTACCTTATTCACATGGAATAAAGCAGCAATTAACATGCCTTTAGCGTCTAATCTGCAAGCTATTGCTGTCCAATCTACATCATATAGGAGGGCTTTTTTGCACAAAAAGAGGAGTTTTCACCTCAAACACTTTGCTTTTTGATTTCGCTCTAAGCCTAAAAATTACATAAGTTGCTAACAATCAAACAGATAACAAAACATCCCCATTATTCGCATATTTTCAACACACGAACAGGTTCGTTGAAAAAACGCCCAGCATTTGTGTTAAAAAGACGTTCCTCAAAAAGGCGACATTGCATTTTTGAGGGTCGACTAGATAAAATACAATAATGTTTATTGTGTTATATGTAGCATGAAACACCTTTGCAAGCTACATTTTTGCGTTCATGATAATTTTAAATACAAACATGTACGGTGAAGTGGAGTCAAATTGCTTCATGATTGAAAATAATCCCCCAAAAGGAGTAAGTCTCTCAGATTTAATTTGTATCTTCGCCATGTCTATCGTCGGATTCTCTTGTTTTTTTGCAACACTAAGATAAGTGAAAATTCTGACATGGCAAAATCCTGAGCAACTTTTTGTTGCTCAGATACCTAAAAAGTTTATCTTATAATCGTGTTGCGGAATTAAGGTTAAATACGAATAATTTTAAAAGAAAGTGTTGATTATGAATATACTTGAAACTAACCATCTCACTTTTAACTACAGAAATCATTCTGTATTAGAAGACATTAACTTGAAGGTTCCAGAAGGTTCCATTTATGGATACTTAGGCAAGAATGGAGAGGGTAAATCAACAACGATAAAGATACTTTTAGGATTGGAGCAAACTAAAATAAATACGGTATTTTTCAATAAAAAAGAATTTCATTCCAACAGATTGCATATCCTTCAAAATATAGGATGCTTGATTGAACAGCCATTCTTCTATGCAGATTTGAGTGCCTATGAGAATCTAAACTATTTGGATATACTATATCATTGTGGACAAAAACGCATTCAAGAGGTTCTAGAGCTTGTGAATTTGACTAAAGATAAAGACAAAAAAGTTAGAAAATATTCTACAGGAATGAAACAACGCTTGGGAATTGCGATGGCAATATTTCATAATCCTAAATTACTCATTCTTGACGAACCACTCAATGGACTAGATCCTCAAGGTGTTTTTGAAATGAGAGAGCTAATGCTCAAACTTAAAAGTAAAGGAAAAACCATTTTCATTTCAGGACATATCTTAGCTGAAATGGAGAAAATATGCACACACATCGGAATATTAAATAATAAAAGATTATTGTTTCAAGGAGAAATGAATAGTCTACTCAATCAGAAAAAGCAATCTTATTTAATACATACGGACCAACCGGAACGATGCATGAAGATATGTAAAGAACACTTGATTCCCACAAAAAGGATCTCTGATGGAACGCTTATTATAGAAATAGAGCAAGATGGTTCCTTTGACAGTTTTAAAAAATTAATGCAACAAAACCACATTCAAATTTTATTTGCAGATACATACCAAGAAAATTTGGAGTCTGTATTCCTTCATCTAATAAAAACCGACTTATGAAACCTATATCGTTCTTTACTATTCTTAAAAGTGAACACTATAAATTAAGATTTAATATTGCCATTTGGCTTTTCTTACTATTTCCTTTGTTCATGACTTTATGCGTCGATATATATGTTTTACATAAACATGCTGATGATATCTATAATCCGGCAATAACTTTTGATTATAATCCTTGGGTATGGGTATTGGGTAGATACATCTTCGACTTCTATGCTCTGCTTTATCCAATTCTTGCAGCCATTTTGAGTTATTCTTTATGCGATGTAGAATATAAGAATTATGGATTTAGACTTCTTTTTACAAGACCAATTAGCAAGCTGACAATTTATTCGAGCAAAATAGTCTTCCTTTTAGAGATTAACTTTATTTCTTTCCTTATAGGTTATCTTTCTTTCCTCATGTCTGGTTTTGCTCTGGATAAGTTATTACCTGGATATGAATTCTCCAGTTATAATGTTAATAACCTAATAGCTTCTTATTTCTCGTATTTGTTTATAGCACTTTCTGCTGTTTCATTTATACAATATTATCTTAGTTTGATTTTTAAGAGTTTTGTTTTACCTATTGGGTTTGCTAGCCTCATGACGATTTTTGGTATTATTGCTCAAAATAAAGATTATATCTACCTTATACCCTATAGTACAGTGTGGAGATTAAACTATTGTTTTTATAGCGGGATAATAAACTTTTCGAAAGGCGAATACGTAAACATAGCCTATGTGCTATTCTTTGTCGTTATCTCATTTTTTGTATTTATAAGGAAAAAATAAAAGATACCCTTCGATAGATTCAACTTGAAAATGCAACTATGTAGTCGACCCTCAAAAAGGTGAGATAGCATGCTTCATATAGACCTGCGGATAAATTGGTGTTGAGAAATTAACACGTCGTTTCTTGAAAAACATTTAACTATCTGGTTATCAATAAAATAATCGTTTATAAGATTGCATTTTCTACAAAGTTTTGTTCCTTTGTATAGTAAAATCTTGCAAATCAACGATGTATAAATCTCCATCCAAAATCCGTCAGGCATCATTATTCTGGGTCTTGATACAATGCTCTCTCCCAATAATTCCCTGTACAAGTTAGCAATTTGATCGATTGGGATGTGTTTGAGCAGTCTTTTTCCCTCTTTACAGCAAGGACTCTAGCTACATGGACACGCACCGTCCGTCTGTGATGGTGGGTCTGCTAATCTTGAAACACCTTCGTGACGTCTCAGACGAGAGCGTCGTGGAGTAATTCTCGGAGAACGCCTACCTTCAGTATTTTTGTGGAGTGGAGGCATTGCGTTTGATCTAAAAGCGAAAAGCAACCTTGTTAAATGAAAGATCCGTGAGCAAGGGCGTCAACTCCGTATGAAAATCGTGAATCAGTCCAACAAAGTAGAGGACCTCACTCTACTCAATGTTTCGGGAGTCATCTGTAAATAGTTGGCAATATAGGTCAGCGGAGCGCGCAAGATAACTTGGGGAGACAGTTTACACATCCGCTTGTATCTATTCTGTGCAGACTCAAACCGAATTAAGTCGGCATGAACCTGCGAAATAATCAAACTTTCTTCCAATATCTTTCGATACATCATTTGAATATTCACATGATGTAGAGATATCCGTTCCAACTTATCTTTGGGCATGGCGTAAACAACGGAAGCCTCAAGTGCTTCTATTTGTAGGTGGCTGGGCTGCTCTTTGAACAAACTCTCAATACACATAAAGATGGTGTGGTCTTCACCCAAATGTTCTGTTAATTCTTTGTCGTTCTTGAAATAAAACTGACGTATCAATCCCTTGTCGAGATAGTAAATATTGCGACACACTTCTCCCTCACGGAGAATCATTTCACTTTTCGCAAATTTCATGGGAACGAGAATGCTTTCAAGTGCATCCAACTCCTCGTGTGTCATCGTACTATATCTACGTGCCAATTCCCTTGCAATATCACGAGGTGTATTAACAGGTTCTTTCATTTGTCTGGTATTGAAAAGTTAGTAATTTTTAGTTTGCCTAAAGCATTAATCCAGTTTGAGCACGGCAAGGAACGCTTTCTGCGGAACTTCAACATTTCCAATCTGTTTCATGCGTTTCTTTCCTTTCTTTTGCTTCTCCAACAATTTACGTTTTCTGCTCACGTCTCCACCGTAACATTTAGCGGTTACATCCTTACGGACGCATTTCACGGTTTCCCTGGCGACGATTTTCCCTCCGATGGCAGCTTGAATAGCTATGTCAAACTGCTGTCTTGGTATCAAGTCTTTGAGTTTTTCACACATTCTTCTGCCCAAACTCACAGCATTGTCCTGATGCGTCAAGGTAGAAAGCGCATCCACAGGCTCGCCATTGAGCAAGATGTCGAGCTTGGCCAACTTTGATGGTCGGAACGAGTCTACGTGATAATCGAACGATGCATAACCCTTTGAGATGGATTTCAGTTTATCGTAGAAATCGATGACAATTTCTCCTAACGGTATCATAAAATGCAATTCAACGCGATTTCCAGATATGAACTCCTGCTTAACCAACTCGCCTCTCTTCTCCAAACAGAGCGTCATGATGGGGCCAATGTAGTTGGCATCCGTAATAATGGTTGCTCGAATATAGGGTTCTTCAATATGTTCAATCATCGTTGCTTCTGGCAAACCAGACGGATTATGAACTTCCTTCGATTCTCCGTGCTTGTCGTAAACCATATAAGATACGTTGGGCACGGTAGTGATGACCTCCATGTTGAATTCTCTGTCCAAACGTTCTTGCACGATTTCCATGTGCAAAAGTCCCAAGAATCCACATCTGAAGCCAAATCCAAGTGCCACAGACGATTCAGGAGAGAACGACAATGAGGCATCATTGAGTTGAAGCTTTTCAAGAGATGCTCGCAAGTTTTCGTAGTCATTAGGGTCGATGGGATAAACACCCGCAAACACCATGGGCTTCACCTCCTGGAAACCAGCAATAGCCTTTTCGCAGGGACGGTTTACATGGGTGATGGTATCTCCCACTTTCACCTCTTTGGCATCTTTTATTCCGCTGATGATATAGCCTACTTCTCCGGTTTTCATTTCTCTCCGGGGAACCATATTCATCTTTAGAATGCCAATTTCATCGGCATCATATTCCATTCCCGTGTTATAAAACTTTACCTTATCGCCCTGCTTGATGCATCCATTTTCTATTTTAAAATAGGCGATGATACCACGAAAGCTGTTAAAAACAGAGTCGAAAATTAATGCCTGGAGTGGAGCTTTCTCATCCCCCACAGGATGTGGAACGCGTTGCACAACAGCATCTAATATATCGCTAACACCTTCACCTGTCTTACCAGATGCGCGAATAATATCAGAACGGTCACACCCAATCAATTCTACAATTTCATCTTCAACCTCTTCTGGCATGGCAGAAGGCATGTCAATCTTGTTGATGACAGGGATAATCTCGAGGTCATGCTCGATGGCCATATATAGATTAGAGATGGTTTGCGCTTGCACACCTTGCGTAGCGTCGACAACCAGCAAAGCACCCTCGCATGCAGCTATACTCCTACTTACCTCATAAGAAAAGTCAACGTGACCCGGAGTATCAATCAGGTTTAATATATAATTTTGTCCCTCATATTGATATTCCATTTGGATGGCGTGGCTCTTAATGGTAATGCCACGCTCTTTTTCCAAATCCATGTTGTCAAGCATCTGCCCACCAGTTACTTGAATCGTTTTAGTATATTCCAGTAATCGATCTGCCAATGTTGATTTTCCGTGATCAATATGGGCAATGATGCAAAAGTTTCTTATTTGATCCATCAGATATTTTCGTTATCGTATCAAAGATTCTACTACCGCTATGACGGAAGTTCAATCGTTAATTTAAAAGAGTAAAATCAATCCTTTTGTTAGAAAATAGTGCCATGAATTTCATTGTGTTCGTCCAAAATGATTCAAAGGCTTCCATACTTATGCAAAGGTAGCCATTTTAATTTATAAATCAGCGAACGTAATGATAAAATTAGTAAAAACTTCGTATCTTTGCAATGGATAGAATCCGCCCCAGCAAAACAGATTAACTTGCTTTTCACTCGACTCATACGAGCTTAGAAATGCTTATAATGTAAGAAAACATGAACAAATTATTCATCGCTATTTTATTGATTCCCATGCTGTCTTCATGTCATGAGAATCTTGAAGAAAGATCCGCAAGAGAAGCCAAGGAATATACGGATAAATACTGCCCTACCCCAGTGGTTAATGGCACAAGGACGGACAGTGTGACCTTTCGCAAAGACACCAAGACCTACACTTACCACTGTTCATTTGTAGGTGAGTTGGACAATGCGCAAATTGTAGCACAGAACAGAGAAAAAATACATCAACTCATGGTGAAGGAGATTAAGGACAATACAAGTATTAAGAAACTAAAAGATGCAAAATATAATTTTGCCTACATAGTGCATTCAGATAAAGAGCCACAGAAAATATTGTATCAGCAAACAATCAGCGTTGCCGACTATCAAGATACTTATTGAGGGGGAGGGCTTTGTTAAAATCTTGCAAGCATTAGACGATACACATTATCGTCTAATCTAAAAAGAGAATGCATCGAATTTGATGCACTCTCCTCTATAACATGTTCCTGTTATTCAGGTTTCATATTGGTATAAACAGTTTGTACGTCGTCAAACTCTTCAAGACGCTCTACCATTTTATCAATCGTTTCACGCTCTTCGGGAGTAACGTCTTTCAAATCGTTCGGGATGTATGTAAACTCAGCACCTGTCACTTCAAAACCGTCCGTTTCCAGATGCTTTTGAATTTCACCGAAGCTCGTGGGGGCACCATAGATGGTTATTTCGTCCGTTTCCTCATCTTCATCATATTCATCTTCCACACCATAATCTATGAGGTCGAGAATCAGTTCGTCCATGTCCAAGCCATCTTTCTTCTTAAAGGTGAATACGGCTTTATGGTCAAAGAGGAATGCCAGTGAACCACTTGTCCCTAAGTTGCCATTAAACTTATTGAATACAGACCGCACATCACCAACGGTTCGGGTGGTATTGTCCGTTAAAGTATCTACCAAGATAGCCACTCCATGAGGACCATACCCTTCGTATGTGACCGATTTGTAGTCGCTTTGATCTTTCCCCATTGCGTTCTTAATGGCACGATCAACATTGTCTTTCGGCATGTTTTCGCGCTTGGCATTGGCTATGAGGGCGCGCAAAGCTGGATTGTTTTCAGGATCAGGTCCTCCGGCTTTTACTGCAATTGCAATTTGTTTACCTATTTTCGTGAATGTACGAGCCATGTGGCCCCATCTTTTCAGTTTTGTTGCTTTACGATACTCAAATGCTCTTCCCATTGGAATAAAAATATTTAATCCTCTTCATTAAAGAGGTTTAGGACGAAGAACCTTCGCGCCTAAATGTTGATTATTTAATGATATATGAACGTTTATATTCACAAAAGTATGGCAACCTAATCATCGAAGTTCGGCGCCAAGCTTTTCTGTGAGATTCTTTATAAGTTTCTGCATGATTCCGTCAATCTGCTTGTCATTCAATGTTTTTTGCTCATCTTGCAGGATAAAATTGACGGCATAGCTCTTTTTGCCTTCAGGTAGATTCTTACCTTCGTAGACATCAAAGAGCTCAACGCGCTTCAGTAACTTCTTTTCTGTCTGGAAGGCAATCTTTTCTATTTGCTCGAATTCTGTTTGCCTATCTATCAACAAGGCCAAATCACGACTAACGGCAGGATACTTAGACAGCTCTTTGTACTCAACCGTATTCTTACGAGTTAATTTCATAAGTGCCGTCCAGTTGATTTCAGCAAAATAAACTTCACCGGCTACATCAACCTGCTTTAGCAACTTTTTACAAACAACACCCAATTCAGCAATGATTTTCCCTCCTCGATTCATGATGCTCAAACCATGAGAGAAGATGTTGTTGTCACTTTTTTCTGTTACCAACATGCCAGAAGGCAGGCCTAACCGGGCAAAAATATTTTGAACATAGGCTTTCAGTTCGTCAAATGAACTGGGCTCATCTGCATGTGCCCAACTTCCTTCCACACGTTTACCAGTAACCCACAATCCTAAATGATAAGCTTGCTGATATGCCTTAATCGGATCTTCCTCATTCTCTCGCTCTGCTACATATTGGTAGCAGTTACCAAACTCAAAGAAGCGCAAGTTTGTTTGCTTACGATTCACATTGCGCATGATGCTTTCAAGGCCTCCAAACAACAGTGTCTGGCGCATCACACCCAGGTCGGTACTCAAAGGATTCATAATCTTTACGGTTGCCTCCTCTGGGTAACGGTTCAAATCATGATAATAAGACGTCTTGGTAAGCGAATTGTTCAGAATTTCATGAAAACCACATCCAACCAACTGTTCACCAACCAAGTTTTCCAAATGGGCAGCCCTATCCTCATCGCCCTGTATGGCCAACGAACTCTTGAGCTGTGTTGGAATTTCAACGTTGTTATAACCATAGATACGTAGGATATCCTCTACAACATCACAGGGACGCTGAACGTCAACTCGGTATGCGGGGACAGACAATTCAAGACCTTCTTGATTCTCGCTCTTGATTTCCATTTCCATGCTTTCCAAGATGCTCTTCATCACTTCTGGCTCTATCTTTTTACCAATGAGACCGTTCACATAGTCGTATGAAAGTGACACATGGGCGTTTTCAATAGGCGTAGGATACACATCTTTAATCTGCATGCTGACCTTACCACCAGTCAACTGCTGGCACAAAATCGCAGCTTGTTTCAGTGCGTATATCGTGCCATTAGGATCGATGCCACGTTCAAAGCGATAGCTTGCATCCGTACTCAAACCATGCCGACGTGCGCTCTTGCGAATCCAGGTTGGATGGAAATAGGCACTCTCCAAAACAACATTGCGTGTTGTTTCATAGGTACCACTACCCTTTCCACCGAAGATTCCGGCAATACACATCGGGTGTTCTGCATTGCAAATGCTTAAGTCGTGTTCACCCAAAGTATGCTCTTCACCATCAAGGGTCACAAACTTGGTCCCCTCTGGCTGCGTTCTCACCACGATTTGATGACCTTCAACCATGTCGGCATCAAAGCAATGCATGGGCTGTCCGTAGGCCATCATCACATAATTTGTGATGTCAACGATGTTATTAACGGGTCGCAAGCCGATTACTTTCAGATTGTTCTGCAACCACTCCGGACTTTCTTTCACCTCACAATCCGTGAGTGAGAGACAGGCATAACGCTTGCAGGCCTCTGTATTTTCAATCTTGACATCAATGAGCAAGTCTTCATTATCTACCTTAAATTCATCACAAGACGGACGATGCAGACTGGTTTGATACCCATTTTGCTTCAACCATGCATACAAATCACGAGCTACACCGTAATGAGACAAAGCATCAGACCGGTTGGCTGTGATGTCTATTTCGATGATCCAATCGCTCTCAAGGTTATAATATTCTGCAGCCGGCTGGCCAACAGGCGCATCTTCTGGCAACACAATAATACCCTCGTGTGACGTACCAACACCAATTTCGTCTTCCGCACAAATCATTCCGAATGAATCTACGCCGCGTAATTTGCTCTTCTTGATGGTAAACGAATCATCACCATCATATAAAACACAGCCAAGATCGGCTACGATGACTTTCTGCCCAGCAGCCACATTGGGGGCGCCACATACAATCTGCTGAGGCTCGCCCTTTCCTAAGTCTACTGTCGTGACATGAAGGTGGTCAGAGTTGGGGTGCATTTCACAAGTCAACACCTGCCCAACATAAAGTCCTTTTAGTCCTCCCTTGAGGGTTTGAACTTCTTCCAAGGCATCTACTTCGAGCCCTGTAGAAGTTAAGGCTTGCGCAACTTCCTGCGGAGTCAAGTCGAAATCGACATATTCTTTAAGCCATTTATATGAAATATTCATTAGATAGATGAATTTTAAGTGTATTCGTAAAGCATTGCAAAATTACTAAAAAAACAAGACCCTTACAAATGTTTGTTCAAAAATGAGAGTTACAAAACCTATCTTGAGGAAAAGATAGTACATCGATGCACGAGCAAACGACCGAATCGCTTGATGGAACAAACCAAAGAGGGCATGTCAAATTCTTGACACACCCCCTAGTACAAACTTATTCACCTCAAGTTAATCAAGCCATTTCACATAATTGAAGTCTTGACGATGTGGCAGGTTTTTATGCTTTGGGAACATGCGCACGCATGATTTAAAGGTGCCGGCGTCATCAGGATCCACTTCTGCTTCAAAAGTATACAGATTACCTTCGTGACCAACGACCTTAAAAGGACGCACGCTATAAACTTCCCTGCCGTCATCATCTGGCATCGGTTTCAGCGTCACCAGTTCCAAACCGACCGCATCCTCCAGACCCTGTTCGTCTATGACGTACTTTATGTGATAAACGACGCCCGTCTCGCCACCGTTTGTCAAGAACTCCGTATCTTTTGAAACGACATGGATGGCATCCCAACGCTCGGCTACCGTTTCCTTCCAATGCGCAATCTCTTTAGCCTGCTTGGCATCATTGGCAGCCAACTTAGCGAATCTATCAGCTTCTTTTTTATAGAACTTGTCGTAATAATCGTCCAACTGACGCTTCATGGTGTAATGAGGTGCGATCGTCGAAACTGATTTCTTCACTACGTTCAGCCATTGCTCACTGTAGCCTTCCTCATTTCTATTATAATACATAGGAATGATCTCATTCTCTAAAAGCGAATAAATGGTAGCTGCATCCAACTGATCTTGATACTCCTGATTTTGGTAAGTACGTTTCTGAGGCAAGGCCCATCCGGCACCATCTCTATAACCTTCTACCCACCAACCATCGAGAACGGACAAGTTGACAACACCATTCATCTCGGCTTTCTCACCCGATGTGCCTGAAGCTTCAAGTGGACGTGTAGGCGTATTCATCCAAATATCTACACCAGAAACAAGTCTACGGGCCAATTGCATGTCATAATCTTCGAGGAAGATGATTTTACCTAAAAACTCTGGACGCTGGCTGATCTCATAGATACGTTTGATGAGATCTTGTCCGGCTCCATCAGCAGGATGGGCCTTGCCTGAGAAGAAGAACAACACAGGGCGGTCTGGGTTGTTGACAATCCTTGACAACCGAGCGATATCCGTAAACAACAAGTGCGCTCTTTTATAAGTTGCAAAACGACGACAGAAGCCTATCATCAACGCATTTGGATTGATGCATTCAAGCAGTGACATCACGCGTGACGGATCGCCTTGGTTCTTCAACCAATTCTCTGTAAACTTCTCGCGAATATACTTCACCAGCTTGTTTTTCAACATCATGCGCGTTTGCCAAATCTCTTCATCAGGAATCTTCAAAAAGGCGTGCCAAATTTTTTCGTTGCTCTGGTCGCTCATGAACGACTTGTCAAAGTATTTGTCGTAAATGTCACGGAACTCTGTTGAAGTCCATGTTGGGAGGTGTACGCCATTGGTTACATATCCCACATGGCTCTCCTCAGGATAATAGCCCTTCCAGATAGGAGCGAACATCTTTTGGCTTACCCATCCGTGCAACTTGCTTACACCATTAACTTCTTGTGAGGTATTGCATGCAAAAGTACTCATGCAAAATTTCTCGGTATGATCATCAGGATTTTGACGTCCCATACCAATGAATTCATCCCATGTGATACCCAAACGTTGTGGATATCCTTGCATGTATTTTCCGAAAAGTGCCTCGTCAAAATAGTCATGGCCTGCCGGAACGGGTGTATGTACTGTGTATAGTGAGGATGCTCTCACCAGTTCAATGGCCTGATTGAACGTCAATCCGCTCTCTACGTAATCACAAAGACGTTGCAAATTACACAGAGCCGCATGGCCTTCATTACAATGATAGATGTCTTTCTGGATGCCCAGTTTCTTCAATGTGAGTATACCACCAATACCCAGCAATATCTCTTGCTTGAGTCTGTTTTCCCAATCTCCGCCGTACAGAGAGTGTGTAATGGACTTGTCGAACTGCGAATTCAAGTCGTTGTCTGTATCCAACAAGTACAACTTGATTCGGCCCACATTCACACGCCACACGTATGCATGTACAACATAATCGAGATAGGGAACGTCAACCACGATGGGGTTGCCATTTTCATCAACCTCACGCTCAATGGGAAGCGAGTTGAAGTTCTGAGCCTCATACTGAGCAATCTGCTGACCTTCCATACTGAGTGACTGCTTGAAATAGCCATAACGATACAAAAAGCCTACGGCACACATATCTACATTGCTGTCTGACGCCTCTTTGAGGTAGTCACCAGCCAACATGCCCAGACCACCTGAATAGATTTTCAATATCTGATTAATACCATACTCCATGCAGAAATAGGCAACAGATGGCCGCTTCTTATCGGGTTTCACATCCATGTAAGCGCGAAATTGGGCATACACGTCCTTGACACGCTTCATCAGCTTGGCATCGTTAACAATCTCTTTTTTGCGGTCATAGTTGAGGCGTTCCAACAACAACACGGGGTTGTGCCCTACTGCTTCGTATAATTTCTCATCAAGACTCTTGAAGAGACTACGCGCATCGTGATTCCAACCAAACCACATATTATGTGCTAATTCATCCAAACATTTCAGTTGTTCGGGCAATCTTGATTTGATTGTCAACTCCCTCCACTGTGGAGCGTTAACATTGCTCGTCTTAATTTTCATAATCGTTAATTTTCTTATTTTTTTCTTACTTGATTATTCTATTCTCTACGCATGACAAAGCCTGATGATAGGCTGTCTCATAATGCTTAATAAACCGTTGCCACAGTGCTTTTTTTGACAAATCGGCCGCTCTCTGACGTATGACATTCACCTCTTTTGGTGACAGCTTTAACAGCTGCATGATGGTCTGCTTAATCTCGTCGGCCACATCAGAATAGTTGTTGTCAGTACGGTGAATCACTTTTACACCATTCTCAATCTCACCATACGTTCCGATTGTTCGATTAACCCACAGACCAAATCCAGCCAAATCAGTTGTAACACAAGGCACCTTGAACGCAATAGCCTCCAACGGCGTGTAGCCCCAGGGTTCGTAGTAGGAAGGATAAACGCACAGGTCGTTACCCACAACCAAATCATAATATGGCAGGTTTAAAATACCATCATCACCCGTAAGATAGCACGGAACAAACATCACTTTCACGTTATCGTGTTGAGCGTTATGTATATTCAGCGCTTCCAGCATCTGAAGGATGCGATCGCCTGACATGTCCCGAAGCCAATGTGTCAACATAGGATGTTCCAAGGGCGTGTCAAACGATTTTCCCGACGCTAATCTTGTCATCAAGTCGGCTCGCGGTTCGCCCACCCAAGCAGGCACTTCCACTACGATCAGCACCTTACGGGATAAAGTATCCTGCGACAACCGCAAGCGGTGGATGGCTTCCAGGAAGACATCGATACCTTTGTTGCGAAACTCATAACGACCACTTGTAGAAACAATGAAAGCATCTTCATCAAAAGTATTACCCATCAGCGCATTAGCCACCTCTAGCAGTCGCTTCCGTGCCCGCCTACGTTTGCTCGTCAGTTCTTGCCCTCGTGGTACAAAACTGTCTTCAAAACCATTGAGCAATATCTCATCGACAGGTTTATCCAGCAGCTCCTTACACTCGTTGGCTGTAATCTCACTCACGGTTGTAAAGCAATCAACATGATGGGCGGTTTGCTTCTCTATCGAGTGTTTGCTCTGCATGTTTAGCTCTTCGGCCATTTGGTCTCCGTGATAGGCCGACAGATATTCGTACAGGGGCTTATTGTTTCCCGCGATACTTCTACCAATGCTCGTTGCATGGGTTGTGAAAAGGGTGCCTATCTCGGGTACCTGATGGCGAATGTAGAGCAATCCCATGCCGGTCATCCATTCATTTCCATGATAAATCACCCTCTTGGTCTTGTCCAGATAAAAGCGATAAAAGCTCTCCACCACCCTGCCGGCCGCATACGAAAACATGGAGGCTTCATCGTAATCACCATAACCATGCAGACTGTCTACCTGAAACCATTCCCACATTTGGGCATAAATTTCATTTTTCTGAGCGTATAAGGGCTCAAAATCTACCAGTATGGCAAGTGGATGTCCTGGAACTGACCAGCGACCAATTCTGCATGTCAATCCTTCTTCAGCAGCTTTGCTCTTCCAATCTGTGAAAAGAGAACTGTCTTCTTGAAAATATGGACTTTCTTGTTCTTTCCAACAATCAGGACCAATAAAGATGATACGGTCCAGATATTGATCCTGCAATGTCTTTGCTCGTGTAGAAAGAACGGTATAAATACCTCCTACTTTATTACAAACTTCCCAACTCGACTCAAATATATAGTCGGGACGCAACAAGTCTTTAGTCATAAGAATCATAATATGATGAGCAAAGATAATATAAAAAAGGTGAAATCCAAATGATAGGTTCTTTAATTTTCTTAATACACGCGTTTTATTGATATAAAACAGTAACTTTGCAAAAACAGACTAAGTCTTGGCAAGCAAGGAAATCTGATGCGGCCTCCTACTTGCGTCTTCCTATACGCAAATAAAATCAACAAAGATGAAAAAGTACCTATTCCTCAATATTTTATGCTTTCTGGGCATGCTGGCGACAGCACAAAACACACAAAAGCTGCCTTTCAAGGGTGTCATAGGAAACTCGGAGTACAGAATATACATCAAAATGAATTTGTACGAGAACAACGTTACCGTACCTGGGCAGGAAATCTTTGGTGAACTTCCAGGCTTCATGGGAGACAGCATCGATTCACGAAAATGGTTGTTCACATCGGCCAAAATCCATAAAAACACGGCCCGTCTGGAGATTACCAACGACTATGGTAGTGAAGATTTAGTGGCCACTTTGACCCTCAACAAAGACAATACATACACACTACAGCAAGTTGAAGGCAGCAATATGAAAATTGCTCGTCAAAGAAAATGGAAAAAACTGCCAAAAACATTGGTATTTATCTCGAAAGAATAGATACCTACAACGTGTGCGGGCCTATTGGCATATCTTTGTTTTTCGATACTTTCAGGCCAAATGTTCATCACTTGGTATAGGTAATCACCAGTTTTACACTTTCTTCATTCGTGCGCTTCTGAATCCATTGACGCATTTGAATGTTTTGCTCGTTTGTCAATGGTTTCTTCACTTTAAATTGAGCAATGGCTAAAAGGTAAGGCTCGTTTGCTGTGGTATCCAAATTAGCCTCGACTACTGGAGACAATACCAATGATTGGACACCTGGGTATAGCACCAACATCTCGTTAAACATATCCACACTTAGTTGTGAATACGAATCAATTTTCCCTAATTTTTGCCGCAACTCCTTGATTTCAACTGCTTGCTCTTGAAGTACTTTGACGCTTTGTTCCCGATTTTTCGAGATGGCTACAAGAGTACCTTTTTCTGGTACTAAATCTGAGGATTCAGTACCCTGTATAACAGCTAACTTCAGATGTTTCAGTCGCGAATGTTCATTCAGTTCCTTCTGTGCTTTCTTCTTTTGTGCTGGCGTAATCTCTTTCCCTAAGGCAACTATTTGCAATACGCTGTCTCCATATAGATGTTGCGACACCACTTGTGTTCCTTTCCAGTTCAAGCTATGTTGCGCAAAGTTACTCAACTGCCTGTCAAACAGGCTGGATCGCATCATGCGTACAGTCATATAACCGGCTGGTATCATCGTTAAAACAGCAATGGCTAAAATCATACGATGCACAAATTTACAACGTTGAGGATCCACAAAGTGTTTGCGTCTGAAACGCAACAAGAAAACACCGAAGGTAGTTGCCACAGCAATGAAGACGGTGTTGATAAAATATAATAAAGAAGCACCAGCAAAAAAGGCCAAATTCCCCGTAGCTATGCCATATCCTGCCGTACATAGTGGAGGCATTAATGCTGTGGCAATGGCAACACCTGGAATGACATTACCCTTGTCTTTTATCGAGGCAGCGACAATACCTGCCGCACCACCAAAGAAAGCGATGAGAACATCGTAAATGGTAGGCTCGGTACGCGCCAACAACTCTGATTGTACACCCTGAAAAGGTGTTAAGAAAAAATAAACGGTTGCTGTGATGATACTGATAATGGTCGCCACCATATAGTTTTTAACGGCCCGTCTCAGCAGCGGCAAATCATCGATGCCCACTGCTAAACCCATGCCTAAGATAGGTCCCATTAGTGGTGAAATGAGCATGGCGCCGATGATGACTGCCGTAGAATTGATATTCAATCCTAAAGAAGCAATAAACACGGCACAAATTAGAATCCAAAGGTTAGCTCCTTTAAAGGTTACGCCCGATGCTATTTCATCAACAACATCCTCTTCCTTCTCACGATTTTCTGACATATCGAAATACTGCCTCAGATATGCCTTCAACGAAATCTTTTCCATTTTGTATGATATTTCGCAACTACAAGGTTTTTCTATCTTGTGACGTGCTGTTATTTCCTTAAGCATTAAGCACTTTGAGTGTCAACTCTTTTTCATAGAAGAAGCACAGCCGCACTGGTTTGTTTATGATATTGCAAAGATAACAATTTCAAAAGAACTCACCAACAAACCGTCACATTAACTCATTCGGATGATTGAACTACGAAAACAATATTATTTTCAAGTCGAAAAGAAAAGACTCCAAGTTGCGTTCAGAATAGGGCTCTTTCGTTTAACAAAAGAACTTTGAGGTTTTTAGACGAAACGGAATGGTTATCTATGAAATGTTTTCCGTAACGACAACTTTTTAACACAAATGCTTGGCGTTTTTTTGACCAACTGGTTCGGATGCTGAAAATACGCGAAATATGAAGCGATTTTTATACCAGATTGATTATTAATTTATTATGCGATTTTTGGACTGGAAATACATTCCAGAAGTAATGAGTTTTTGTGGAAAAATGCTGTTTTTGCGCAAAATAGGCCTTCTATAGCATGTAAATTGCCTCACAAAGTGATTGAGATTGGCACGCAAAGTGATTGGGTTTAACACCCAAAACCAATGACTTTGAAATACCTCCCCAAATAGGTTAGATAACACACGAATGGAAGTGTGGGAAAAACTCTCGATTCAGATAAGAAACGGCACAGCCTAACAACGATTCTGACTGCCGAGTGTGAACAAAAAATCCTTGCCACATTGGGCAAGGATTTCTTTGTTTGTCAGGCTAAATGAACAATCACTCTTTATTCAAGCGCTTGCGTTCGGTATGGTCGAGGGTTACCTTTCGCATGCGCATGCTCTTAGGAGTAACCTCCAACAGTTCGTCGGCCTTGATATACTCCAAGCATTCTTCCAGACTCATCACCACCTTTGGAATCACTCGCGCCTTATCATCCGAACCACTGGCACGCACGTTGGTAAGCTGCTTAGCCTTGGTTACATTAATCACCAAGTCGTTGTCGTGAACATGTTCGCCTACCACCTGACCGGCATATACTTCCTCTCCCGGATCGATGAAGAACTTACCACGGTCTTGAAGTTTATCGATGGAATAAGCGAATGCTGTGCCCGTTTCCATGGCAATCATGCTGCCGTTTACCCGTCTTGTTATCTCACCCTTATAAGGTTGATACTCTTTGAAACGATGCGCCATGATGGCTTCTCCTTGAGAGGCTGTCAGCACATTGGTTCGAAGTCCCATGATACCGCGCGAAGGGATATCAAACTCGATGTTCGTACGGTCACCTTGGTTCTCCATAGAGGTCATTTCGCCCTTTCGACGCGTCACCATGTCAATCATTTTGCTGGAAAATTCTTCAGGAACATTGATGGTGAGTTCCTCGATTGGCTCGTATTTTTCGCCGTTGATTTCTTTGAAAATCACCTGTGGCTGACCTACTTGCAACTCATATCCCTCGCGACGCATGGTTTCAACCAACACGCTGAGGTGGAGAACGCCACGTCCACTGACAATCCATTTATCGGTTGCATCCTCGAAAGGACGCACACGGAGAGCCAGATTTTTCTCCAACTCCTTTTCCAATCGGTCGTTGATGTGGCGCGAAGTGACATACTTTCCCTCTTTACCAAAGAAAGGTGAGTCGTTAATGGTGAACAGCATGCTCATCGTAGGCTCGTCAATGGCGATTGGAGGTAATGGCTCGGGATTCTCAAAGTCACAGATAGTGTCGCCTATTTCGAAGTGATCCAGACCGATAACGGCACAGATGTCACCGCTGCTCACTTGGTCGGTCTTGGCGTGCCCCATGCCCTCAAAGGTATGAAGTTCTTTAATCTTTGTTTTTTCCTGACTGCCGTCGCGATGGCTAATGGTTACATTCATGCCACTGGCAAGAACGCCTCGATGTACCCTTCCAACGGCAATACGTCCCGTGTAGTTGGAGTAGTCGAGACTGGTAATCAGCATTTGCGGAGTACCCTCCAGCTGCTTGGGCGCAGGTATCACCTCAACAATCTTGTCAAGCAAATATTCGATGTTGTCCGTTGGTTTCTTCCAATCCTCCGCCATCCATCCATTCTTGGCCGAACCATATACGACGGGGAAGTCCAGCTGGTCTTCGGTTGCGTTCAAGGAGAACATCAAGTCAAACACCATTTCATACACTTCCTCGGGTCTGCAGTTGGGTTTGTCCACCTTGTTCACCACGACGATGGGTTTCAAGCCTATCTGCAAGGCTTTCTGCAACACGAAACGTGTCTGCGGCATGGGGCCTTCGAAAGCGTCAACGAGCAAGATACAACCATCCGCCATGTTGAGCACGCGCTCTACCTCGCCACCAAAATCGGAGTGACCGGGAGTGTCTATGATGTTGATTTTAGTTCCTTTCCAATTGATGGAAACGTTTTTAGAAAGAATGGTGATGCCACGTTCGCGCTCCAAATCATTGGCATCCAATACCTGTCCACTGTTATCCTGTCCGTCACGGAACAATTTTCCTGCCAGCATCATCTTGTCTACCAACGTGGTTTTTCCGTGGTCAACGTGTGCGATGATGGCAATATTTCTGATGTCTTGCATTTCTTTTACCTTAAACTTTTACGACTGCAAAGGTAATGCTTTTAATTTATAATTTGCACTGCACTATTCGTAATTATAAGCTATCAACTATATTTTTTCTACCTAATAGACATTGATGGACAGGAAACGAGAAAAAAGAACTTATTAAATGTTAAAAAACGGCTCAAAGCTGACAAAATATGAAAGAGCGATGATGAAATGTACATTAAAAGCATTACCTTTGCAACCGCATTATTGCACAACATTTTTATTTTTTAACAACAAAGTTCTATGTATTTAGACAAAGCAAAAAAAGAAGAGATCTTTGGACAGTACGGAAAGTCTAACACTGATACTGGTTCAGCTGAGAGCCAGATAGCATTGTTCTCATACCGTATTTCCCACTTGACGGAGCACCTTAAGAAGCACCGTAAAGATCATAACACGGCACGTTCATTGACCAAATTGGTAGGTAAGCGTCGTTCTTTGCTCGATTATCTGTATGATAATGACATTGAGCGTTATCGTGCTATCATCAAGGCTCTTGGCTTGCGTCGATAAAACGCCAACGTGCTATTTAGCTTAAGGAATGAAGTAGGAGGAAACAACTTTTGTTTTCTCCTACTTTTTTTATTCTCCTACAGTGAGTATCTCACGCAAGGGAACCATCACAAACTCGCGTTCATGCATCAATGGATGTGGAATCGTCAGTTCGGGAGTTTGGATGTTGAGATGGTCAAACAACAAGATGTCTATGTCAATGCAGCGGTCTTGGTAAACTTGAGCATGTGTCTTCTCCACTCGTCCCAGCTCTTTTTCAATGATCTGGGTGGCTCTTAACACCTGGAGCGGATTCATGTTGGTGCGGCAACAGATGCAAGCGTTGATGAAAGCGTGGGGCGATGAGAATCCCCATGGCTGTGTTTCGTAGAGCGAAGACTGGCGTTCTACGGGGCCAATCTGTTCTGCTATTCTTACAATAGCCTGACGAATGTTTCGCCGTCTGTCACCCAGATTGGCACCAAGTGCAAGGTAAACGATATGCTCCTTAGTCATTTTGCGTGTCCATGGCAGCGATCAATCGTCCAAAATCAAGAGTGAATCGCCGTAACACCCAAACTTATAACCATGCTTCACGGCCAGGTTGTAGGCTTCCATCACCAGCTCATATCCACCAAACGCAGCTGTTTCCATGAGCAAAGGCGACATACTGTGATAGAAATTGGCAAGCATCGTATCAGCCAGACCAAAGTCGTATGGTGGGAAGATGAACTTGCTGGTCCAGCCATCATACTCTTTCAGCAAGCCATCTGTACCGACAGCCGTTTCAGTTGCCTTGACAACGCTTGTCCCAACGGCACAGACACGATGCCCTTCTTGCTTTGCTTTATTGACAATCTTGCAGGCCAGGGCATCAATCTTCACTGGCTCAGAATCCATCTTATGCTTCGTCAGATCTTCCACCTCAATGTTATTGAACGCACTGAGACCACAATGCAGGGTGATATAAGCAAAATGAATGCCCTTGATCTCCATCCGTTTCATCAGTTCCCGACTGACATGCAGGCCAGTAGCGGCAGCGGTTACAGCTCCTTCATTCTTGGCGAAGATGGTCTGGAAATCCTCCATGTCGTGCGCATCGGCATGCGGAACCTCACGCCGATTGATGATGTAACGAGGCAACGGTGCCTCACCGAGCGCAAAAAGTTCGCGCTTGAACTCCTCATGAGGACAGTCGTAGAGGAAACGAAGCGTACGTCCACGGCTCGTGGTGTTGTCGATGACCTCAGCAACCATGGTCCCGCTTTCATCAAAGAACAACTTGTTACCGATGCGTATCTTACGCGCAGGCTCCACCAACACGTCCCACAGGCGCATTTCTCGATTGAGCTCGCGCAAGAGGAACACCTCTATCTTGGCGTCCGTTTTTTCCTTTGTTCCGTACAAGCGGGCAGGAAATACCTTTGTGTCATTGAAGATGAACGTGTCACCTTCATCAAAATAGTCGAGCGCATGACGGAACTCCAAGTACTGTCCCTCTACAGGTTTGCCCTTTTTGTTCTTCTGGAACATGTCAATGTTCTGCGACTTACGATGCAAGACCATCAATCGAGATTCGTCACGACGCGTCATTCGGGAGATTTTCTTTTCTCCTTTGTCATTCACTATCTCATGGTAGACACTATGAGGATACAGAGCAACAAGCTCTTCCGGCAAATTGAATTTGAATTGTGATAGTTTCATTTATAGGTGTTTTTCGTCTATTTCTTGTTGATCCAACCACTCCTTGAAGTGATCGAAGTTAATACTGTTTTCTACTTTGATAGCTCCCACTCGGGTCCGGCGCAGTGCCGTGAGGTATGCCCCACTGTTCAAAGCGCGTCCCAGGTCACGGGCCAGGGCTCTGATATAAGTCCCTTTACCACATACCACACGCAACTTGAGCAGCATGGTCGTTGGGTCAAAATCCATCACCTCTATCTCGTCAATTCTGACGCTTTTTGGTTTGAGCACCACTTCCTCGCCTGCGCGACGCAAGTTGTATGATCGTTCACCGTCTACCTTGCACGCACTGAAGGTTGGTGGGGTTTGTTGAATATCGCCAACAAACTGTTTCAGTGCCTCATCGATACGCTCGCGTGTGATGTGTTCGGTTGGGAATGTTTGATTAACCTCGTGTTCTTTATCGTAACTCGCAGTGGTTGCCCCCAACTGGAGCGTGCAGGTATATTCCTTATCGTGTGCCTGCAACTGCTCAATTTGCTTGGTTGCTTTCCCCGTACACAACACCAATACCCCCGTGGCTAATGGATCCAACGTGCCGGCATGACCTATTTTAATTCTTTTGATGCCCAACTTGCGAGATATGACATACCGCACATGGGCCAAAGCACCAAAACTGGTCATGCCGTAAGGCTTGTCAATGGCAAATATTTCTCCTGTATAAAAGTTCACGGTGTGATTGCTTTTGAGTTTATGAGTTAATGAGTTTTTAAGTTGATGAGTTTGGAAGTTAATGAGTTGATGGGTTTATAAGTTTGTGAGTTTGTGAGTTGTTGTTTGGTTTCTTACGAGTGATGTACTCATGATGTATGAACTATCAACTTGTCAACTCGTCAACTTGTCAACTATTCTATCAATCAACCATCGCCAACTGATGGCCCATCATCAGCCAAATCAAGATGGCACCGCCGACAATAATACGATATACGCCGAAGGCTTTGAAGCCATACTTGGTAAGGAAAGCCACAAACCATTTCATGGCCAGCAATGCTACGACAAAGGCAACGCCACTGCCTAACAGCAAAGTGGGCACATGCGCGGACAAGGCTTCCACACCTCCATTCTTGATTAACTTAAACACATCGAGACAGGTGGCGGCGAACATGGTGGGCACAGCCAAAAAGAACGAGAACTCGGCCGCACGTTTACGCGTCAGTCCTTGCGCCATTCCACCCACGATGGTGGCCATCGATCGCGAGACACCCGGTATCATGGCAATGCATTGGAACAGTCCTATCCGCAAGGCTCTCTTCTCTGTCAGCGGCGTCATCTTGCTTCCATGATTGAACAGGCGGTCGCAAAACAACATGAAAACGCCACCAATCACCAGCATCACCGCAACCACCACGACGCTTCCCAACATCTTTTCAATCAGATGGTTAACCAGCAATCCGATGACAGCTGCTGGTATGAAGGCCACTAACAGCTTCCAATAAAAGTCCCATTTGTGCAAGAAAGCCCTGACCGCGGTACTTCCTGCCGGTGCTGGTGAGCGGTCGAGCCGGAAGAATTGCTTCCAGTAGAGCGCCACGACCGACAGGATGGCGCCAAACTGAATGATGACAATGAAGGCGTTGATAAACGAATCGTCAGCCCTCATGCCCAACAAGTCGCGCGTGATGATCATGTGTCCCGTCGAAGACACGGGCAAAAATTCCGTCAACCCCTCTACGATTGCCAGAATGATGGTTTCTACTATGCTCATTTATTCCTCAACGTGCTTATCCTTGGGTCTACGAACAATGGCATAAATCATGGACACAAATCCGATGAAACATACCACCGGAGCCACCTTGATGCGGCGAACACTGAAGATGTCCGGATTGTATGAAGTTTCAGTAGAGCCTCCTCCGCTCATCAGGAGGAAGCCAATGATGACAATCACCATGCCGACCGCCAACAACATGAAGTTGACCTTGTCGAATGCGAAGTTTCTTCTATCCATCTTATTGATTGATTTTGCCATGCGTCAGGATATCGCGTATCCTGTGCATGACGATATGATTGCGAGTTTACTTATTTAGATGTTATATAATTCACCAGCCTTCATCCGCAAAAACTTGTTCACGGAAATATGTGCGCAGATAGCCGTAATGATGATGCCGAACAAGAACACCACTGCCGCTGTAACAGCCATGTCACGCCATGTAACAACGCTCAAGATGTCAGGCTCAGAGACATACAAGCCATAGACACACGCAGCCAGCACGATGTTGGCTATCAATCCGGCTATCAAACCTATCCATATAGCACGGTTGACAAACGGCCGGCGGATGAAACTCCACGAGGCACCCACGAGTTTCATGGTGTGTATGGAGAAGCGCCGTGCGTAGATGTCCAGCCGAACGGTATTGTTGATCAGGGAGAATGATACGATAGTGAGCAAAATGGCTAACACCAACATCACCAAACCCGTCTTAGCCAGGTTGCGGTTGACGCTGTCTATCAACTCTTTTTGATAATTAATCTGATTGACTTTGGGATATTTCTTCAATTCGTCGGTAATCCATTTCAACGAATCATTATTGGCATAATTCGACCTGAGTGTCACCTCAATGGAGGCAGGACAAGGGTTCTCACCATCGGTAAACTCGGAAGGGTCGCTTCCCATGGCCGCTGTAATCTCTTTGAGGGCTTGTTCTTTACTGATATAATCCAGGCGTTTGATATAAGGTCGCTTCTTGATGTCGACACAAATCTTCTGAGCTTCAGGATTTGTCATGTCATTTTCCAAAATCAGCTGCACCACCAAATTCTCCTTGACATACGAAGAAAGGTTTCTGCCGGTAAGCGTTGAAAACACAACCAATCCCAATAAAATAAGCACCAAGGCTGTGCTAATACAAAGAGTAACGGCCTGTAGCCCACGATGACTACTGGTTTTATTTCGTTTTTTTCCCATTCCGATACGGATATAATACACCAAATTTGTTGCAAAGGAACAAAAAAAACAGCGATATAGCAACGGTTTAACGACAATTAACGTCCATTCCTGTAAAGAAGGAGCGCAGGGGCAAACGCAAGCTATACCCATACAGTCTTCATCATGTTTCCGGAACTGCCATTTAAGCTATCAATCATTCTTTGCTGAAAGTTCTGATCCACCCCTTCTATTGACTACCATTGACCTGTATTGCCGCTCTACCAGCCCATGTTTTCCATTGATCCATTTTGCCAAGAACAGCACGGATAAGCAAATTTGGTTATCCACAAGACGATTTAACCCTGCTGATTTATAATTTTCTAAAACCTGATTTTGTCAAGAAAACCAACCGTTTTTTAACACTTCACGAACACTCATTCTGGAAAAAAATAGGGAGATTTAGACGCAGTGACGAGAGATTTGGTGGGCAGTTCATGGTCTTTTACAGCCAATTTGTATGCTTTTTCTCCACTCTTATGCATTTTTAATCGAAAATAGCCATGCCATTGACTACTTAAAGCAATGGGGTTGCGGGGCAAAAGCTATGCTATTGGAAGGTAAAAGCATAGCTATAGAAAGTAAGAAGCCTTGACAAAATTCGACAACCCACTGAACACAAACATATTACAAACATGCGAAATCCTTGCCGTATTTGCAAACAAAGGGGCGTGAGGCTGCGAATACGCGAGTTATGAAGAAGGCTTTGTCAAGAAAATTTCACCTTACACGCAGGGTCACGACTTGCACAAAACAACCTTTTCATTGTCATAATGAGAACTATATTTGTACAACTCGCTTTTTTTGTTTTCCTTTGTATCTGACAATCGGCGTGCATGGTGCCACACCATCAGGGGCCGACGTAGCATGAAACAGCGCAACACGATATTGACAATCACCGGTTCTGACGGTTCTGGGGGAGCCGGAATCCAGGCCGACATCAAGGTCATCACGTCCTTGGGCGGATATGCCGTGTCGGTCATCACGTCAATCACCATGCAGAACACGCTTGGTATTCAGCGCTTTTACGATATCCCGGCCGACGTCGTAGCAGAGCAGGTGGAAGCGCTTATTGATGACATCAAGCCCTCGGTGGTGAAGGTTGGCATGGTTCGCAACGTGAAGACGCTGGATAACATGGTGAGCATTTTGGCGAAACGCCAACCACTGAAACTCATTTACGACCCGGTGGTAACGTCGAGCCAGGGCGACCTGCTGATGCCACCAGAGATGATTGACAGCGTCAAGACCAAGCTGCTGCCGCTGTGCTCGCTGGTTATCTTGAAGCAAAACGACGCAGTCTACTTGCTGAACAGCCCGCTCAAGACCCACGACGACATCGTCAAGGGCATGAGAAAGCTATTGGACATGGGGTGCCGGGCCGTGTTGTTGCACAGCGGCGACGACCACGATTTCATCGCATGGCAGCAAGATGACGACATGCACGTGGAGCCCTCGCCCACCCTTTGGCAAACCAACGCACACGGATTGGGCAGCAACCTGACCTCGGCCATCGCCTATTTTCTGGGCGAAACAGATGATTTCAGAGAGGCCATCAGTAGAGGCAACGCTTACATTCATCAGCAGATGAGCCAGATGGGTGAACTGAAAGGACGAGGAAGCGAGCTGCTCAACGCGTTCATGAAAGCCGTATCGACACATTATGCCACCAACAACGACGTGCGGTTTTATGCCGACATGCTGAACGTGAGTCCCCGTTACCTGGGACAGGTGACCAAACGCATCGTACAGAAAACGCCGAAGACCCTCATCGATGAACACGTTTTTCACGAAAGCAAGTTCTTATTGGACACCACCAGCAAGACCGTTCAAGAGATAGCGTACGCGTTAGGGTTCAACTCACAGTCGCATTTCACGAAGTTTTTCAAGAAGATGGGAAACTCAACACCAAGTATTTACCGACAAAAACAAATAAAATGAAAACAACTGAAAGACAAACACTGAATCGTAATTTAGCACAAATGCTCAAGGGAGGTGTCATCATGGACGTTACAACACCCGAGCAAGCACGTATCGCAGAACAAGCCGGAGCCTGTGCGGTGATGGCTCTCGAGCGCATACCGGCCGACATTCGCGCGGCAGGAGGCGTTTCGCGCATGAGCGACCCGCACATGATCAAGGGCATTCAGCAGGCCGTAAGCATTCCGGTGATGGCCAAATGCCGCATCGGACACTTTGTTGAAGCTCAGATTTTGCAGGCCATTGAGATTGATTACATCGATGAGAGCGAGGTACTCTCGCCCGCAGACAATGTCTATCACATTGATAAGACCAAGTTTGAAGTACCTTTTGTCTGCGGTGCAAAGAACCTTGGTGAGGCGCTCAGACGCATTGCTGAAGGCGCAACCATGATCAGAACCAAGGGAGAACCAGGTACTGGCGACGTGGTTCAGGCTGTGACGCACATGCGCATGATGCAGGCTGAAATCAGAAGACTTACCTCTATGGCTGAAGATGAGCTGTACGAGGCCGCCAAACAATTGCAGGTTCCCTACGAATTGGTACAGTATGTACACGAAAACGGCAAGCTGCCTGTGGTGAACTTTGCCGCCGGTGGTGTAGCAACTCCTGCCGATGCAGCCCTGATGATGCAACTTGGAGCTGAAGGAGTGTTCGTGGGTTCGGGCATATTCAAATCGGGCAATCCAGCCAAGCGCGCAGCTGCCATCGTTCAAGCTGTGACCAGCTACAACGATGCGAAGCGGTTGGCCGAGCTGTCAGAAGACCTTGGTGAAGCCATGGTGGGCATCAACGAACACGAGATTGAAGTGCTGATGGCAGAAAGAGGAAAGTAAACAGATGAAAATAGCGATATTGGCATTACAAGGAGCATTCGTCGAACACGAACGAATGCTCCGTTCTTTGGACGTAGAAACGTTTGAGGTTAGGAACAAAGACGACTGGCAGCAGCCGAAAGACGGTCTGATTATTCCCGGTGGAGAGAGCACCACAATGGTGAAGTTGCTGCACGACCTCGATTTGCTGACATCCATACAGCGTGAAATCCGTGAGGGATTGCCGGTATTTGGCACTTGCGCAGGACTTATCTTGCTGGCAAAACAAGAGAATGGACAAGCGGCTTCACGCATTTCCACAATGGACATTGACGTTTGCCGCAACGCTTATGGCAGACAGTTGGGCAGTTTTCGCACCGTATCATCATTCAAAGGCATTGAAAACGACATCCCCATGACCTTTATCCGCGCCCCTTATATCAATCAAGTATATGGCGAGGCCGAGGCGTTGGCTACGGTCAACGGACACATTGTGGCCGCCCGGCAAGGCCATCAGCTGGTCACGGCCTTCCATCCCGAGCTGGATGAGGACGTAAGCATACACAGGTATTTTGTTGACAGCATTAAAAAAGGATAGGAAAGCTATTGCGCCAACCTATCCTGTTCTTTATATAAATGTGTTCGATGCGAACTAAAGTTTACCGATGATTCCTGCTTTTGTCGCCTGAATGAAACGTATGATGTTTTCAATTTCAGGACCGCCGGGAACCTGTTCCTTTACTTGCAGCACCGCATCAAACACACTTGTTTGGCCATGGAATATCAGGCGGTAAGCATTGGCTATGTGACTCTGAACCTTTTCTGTGATGCCATACGTTTCCAACATGGTCTTGTTGGGACCTCCATAGCTTACCGGTACACCGCCAGCAATGATGTACGGCGGCACGTCTTTATAGAACGTGGTACCAGCTTGTATCATGGCATAGTCGCCAACGCGTGTGTTCGCATTCTCGATGACACTCGAACTGAAAATCACTCCATTGCCAATTTCACAGTCACCGGCAATCTTTGTTCCATATCCAAACACACATTGATTACCTACTTTGGTATCATGTGAGATGTGAGTTCCTTCCATTAAGAAGTTGTCATGGCCGATGACGGTCTGTCCTCCCGCATGGGTTGCCCGATTGATGACTACATTTTCACGAATGATGTTGTTGTTTCCAATAATCAATTCGGTGTTTTCTCCCTTGAATTCAAAGTCCTGTGGAAGGGCTCCCATCACCGAACATTGATGCACGGTGTTGTTGCTTCCCATGCGAGTTCCCTTCAAAATGCTGACAAAGGGATAAATCACACAGTTGTCTCCTATCACTACATCTTCTTCAATATATACGAAAGGGAAGATTTCACAATTGTTTCCAATCTTCGCTTTGGGTGATATTTCCGCTTTCTCACTGATATCGTATGCCATAATTTTTAGTTTTTTAGTTTATAGTTTGTTAGTTGATAAGTTGGTACATCATGCGGGTCGGGCTTTATGTGACCAGTCTAATTTACCTAATGGGCCCTACTTTGTCGACTTATCAACCATCCTACCCTATTCTTTCACGCCGCCTCCGAGGGCCTGATAGAGGTTTACAACAGCCTGCATCTTGTGAAAATCGTCCGTAATCTTAGCCATCTGCGCATTGAGAAGGGTTTGCTGAGCAGTGATTACCTCAAGGTATGTACTGCTCGACTGACTTAAAAGAAGCTTGGTATCCTCCACATTTTGTTGCAGAGTTTGTATTTGTTTAGCCTCAATCTTGCTCTTTTCATCCGACGAATGGTAAAGCACAAGTGCGTTACTCACTTCATTTCCTGCCTTGAAAATGCTGTTCTGCCATGTGTTGTAGGCCTTTTCATATTGCGCTTCAGCAACGCGTAGACCTGCAATAATCTTTCCTTTTTGGAAAATAGGCTGCACCAAACTGCCGACAGCCGACAGCATCCATTTGCCTGGATTGATGACTGCAGCTCCCGCACTGTTGGTAAACATGCCGGTAGGAGCAATCGTTAGACTTGGATAAAATCGGCTTCGAGCGGTTTCTATGCCATAGAAACATTCGGCTAATTGCATCTCAGCTGCATGAACGTCGGGACGATTGGCCAGCAACTGGATACCGATGCCGGTAGATAAGTTCGTGGGCAGAGCCTGATTCTCAAGCCTTCCGCGCGAAATACTCTGTGCCGGTTGTCCCATCAAGAGCGACAAAGCGTTCTCCGTTTCACGTATCTGGCGCACCAAATCGGTCTTTTTGGCCTCCACAGCATAGTAGTTTGCTTCGGCACTCTGCACACCTGTCGACCGAATACCACGTCCAAGATCCTTCAATACCTTCATCTTGTCCCACGTTTCCTTGGTCAATTCTTGCATGTTGTTGACGATTTCGAGCTGCTTGTCGAGCATCAAAAGGGTATAATACATATTCGCTATCCCGCTGATAATATTGGTTTTGACCAACGTCTGATAGTCCTTTGTGGCCAATAATGCTACCTGTGCGGCACGTTTCTGACTGAGCAAATTGCCAAATAGGTCAACATTCCAGCTGGCAGCAACGGGCAATTGATAAGTTGAAATGGCCTTTCCACCATCCCAAGAAGCGATAGTTCCCTGGGGAGCAAAGGTGAAAGAAGGAAGAAAAGACAACCTGGCTGCCTTCAATTGTGCCTCAGCCATCTTCACGTTCAGCGCAGCATTCAGAAGATCTACATTGTTGGTCAATGCCCTTTCTATGTGCGTTTGCAATTGTGGATCGGTAAACACACTGCGCCATGGCATGTTACCAAAGCTCGTAGTGTCCGTCACAACCAACGTATCTGTCATCGAAAGCGAATCACGAACGATTCCCTTGGTGTTCACATTGGGGCGTTGGTACGTTCCATAGAGGCTCTTGCAGCTGGTCAATGCCAATGCTGCAAGTCCCATAATCATTATATTTTGTTTTTTCATCACTATTCCTTATTATACTCATCTACTGTGATTCCTACCGGGCGACGCGCATATTGCTGCAGTTCAGCCTCTGCTTCAGAATTCTCTTCATCATCAAACTTAATCGGTGTGAACCTCTCCTGCAATGCCTGGAAGATGACAAACAAACCCGGAACAACAAACAATTGACAGAGCGTACCAATCAACATACCTCCTACAGCGGCCGCACCCAGCGTTTGATTACCATTCTTTCCCACGCCCATGGCAAACATCATGGGCAACAAACCGATGACCATAGCCAATGAAGTCATCAAGATAGGGCGCAAACGAGCACCCGATCCGAGAATGGCAGACCATGTGATGGCCATACCGGTGCGCCTTCTTTCAAGTGCGAACTGCACAATCAAAATGGCATTCTTGGCCAACAAACCTATCAACATAATCAAAGAAATCTGCATGTAGATGTCATTATTGTGTCCAAACAACTGCGTGAAGAGGAAAGCACCCGCCAATCCAAACGGTATAGAGAGGATAACTGCGAAGGGCAACAGGTAACTTTCGTACTGCGCTGCCAATATCAAATACACGAATAAGAAGCACAATACAAATATTATGCCAGTGACATTGCTCGATTCACTCTCTGACCTTGACAAGCCAGAGAAGTCGTATCCATAGCCTTGAGGCAAGTCTGTCGCAGCAACTTCCTTGATGGCTTGAATGGCTTCACCTGTGGAATAACCGCTATTCAGTGTTACCTGTACGTTGATACTCGTAAACATGTTGAATCGATTGATATTTGATGGGCCGAAAACACGCTTCATCGAAATGAAACTTTGCACGGGTGCCATGCCGCCAGGTGTACGAACATAGATGTCATTCAGTCCTTCCGGACGCTCACGACTGGACACATCGCCCTGAATCATGACACGATACAACTTGCCGTATGCATTGAAGTTAGAGGCGTACATGCCACCGTAATATCCCTGAAGCGTACTCAAGACGGTGGCAGGAGATATGCCTGCCTGCTTACATTTAGCCACATCAACATCAATCAGATACTGAGGATAGTTTGGATTGTACGAGGTCATGGCCATTTGTATCTCTGGACGCTTGTTCAATTCGGCCAAATAAGCCTTGGTTACTTGGAAGAATTTATTCAAATCGCCACCCGTTTTGTCCTGCAACACTAAGGAAACACCGTTGCTCAAGGCGAAACCAGGAATCATAGGAGGTGCGAATGCCAAGATTTGAGCATCCTTAATCTGAGCCGTCTGCTTGTATATCATACCTAAAACCGCCATGGCACTTTGCCCCATGTTACGCTCACTGAAAGGCTTCAACTTGATAATAAAGGTAGCTTGGTCAGACCCTTGCCCGGCAATGAAGTTATATCCTTGCAGCTGTTCGCGGCTCTGAATGGCCGGATTGCTGGCCAACATAGCATCAACCTGGTCGATCACCTGCTGCGTGCGCACGGCACTTGTTGCCGGAGGCATAGACACCGTACAGAACAGCGTACCCGTATCTTCATCCGGAACCAATCCTGTTTTGGTTGTTTTCATGGTCAAGAGCAAGGCTATTGCACCCACCAAGATGAAGACACCCGTGAGAACAGGCTTCCTAACCAGCTTTTGCAATCGATTTTTGTATTTACCCAAGACCTTCTCATAACTGGTATTAAACGACGCATGAAAACGATCTATCCTACTCATCTCGCGCTCGGTGCCATCCTCATTCTTTGGTTTCAGAATGAGGGCACACAATGCTGGCGAGAGCGTTAATGCGTTCAAGGCCGATATGATGATTGACACCGCCATGGTGACACCAAACTCTCGGTAGAACGTTCCTGATGTTCCACCGATGAACGACACCGGAACGAATACCGCAGCCATCACTAACGTGATGGAAATAATGGCACCCGCAATTTCGTTCATCGCATCAATGCTGGCGGTCAAAGCACTCTTATACCCCAAATCCAACTTGGCATGCACAGCCTCAACCACCACGATGGCGTCGTCAACCACGATGGCTATCGCCAGCAACAGGGCCGACAGCGTCAGCAAGTTAATGGAGAATCCAAACAATTGCAAGAAGAAGAATGTTCCTATCAGTGACACCGGAACGGCAATCATCGGAATCAAGGTAGAACGGAAGTCCTGTAAAAAGATGTAAACCACCAAGAATACCAGCAGCAAGGTAATGACCAATGTCTTGACAACCTCCTCGATAGAAGCGTAAAGGAACTCGGTCACATCATAGTTAATCTTGTATTCCATGCCCGGCGGGAAGTTCTTAGCCTGATTTTCCAATTCAGCTTTCACAGCTTTAGCAATGTCGTTGGCGTTCGAACCCGCAATTTGTTGAACCATACCCATGGACGATGGTTGGTTGTTGTTGCGCATGCTCACGGCATAAGTCAACCCACCAAGTTCTATCTTTGCCACATCTTTCAACTTCAAGGTCTGTCCCGTCTGCGTACTGTGCAAGATAATGTTGCCAAACTCCTCGGCTGTTTTCAGACGACCTTTATAGCGCATCACATACTCGTAGGCCATGTTGCTCTGTTCGCCGAACGAACCAGGGGCAGCTTCCACGTTTTGTTCGGCCAATGCACCTGCGATGTCAGATGGCATCAAGCCATACTGTTTCATCACATCAGGCTTCAGCCAGATACGCATGGAGTAGGTTTTCATACCCGGACTCTGCACGTCACCCACGCCTTGAACACGCTTGATGGCCGGAATGATGTTGATGTTGTTGTAGTTGGTTAAAAACCTATCATCGTATTTGCCACCTTCCGACGTCAGCGTGTACATCAACACCTGCGAGGTCTGACGCTTGGATACGGTCACACCCACGCGGTTTACTTCTGCCGGCAGTAAGGCTTGAGCCTGCGAAACGCGGTTCTGCACGTTGACGGCACACATGTCTGGATTGGTTCCCTGACGGAAATAAATGGTAATTTGCGCCCCACCGGCGTTGGTAGCCTGCGAGGTCATGTACTCCATGTTCTCCACTCCGTTGATGCTTTCCTCAAGGGGAGCGAGCACAGAGTTTTTCACCGTCTCAGCATTTGCGCCGATGTAACTGGTCCATACCGAAATGGTTGGTGGCGCTATATCCGGATATTGTTCGATGGGAAGCGTGGACAGTCCGATGAATCCCAAGATTACGATGACCACGGAGATCACCGTTGACAATACCGGTCGCTTGATAAATTTCGTAAATGTCATAATTCGTTGTTGTTTTCTCGCTTACTTTTCAGCATTCATGACTGGCCGGTTCTTACCCCAACCCATCAAATGCACCTTTATTTAAAGGCCTCTTTCATCTTTCCGTAGTCACCCTGAATCTCACCAAGCTTCTCTGCATCAGCTATTTTCTTGGCGTACTGCGCCTGTGTGATGGGCTTGATTTCCATACCATCGCTCAACTTTGTAATGCCATTGGTAACGATGCGGTCGCCTACTTTCAGTCCCTCTGTCACGATATAGTTTTGTCCATCGTTTTGCGGTGCCACCTTGATTTCCGTGTATTTGGCTTTGTTGTCCTTGCCAACCGTATACACAAAAATCTTATCCTGCACCTCAGTTGCATACGACTGCGGAATAACGATGGCTTGGTTGCTTACCCGTGGCACGATGATAGATCCCGATCCGCCACTCTTCAACAACCGATCTGGATTATTGAAGTGAGCAATCAGTGTCAAGGTACCCGTAGTTTGGTCTATCACACCACTCATCTTCACCACCTTGCCAGGCTGGTTGTAGATGGTGCCATCGGCCATCTGCAATTTTACCGTTGGCATCGATGCGATGACAGCCGACACGTTGCCCGATGTCTTGGTCATTTCCAGCACGTCTTTTTCTGTCATGGAGAAGTAAACCTCCATAGTACTGTTGTTGGAAACGGTGGTCAACGGCGTGGGACTTGAGGCACTCACCAAGGCCCCCACCTTGAAAGGAAGACTGCCAACGACACCTGCCGCCGGACTCTTCACATAGCAGAAGCTCAGCATCTCCTTAGCCGAAGCCAGTGCAGCTTGTGCCTGAGCCACCGCTGCCTGCGCCGTTGCGTAAGTGTTTTGAGCTGATTGTAATTCGTATTGGCCTATGACATTGCTCTTGAACAACTGCTCACTGTTCTCGTATGTCAACTTAGCCGTGTTGAGTTGCGATTTGGCTGAGTTCACGGCAGCCTGCGCTTGGCGTACCGATGCCTGATAAGTACTGTTGTCTATCACGAACAACACCTGACCCTTGCCTACGGTTTGGCCCTCTTTCACGTTCAGTTTTGTAATGAATCCCGATACCTTCGGCCGAATCTCAACGTCTTGAATACCTTTAATCACGGCCGGATAAGTGGTTTGGGTTGTAGACCCCGTCGCCTCTATCTGCGTGACAGGGTATTCGTTGTCACCGAATTTCATGTTGGGTTTACCGCCACACGAAACCAAGAGTGCAGCCATGGCTGCAAACAAAAACATACTTTTTTGTCTCATACCTTTATATAATCTATTATTTTTCATACTTTCTCAAAAAAACATACAATAAGAACTCATTTGAAAACTATTGAAAGTCTATAAGTTTTTGTCATGCAAATTTACATGATTTTTTCTCACTATGGCATCAATACCACATACATTTAACATATATTATCTGCAAATAACGAAAATAGAGGATTTACATCAAGTGGATGCAAACATTCTTCATTGGAACAAAAATGTTAAAACATGCACATCAAACGGATTCGAGAAAGATGAAAGTGAGCGTTGATATCGATGATATTTCACCCCCTCCAAAATGTCAAAAACGGGTTGCCTGGGATGTTGAAAAATCTTGCAAACCCGCTCTAATACTCGCGTATTTACAAGCAACTGCCTTCTTGGTCGAAAATACGCGAATTTTGTATATGCTTCACCCACAGCAACTTCCTGCTTAATTCCCTATGAACGTTATCTCAAAAGCATGCAAATTGCACGCCAAGAGCATTGAGTTTGACCTGCAACGGGTATGCTTTTCGAGGGCAAAAAGCATGCTATAGAAGACCAAAGTCAATGCTTTTGGCCAAACAAGGGCATCAGAAAGTGATTTTTGAAGCTATTATTGGCTGGATTTTTTCTAAAATGCAAGTTTTGAAATGACCAAAAATATTGACAAAACTGCTGTTCCTTCACGCTTATTTTTGAGGTACGTCCAACCCCATTTTTTTGGCTTTTTCAATCAAAAGAGCCATCAATGGTTCGCGTTCGTTCGGCACCTTGTTATCAAGCACCGCGTCTTTCAAGGTCTGTTTCAGCGTCCCCACCTCGCGCGATGGCTGCAAGTGGAACATTTCCATGATTTCGTTTCCGTCGATGCAAGGCTGCAACAGGCGTTTGTAGTCGCGTTCTTTCAGGTCATCCAACTTCTCGCGTACCATGCGAAAGTTGTCCAAAAAACGCTGTTTGCGCTGTGCGTTCTTACTGGTAATGTCGGCTTCGCACAGCGTCATGAGGCCGTCAATATCGTCACCGGCATCGTTCATCAAGCGACGAACGGCACTGTCGGTCACCTCTTCATCGGCGATAGCGATGGGACGCATGTGCATATCAACCATTTTTTGCACATACTTCATCTTGCTGTCCATGGGAAATTTGAGCCGTCTAAAGATGCCCGGAATCATCTTGGAGCCAATGTAATTATGGTTATGAAACGTCCATCCGGCCTTAACATCCCACCTTTTACTGCGTGGTTTCCCGATGTCATGGAACAAAGCGGCCCACCGAAGCCACAAGTTGTCGGTATGTTGGCAAATGTTGTCAACCACCTCCAGGGTATGATAGAAATTGTTTTTATGCGCTCTGCCGTTCCTTGTTTCCACGATATCCATGAGAGTGAACTCGGGTAAGATAAGATCGAGCAGTCCACAGCGATACAGTTCTACGAATCCCCGACTGGGTTGGTCGGTCATCATGATTTTGTTCAGTTCGTCAGCGATACGCTCCCCACTGACAATCTTGATGCGTTCCCGGTTGCGCTGCAATGCCTCAAAGGTTTCATCCTCGATGAAAAACTTCAATTGTGTGGCGAAACGCACGCAGCGCATCATACGCAATGGATCGTCGGAGAAGGTGATGTCGGGATCGAGCGGCGTGCGAATGATGCCGTCTTCCATATCCAACAGACCGTCAAACGGATCGACCAGTTCACCAAACCGCGCCTCGTTGAGGCAGATGGCCATGGCGTTGATGGTGAAATCACGCCGGTTTTGGTCGTCCTCCAAGGTGCCATCCTCCACTACGGGCTTGCGTGAATCGTGGCTGTAGCTCTCTTTTCGGGCACCCACAAACTCCACTTCCAGCCCCCGATACTTCACTTGCGCCGTTCCAAAATTGCGAAATACCGACAGATGGGCTTGCTTGCCCAGCCGCTGCTTCAAAGCCTCGGCTACTTTAATTCCGCTGCCTACCACCACCACATCGATGTCGTTGGACGGTCGTTCGAGAAAAAGGTCGCGAACATAGCCACCCACTACATAGCATTCCAGCTGCAAGTCATCGGCCACAGCGGATAGGTGATGAAAGATAGGTTGATCAAGGAGATGAGCCAAGTCGGCATTGGAGAGATTACGCATGTTGAAACTATAAAACTTCTTAAGTGGCTGCAAAGTTACTAAAAATTAGCCATGTTTTGGATGCTATGAAAGAGAAAAATCGTATTTTTGCGATATGAAGAAATATATGTGGTTGATTCTGTGTACGCTTCTCATCTGTTCGTGCACACCATCTGAAGACGAAAAAGCAGCAAGATTGCTCTCTCAAATCAAGACCTTATATAAGGACGGTTGCTATAACGAAGCACTCGACTCCATCATGGCGTTGCGCATGCAGTTTCCCAAAGCCATAGAGAGCCGCAAGGAGGCCCTACGCATTTGGCAAAACGCCTCCTTGAAGCAGGCACAGGCCGACATTGCTCAGACCGACTCGGCACTACAAACTGTTTTGAGAAGCATCCCCATGGAATCGAATCTGTACAAAGCCAACATGATGAGGGTGGAACGCGACTCGCTGAAGGCGCGCTACGAGGCCATGTGCGGTGTGGTGCGAATGATTAGGATGCGGCAGAAACAGGGGATATAGAACTGGTTTCAGACACGCCACGCAACCTGGAGAGTTGCGCAAAGGACAGAGAATGAAGAACGACTGGCGAGAGATAACCCCGCAAAGCGATTCTTCATTTTTTTCGTTTTGAACCTGCCAACTCGTTCTTCACATGTTTGTCAGCAAAAAATCGACATCCACTTCCTTTGGATATTTCATGAGAATTGACTAATTTTGCAAACAGTAAATATGAACAATACGAAGACAGAAGAGCAGTTCAAGAAGGTGCTGACCGAATGTCGCACGCTCTTTGAGAAGAAACTTCACGATTACAGTGCGTCGTGGCGCATTCTGCGTCCGTCGTCATTGACAGACCAGCTGTTCATCAAAGCCAAGCGCATACGCTCGTTGGAAATCAAAAAACAAGCCATGATAGACGAAGGCATCCGCCCGGAATTCATGGCCTTGATTAACTATGGCATCGTGGGACTGATTCAACTGGAGAAGGGATTCGTTGACGAAATAGACATCAACACCGAGCAAGCCATGGCCCTGTACGACCAACATGCGAGTGAAGCGCTCACACTGATGGTGAAAAAGAACCACGACTACGATGAGGCTTGGCGCTCGATGCGCGTGAGTAGTTACACAGACTTTATCTTGACAAAGATACAACGAATCAAAGAACTGGAAGATATCCATGGACAGGCACTCGTTTCTGAGGGCATCGATTCCAATTTGATGGACATCATCAACTACGCTGTCTTCGGCGTCATCAGGTTCAGTGAATAAACTCAAGACGATATCGACCAACGTTTGCCGCCTGCTCCTGGGGGTGACATTCATCCTATCAGGATATGTCAAGGCAATTGACCCATTAGGGACACAATATAAGATAGAAGACTATCTGGAAGCATTGGCATGGCAAGGCATGGTTCCCGACTGGATGACGTTGGGAGCTTCGGTGGTTCTGTCGGCTTTGGAATTCTGCTTAGGCGTGTTCATCCTGCTGGCCATCAGGCGGCGAGTGGTGTCGAAAATCACGCTGGTTTTCATGGCAATCATGACAGTAGTGACGCTGTGGTTGGCCATCGCCAATCCCATTAGCGACTGCGGGTGCTTTGGTGACGCCATCAAACTGAGCAATACGGATACATTGTTGAAGAACATTGTGCTGCTGGGTTGTGCCATCGTCTTGGCCATTTGGCCGACACGCATGTGGCGTTTCATATCAAGGCCCAACCAATGGATTGTGTTCAACTATACCATCTTCTTCATCATCGTGTCCAGTCTGTATTGTCTGTACAAGCTGCCACTGTTCGATTTCAGGCCTTATCATGTGGGAGCCAACATCCAAGAGGGCATGGTGATTCCAGAAGGAGCGGAGCAACCCAAGTTTGAAACAACGTTCTTGCTGAAAAAAAATGGCGTGACGAAGGAGTTTACATTGGAGAATTATCCTGACTCCACTTGGACTTTCGTGGACAGTAAGACCGTACAGACGGCGAAAGGGTACGTGCCTCCCATACACGACTTCAGCATACAAACCCAGCAGGGAGATGACCTCACGCAGGAAGTGTTGAACGATACGAGTTACACCTTCTTGCTCATCTCGCCTCATCTGGAATATGCAGACGATTCAAACTTCGGCGATATTGACAGGATCTACGAGTATGCACAGACGTACAATTATCCATTTTATTGCCTCACGTCAAGTACCGAGCCGCACATCAAGCGTTGGCAGGATCTAACGGGTGCCGAATATCCGTTCTGCATGACTGACGAAACCACGCTGAAGACCATCATCAGGAGTAATCCTGGGCTGCTTTTACTGAAGAAAGGAACCATCATTAGGAAATGGAGCCACAACGACTTGCCGAAAGAAGTCGATATGCAACGGCCGCTGAACGAAGAAGTGATTGGGCAAATGCCGGCCAACAGTGTGCCAACCAGGATTACTGAAATCTTCTTGTGGTTCATCCTGCCATTGATGTTGCTGACCGTTGCCGACCGTCTTTGGGCCTGGAGCAAGTGGTTGAAGTTCAAGAAAAAGAAAGAAAAACGCTTTCAACAGAAAGAAAAAGATAATAAATCAACTCTAAAAAAAGAATAGTAAAATGAGAAAAAAAATCGTAGCAGGCAACTGGAAGATGAATCTGAACCTGCAAGAAGGTGTTGCTTTAGCAAAAGAAATCAATGAAGCATTAGTAGCTGAAAAGCCCAACTGCGGCGTTATCATCTGCACACCGTTCATTCACTTGGCATGTGTAGCAGACGTATTGGATAAAAACTTGGTAGGTCTGGGTGCTGAGAACTGTGCCGATAAGGAAAAAGGAGCCTACACAGGTGAGGTTTCTGCAGAGATGGTAAAAAGCACTGGAGCACAATATGTCATTCTTGGACACTCTGAAAGACGTCAATATTACAAGGAAACTCCAGAAATATTGAAAGAGAAAGTGCAGTTGGCATTGAAGAATGGCCTGAAGGTTATCTTTTGCATTGGCGAGACTTTAGAGGAACGCGAGGCCAACAAGCAGAACGAAGTGGTAAAGGCAGAACTCGAAGGTTCTGTATTTAACCTTTCTGAAGAGGAGTTCAAGAACATCATTATCGCCTACGAACCCATCTGGGCTATTGGTACTGGAAAGACTGCAACAGCCGATCAGGCAGAAGAGATTCATGCCTATATTCGTTCAATCGTCGCTGAGAAGTATGGTAACGAGGTGGCTCAGGACACTACAATCTTGTACGGAGGCAGCTGCAAAGCCAGCAATGCACCTGAATTGTTCGCTAAAGAAAACATCGATGGCGGTCTGATTGGTGGTGCATCACTTAAATGTGCCGACTTCAAGGGCATCATTGACGCTTGGAAGAAATAAGACTCCACTCATGTTGAGTGAGGCAAGGCCCATCCAATCGTGAGCCTTTGTCTCACTCGATATTTTTGAATTAACAATCAAGAAAAATGAAGAAATTCGTCACTTTATTCATCATCATCATTTGTTCAGTAACATTTGCTGATGCACAGACTTTCCTTGAGCATCTTCAGAAGAAGGAGCCAGGAAAAGCATCTGTCAAAGTTAGCCAGAGTAAGGATATCGACGAATTGGTTAACGGAAAAGCAAAAACCGCTACAACACAGACTGGCAGAACTGATAACAAAGCGCAAAACGTAAAAAATGTCGCATCAACGAAGAATCAAAACACGCATGCAGTAACAACAAACCCGGCGGAGAAGAATGGTCAGAAGTCAAAAGAGGAAACTGAAACGAAACATGATTCCACGGCTAAGCATGAAGATAAACGACTGCAAAACGAAGATACTTCGACAAATGAGATGGAGATTCCCACCATCGACATGCGCAAAAAAGTGATGCGTAAGGGGTATAAAATCAATGGATACCGTGTGCAAGTCTATGCTGGAGGCAACTCGCGTGCCGACAGACAACGAGCAGAAACCGCCAGAGACAAAATCAAACAGACGTTTCCTAATGAGCCGGTTTACGTTCATTTCTATTCTCCCAGATGGATTTGCCGCGTAGGTAACTATCGAAGTTATGAAGAAGCGGCGCACATTCTCAAGCAAGTGAAAGGTCTTGGATACAACCAAGCCAGCATTGTACGCGGCAAAATCACTGTACAGTATTAAACTATAGGAACGAAGACACACATGAATTCAGAGACTGAATTTCGTGAAGGCCTTGACGAACTGGCCTCACATTACGAAAAAATATTATCACTCCTCGGCGAAGACCCACAGCGCGAAGGCTTACAGAAGACACCCATGCGTGTGGCAAAAGCCATGCAAGTGCTGACAAGAGGTTACGCACAAGACCCCAAGCAAGTGCTTCTTGATGCGCTGTTTGATGAGAAATACAATCAAATGGTCATCGTCAAAGACATTGATTTCTTCTCCATGTGCGAGCACCACATGCTGCCTTTCTACGGAAAAGTGCATGTAGCCTACATCCCCAACGGGCACATCACCGGATTAAGCAAAATAGCTCGCGTGGTTGACATATACAGTCATCGTCTGCAAGTGCAGGAACGTTTGACGCAACAAATCGGAGATTGCATCCAAAGTGCGCTCAAACCCTTGGGAGTGATGGTGGTGATTGAGGCCAAACACATGTGCATGCAGATGCGCGGAGTGGAGAAACAAAACTCCATCACCACCACCAGTGCGTTCAGTGGTGCCTTCAATCAGGCTAAAACTCGTGAGGAGTTTATGAATCTTCTGCGAGGGGAATCAAAGAGAATATAAGCACATTCACACCTATCGTGTTTGACATCTCGCATCCAACATTACACTATTTTCCCATCATCAACAAGCAATTGGACGACAATTCGGCCATCTCAAAACCAACATAAGACGGCAACTTGGGGATTGCCAAACGCAATTATTTACGATTAATCTAAGTATATGAAGTTTATCTCATGGAATGTTAACGGGCTGAGGGCCTGTGTGAAGAAGGATTTTGAAGCATCATTCCATCATTTGGACGCTGACTTTTTTTGCCTGCAAGAAACCAAAATGCAGGCAGGCCAATTGGACTTGCAGTTTGAAGGCTACCAATCGTACTGGAACTATGCCGACAAGAAAGGCTATTCGGGTACCGCCATCTACACCAAACACAAACCGCTGAACGTGACGTATGGCTTGGGAATAGACAAACACGACCACGAAGGACGAGTGATAACCTTGGAGATGGAGGACTTTTTCATAATCACCGTCTATGTTCCCAACTCACAAGATGAGCTTCGCCGACTTGACTATCGCATGCAATGGGAAGACGATTTCCGAGCTTACGTCAAACAACTGGATGCCATCAAACCAGTGATTATCTGCGGAGATCTGAACGTTGCCCATGAAGAAATCGACCTGAAGAACCCCAAGACCAATCGCCGTAATGCCGGTTTTACGGACGAAGAGCGTGAAAAGATGACCATTTTGCTTAACAATGGCTTTGTAGATACCTTTCGTCATCTCTATCCTGAGCAAGTAACATACTCGTGGTGGTCGTACAGATTCCGTGCAAGAGAAAAGAATGCCGGCTGGCGTATCGACTATTTTCTCATTTCAGAACGGCTCAAAGAACGACTCGTTGACGCCAAAATACACACTGAGATTTTAGGAAGTGACCACTGCCCAGTGGAATTGGAGCTGCAATAAATCCACCCCGCTCCTATCATTATCAAGATAAAAACTAATATTCCTTTCGAGAATAAACCACAATGAATGGCTTCGGCAGACAGTTTTTTACCTCTTAGAATATCATTTTCTTGCCAGAAGTCATTATTCATTCGATTTTATTGGAAGCAGGATATCGGTGATTGTCGTGCCAGATGCAAACGCATCCAAATCCACTTCACGATTGATACCACTCACCCATCCATGCTGATCGCGCTGCCATATATAGTGCCGATGAGCGCCCTTCACCACGGGAGCCTCATCACTATAATGGGCAATGAATAGGGGCAGCTTATCAAAACGGGGCGAAAGATGGGCGTTATAGAAGCGACTATCCGCATAAAGTAGCGGATACGAACCGTAATGTTGCTTCACCAACCATAGAAAAACAGCCAAACTGTCCTGTATTTGGCGCTTATTCCACCCTTTTACCCCCGACCATTCCACATCAACCATGGGCAAAAGATGCTGAGATGTACTGTCAACTTGAGTGATAAAGTTGTTGAATTGTGAACGCATAGAACTGGAAGAGGTCAAAAAATGATACGACCCAACCAACAATCCCGCACGTTTAGCCTCTCGTATATTGTACTGATAAAGCGTATCGACGTGCGTACTGCCCTCGGTAGCCTTGATGTATACAAACTGAATGCACGTGTCGCTGGCCACCAAAGGCCAATCGATAGGTCCTTGGTGATGCGAAACATCGATACCATCATAATGATATTTGCTCCGGGGATGAGGCAGCAATCCGCTTTGCCAAGCCGTAGTTTGCAGGCCTGAAAGAAAACTTCTGTACTGCTCGGGGAAAAAGATTACCACCGAACAGAACACAAAAAACAAAACAGACACCACAATAGCCACTGCCTTCAGCCTTCTCTTCCACCTTGAACCGTGGTGGTGATGGCGATGGTGGTGGTGCCGATAGGAATGTGAACGTTGGTTGGTCATGATTTAAACAGCTATGGATTGGCACATTTTTTTAAAGACATATCAATTCATAGGACAAGCCATCTGGCACCAATCCACCAGCCCATGCGCATCCAACACAGACTGCAAGAAGGGCGATGCGTTTGCTATTGTTCCTTTTCATCCTTGATGACGAGTTTTCCTCTGAACAAAATTTGCTCCCGTTTTTGCGCCCTTATCAGCAGGTTAACCTGTCCGTTATCAAAAATTTCCATCATATATGCGTATCGATCTTCATCGTTTTCTACATAGATGTCCATTTTTGTCAACCCTTTTTTGGGGCTACTGACAGCATAATCCTGAATAGGAGCATCAAACACCAAAGCCTTTCCGCCCCCGTATGGAATGTTGTAAGCACGCCCATAGTAGGGAAGATAAGAATAAAGCGTGTCACCAGACAGGCGGATGTCATACCCGTAGTCCAGATGTTTCATCCCCCCACGGAAAGGAATGACATAATTGATATCCACCGCCATCTTTTTATTTTCAATGACCTCGTGAACCTTTTGCGCCGTCCAAGCCGACTTCACGGCCTTCTGCTGTGGTGTCAAACGGCTTGATGAGCATCCCACCAGAAGAGCAAACACAATACATAAAAGAAACCCATTTCTCATGACAGCCTCCTATTTTTCTGCTAAGATACATTTTTTTCAGCAGTATCACGCCATTTATCCCAACTAAATGCCGTTATCGTTTGAGATGTTTTCTGCCATGTTGAATCACCACTCCTCTATAATTCCTGCGCACCCGCTGTCCAAACAAATCAAACATCGGTGCCGCAGGATCCAGCTTTTGCCAGTCGGTAATTACTCGAGAGATGCCCGTAGGCACACTTCCTGTCACCTTCAAGTTTCTGATTTCCCAGGTTGGCGCACACGAAGTGGTACTCTTATAGATGAAAGCCACTTGTATTTTCTTGCCAGCATAGGCACTCAAGTTGATGGGGTTGGTCTGTACGAACGTCCAATTATCAAGTCCGGGAATCTCAACATTCAAGTTCGTCCATGTCGATTGTCCTACCACTCGTATCATCACAGACAAGAATTCTCCTCCCCTATTTCTGTAACTCTTTAAATAGTTGCAAGCCTGTTCAAAGCTCATTTGCACTTTTTCGTATGCTGTTAAATCGATGACCGTCGATACCAACCAGCTTTCAGCAGCCTGGTTGGCGCGATTGACATAGGCAGATGCCTTTATACACTGCACGTTGTTTTTCGCATATTTGGACCAAACGTAAGTCATGCCGTTAGACAATTGCTTGTTCTCGACAGTGAACATCCCCTTGCTCGATGCAAACGACTCATTGAAAACCACGCCATCCACACCCGGTTGGGGTGTTGGGTCTGGGGTAGGATCAGGCACAACGACGCTACCACCACTGCGGTAATGGTCATAACTGAATGCTACATTCACAGAATCGCCCCAGATATAATCCTCCAACCCCGGATAGTCAACAAACGGATTTCTGTTGCCTTGAGCTTTTGCCACCGCCTCATTGCGTTTAATCTCCTTGTCACTCACAGGATCTTTCTTCGCCCAACGCAGCAGCATATCCATCTGCCACTTGACAAACGGCTTGTAGGCATTTCCCGAAAAGATGTTGGCGCCCCCATTTCCACTCGACCATTTTGACACGCTACTCTCATAACAAGTAACCATGTAGAAATAAATTCGAGCCAAATCGCCCTTGTATTCATCGTTGGGTTCAAATACAGTTCCGCTATAACCAGGCAACGTACATCTTCCAAGTTTGCTGAATCCGTTGTTCGACTGGTACGTTTCACCCTTGGTTTCGCCATAAGGAAAATTGCTTCTTCGATTGTTCACATAGCCATCCGAGGGCAGGATGTGATGAGCGTCATACAACATCGGCTTGGCTTTGTAAAACCAACTCTTAGGCACCGTGTGCTCCCGATTGTAGCCGTCTCCTTCACCTGAACAGGGATGCCCTTGCGCACTACTGCCAATGACATAATTGGTGGTGTTGGAATAGATGTCGTAAAGTTTGCCGTCAGCTCGCCGATCGGACGTATGATAAATCTCCCAAAGCCCATTATAAGACCCGTGAATGGTACCGGAAATGACGTGAAAGAAGGCTGTCTTCAACGCAGCACCCGTTTTTCCGTTCGTACGTTCGTAATAGGTTCCCGTGTGGTTGGGACCTTGGGCCCACAAGGTGGCGGTACCTAACATGAGTGTTGACAAGAAGATATGTCGCAGAGTAAACGATTTCAGCATAAAAAATAATTTCAATTTGATTGTTTGCAAATTTACAAAACAATCTTATTTATCTCTATAAAATTACAAGAAAAGTCGCTCTCACTACAAGATCCTATGCTTATGCGGTAACAAATGTAGCCTATTGTGAATCAGTCATAAGAATAATGTAGGGACGCACGACCAGTTTGTCAGCAAAACCAATAGCCATCTGCTGTATTTTTTTCGTTGTCAGTCAACATCGCAACAATCAATGGTCATTCTGAATACAACATCATCATTCATCAAAGCAAAATGATATGAACCACATCACAACGCAGAAAATGTTGAAAATTTTAGCAAAAAAACGGATCAAAAACGGCCTATCAAAATTGATCATCTGGAAAAAAATGATAGGCACGCGGGGTGCAAAGCAAATGATTGGTGAGTCAGAAAACTTGTTTTATGCCCATAAAGTAATGGTTTTGTGTACACAGATGCATCCTTTTGACGACCAATAGGCATGGGTTAACAGGACAAAAGCATGCGATTTACAACCTTAAAGCATTGCTTTTGGCTTAAAAATGCATGAAAGACAGTAGGCCAGCAGTGAAAAGATTTATAACTTATTGTATTATAATTACTTATAAACCATTCGCATGCTAACCGTATTTGCAACGACTGAAAAGGTTGTTGGGAAATACGTCAAATATGAAGAGGTTCGTTGTCAAGAAAATTCATCATAGTTGAGCATCGTGATTTCCACACACAACCTTTCAAACCCATTTGCCCATGCTGTTGTCAAAACAATAAAATTGGGCGTTACGAAGGCCAAGCATGCCTCATGAAAAGCATGCAGAGTCTTTAGAACGGGAACAGCAAGGGCAGCACAAACGTCATCACCAGACCGATGAGCAGCTGTAGGGGCAAACCTACCTTGATATAGTCCATGAACTGGTATTGCCCGGCTTTCATCACCAGCGCATTGGGTGGCGTGGAAAAAGGCGACGCGAAACACATGCTGGCGCCCAGCGTCACGGCAAAAAGGAAGGCGTAAGGGCTTACTCCAACCTGTGAGGCCGCCGACATGGCGATGGGTGCCATGAGCACGGCCGTAGCGGTGTTGCTGATGAACATGGTTAAGAGTGTGGTAGTGTAATAAACCCCAGCCAGCAGCACCATGGGACCCATGTTACCCAAGGCATTGACCAGCGAGCTGGATATAAGAGTCGAAACACCCGTCTTCTCCAAGGCAATGGACATGGGCATCATGGCAGCAATGAGCACGATGCTCTCCCATTTGATGGTTTTGTAGGCCGCCTCGACATTTCGGAAACAACCTGTAAGCACCATAAGCAATCCCGCCACGATGACCGCAGTAACCGGTTCAACGGGAATAAAGTCGAATACCATCATGCATACCATCAGCAACATGATGAGCGCAGCAACGGGTGCCTTATAGTTGAGCGTTACCTTGCTGGCTTGTTCAATGGGCCTGCCCAACACCACCCAGTCGCTATCATCCATGTCCAACTTGTCGATGTTGCTCCACAAGCCTTGCACCAGCAGCACGTCGCCAGCCAAAAGCTTCTGATCGGCAAGGTTCTTCAGCATATAATCGCCATGGCGGCGGATTCCGACTACATTGATATTGTATTGTTCGCCAATGCCCGAATCCTTGAGACGTATGCCATTGATGCGCGAATTGGGCATCAACACCAGCTCAGCCATACCAATGTCATAGAAGTCAACCGAACTGTCATCGAGCTTAGCCAACCCATTTTCTGCAGCAAAGGCTTCCATCTTGTCGGTGTCACCTGCAAGGTACAGCAGGTTACCAACGCGCAGCACGGTAGATGGCTTTGGCACACTTTGCTTGACCTGCCGCATAATACGATTGGTATTGGTTAGTTCTTTCCTGATTTCGATAATCGACAGTCCATGCCTGTTGCGCAGGTCAAGCTGGGCTACCGTCTTTCCCACCAGTGGCGAATGACTGCCAATGCGGTAGGCCTCCGTATAGCTTTGCAACTGATATTCGGACACCAGTTCGTCCATGCTCTTGCTCTTGGACTTCCTGCGCCTTCCTTCTTTCTTTTCCGTGCCAAGGAATATACGGCTCAGCGGCAACAGCACTATGATACCTAAGGTAATACATACGATGCCAATGGGAAAGAACGAGAAGAACGACAATGGTTCAAAACCTGCGTCGGTGAGTGCTTCCTGAATGACAAGGTTAGGCGGCGTACCAATGAGCGTGAGCATACCTCCCAGGCTGCTGGCAAAGGCCAGTGGCATAAGCAGCTTGCCGGGACTGGTATTCGATTGTGCCGCCATGCTCACCACGATGGGCATCATCAGTGCCACGGTGCCTGTGTTGCTGACAAAGGCGCCGATGAAAGAAGTGGTGAGAATGACCAACAAGAAAAGTTTGATGTCATTGCCCTTAGATAAGCGTATGATGCGCTGGCTGGCAGCCTTGGCCAATCCTGTTTGCAGAATGGCACCTCCCACCACAAACAAGCCAATCATCATGATGACTACCTTGGAAGAAAAGCCAGAGAGAGCCTCTTCAGGCGTTAGAATACCAGCTAAAAGCAACACTGACAGGGCGCACAAGGCCACAATATCGGCACGCAGACGACCAACAACAAACATGATGACCGTGACGAGAAGTACAATGAGTGTAAGAATCATATTAAAATAAAATATATTTCTGGTTGTAAATAAAATAGCGTGAACAATGGTTATTTCATGATAACCACTTGCAAATATACGAAAAATAAATGACAATCAGGCTGACATGTACAGGAAATGACAACTACGATACATGGAAGCATGTTTTCATGGCATGAGTTATTCATGACATTCGTATGAAGAAGAAGCGCTTTTCTTGCTCAATCAAACATATAATTTAATAATTTTATGTAAGTTTGCAAATGGGAAATGGAATCACCAAGGACGGTGAAGTTGTTCACAAGATGACATACATTTAAACCATTTGCTTAACGCGCTATGATTACCTTTACAACAGAAAACATATTTCTCTTTGGCTCGTTCCTCGTGCTGATTAGCATTCTCATCAGTAAGACGGGCTATCGGTTCGGCATCCCCACCCTGCTGCTGTTCCTTTTTACCGGCATGGGCTTTGGCAACGAGGGCCTCGGCTTGACATTCGACAGTCCGAAAGACACGCAGATGATTGGTATGATAGCCTTGAGCGTCATTCTCTTTTCAGGAGGAATGGACACCAAGTTTAAGGAAATCAAGCCCATTATCGGCCCGGGTGTGCTGCTCTCCACACTTGGTGTCATCATGACCACCGTTCTCACTGGCTGGTTTATCTTTGCACTCTCACAGTGGGCCGGGATGGATATCAGGCTTTCGCTCATCGTGTCGATGCTACTGGCGGCCACTATGTCGTCCACCGACTCGGCATCGGTCTTCAGTCTGTTGCGCACACAGCGCATCGGTCTGAAGTACAAGCTACGTCCAATGCTCGAGCTGGAGAGCGGTAGCAACGACCCGATGGCCTACATGCTCACCATCGCACTGATGAATGTGGCACTGTCGGGAGGCGAACTTTCTTTCACAGACCTGTTGTTCGATGTGGCCGAACAATTCGTGTTGGGCAGCGCATTGGGCTACGGTGCCGGTCGACTGGCCGTGTGGCTGGCCAATCGAATCAACCTACCGAACCCATCACTCTATCCTGTTTTGCTGCTGAGCATGGTGTTCATCACCTTCACCCTGACCGACCTGCTGAATGGAAACGGCTACCTGGCGGTGTATATCGCAGGACTTGTGGTGGGCAATTGCCGTCTGTCGTATCGCCGCGAGATGACCACCTTCATGGAAGGCCTTACCTGGCTGCTGCAAATCGTGTTGTTCCTCACGCTCGGTCTGCTGGTCAATCCGTCCGAACTCATCGGCGTGAGCCTGTTCGCCCTGGCCATTGCCGTGTTCATGATGCTCGTTGCACGACCGCTGAGCGTATACCTCTGCCTGCTGCCCTATCGCAACATACCCTTCAAGGCCAAGACTTTCCTCTCTTGGGTGGGCCTGCGCGGTGCTGTTCCCATCATCTTTGCCACCTATCCGCTAATCAATGGCGTGGAGGGTGCTGATATTCTGTTCAACATTGTGTTCTTCATAACGCTGCTGTCGCTTACCATTCAGGGTACTACCATCTCGCTCTCCGCCAAGAAGCTCAACCTTGACATGCCCGAAGAGAAAACGGGAAACGAGTTTGGGGTGGAGATTCCAGAAGAGTTGGGGTCGAAGTTGCGCGAGGTGACACTGACAGAAGCCATGCTCGAAAACGGCAACTTGCTCTCACAGATGGATGTTCCGCAGGGCACGCTCGTCATGATGGTGAAACGCGGGAAGACCATTTTGGTCCCCAATGGACAATTGCCACTGGAAGAAGGCGACATCTTACTTTGCCTCTCCAGTGCTGACCAACGCACGCAAGACGTTCGCAAACATCCACACTGGTAACCCAATCGCTCTCGTACGAGCAACACCTCCTGAAGAAATTCTGTTGCAATGCCCGGTGAAGTTGGTGGCATGGCACCAAAAAAAAGTTGCACCTCAAATGAGATGCAACTCTTTTTATGTTGTTGATTTCTATTCGTATTATTTCACTTTGTCAACGATAGCCTTGAATGCTTCAGGGTTATTGACAGCGAGATCTGCAAGAACTTTACGGTTGATTTCAATACCTGCTTTGTTCAAAGCGCCCATCAAGGTAGAATAGCTCATACCTTCCAAGCGGGCAGCAGCATTGATACGCTGTATCCACAGTGAGCGGAAAGTGCGCTTCTTGTTACGACGGTCGCGGTAAGCGTAGGTAAGTCCCTTCTCCCAAGTATTCTTAGCTACGGTCCAAACATTCTTTCTTGCTCCGAAATAACCTTTAGTCTGCTTCAGTATTCGGGTCCTTCTTGCTTTTGATGCTACATGATTTACTGATCTTGGCATAGTTTTTCTCCTTTTAAATTGTTTGACTAAAAGTTAATTAACGCAAGTTGAGCAAGTCGCGAACCTGCTTTAGATTAGAAGAATCTACGAGGGTGTAACCTACTAAGTTTCTCTTTTGTTTCTTTGTTTTCTTAGTCAAGATATGACTATGGTAAGCATGATTACGCTTAATCTTACCAGTTCCGGTAAAGCTGAACCTCTTCTTCGCACCGGAGTTTGTCTTTAATTTTGGCATTTTTTGTTAATTTTAAATGGTTATTTATTTACTTCTGTGGCAACGTATATACCAAGACGTTACGCACATTCCAATGTTTATTCTTCGTTTTGGAGTTTCTTCAATGCGTCCGAACCATTCTTAGCATTGTCGAACAAGCCACCCTTAGGTTTGTCATCTGCGGACGTACCGTCAGTAGGAACAACCTTTTTAGCGGCCTTAGCTTCTGCCATTGCTTGTTCACGGTCGCGCTTTTGCTGGCTTTTCTTCTCTACTCCAACCTTCTTTGGCGCAAGATACAAGAACATTTTCTTGCCCTCCAGCTTCGGCATCTGCTCAACTTTTCCGTATTCTTCCAAGTCGTTGGCGAAGCGAAGGAGCAACACTTCTCCCTGTTCTTTAAACAAAATGGAGCGTCCACGGAAGAAGACATAAGCGCGAACCTTGTTGCCTTCATTGAGAAACCCCTGTGCATGTTTCAGCTTAAACTGATAGTCGTGTTCGTCAGTCTGCGGTCCGAAACGTATTTCCTTCACCTCTACCTTCACTTGCTTCTGCTTCATTTCCTTAGCACGCTTTTTCTGTTGGTAGAGAAACTTACTATAGTCGACCAAACGACAAACTGGCGGTTGAGCTTTAGGAGATATTTCAACGAGGTCAACTCCTTGCTGACGAGCTAAATCCAGAGCCTTCTTTGTCGGCATTACCTGCGATCCATCGTCACCTACAACACGCACTTCCCTTACGCGAATCTGTTCATTCACGCGGTACTGATTACTTAATTTGTCATTCTTCATTCAACTATATTAATGTGTTTACTTTCGCTAAACGGCTGCAAAGTTACTGATTTTACCACAATTAGCAAAATATTTAGATGAGTTTTTATTGTAGTTATATATACAAATTGACGAGAAAACAAGGAAATTCCCTCCTTTCAAAGGTTATATTCTTGTGTTCTCGTCAACCCTGCCCATAGGCACTTCTATGCTATTATTAATCTTTTGGATGGATATTGGTTGCCTCAAGCATTTCGGCCACCTCACTGTTTATGCGTGCAGCGAAGTCTTCCATCTTCATGGTAGCTTGTTCACCGCCACCCTGTTTACGCATGGATACAAGTCCTTCAGCAGCTTCTTTCTCTCCAACAATAACCATGTAAGGCACACGCTTCAACTCGTTGTCGCGAATCTTACGGCCTATTTTCTCGTTACGGTCATCGATAGTGGCCCGAATATCTTGCTCCGTGAAGTACTTAACCACTTGCTGAGCATAATCATTAAACTTCTCTGAGATGGGTAGAATGGCCACCTGCTCGGGTGTAAGCCACAAGGGGAAGTGACCAGCTGTATGCTCAATGAGCACAGCTGTGAATCGCTCAAGCGAACCAAATGGTGCTCGGTGTACCATCACCGGTGTCTGTTTGGTATTGTCCTCCGCCGTATATTCGAGTTTGAAACGCTGTGGCAAGTTGTAATCCACTTGAATGGTACCCAACTGCCAGCGCCTTCCAATGGCATCTTTCACCATGAAATCAAGCTTAGGCCCATAGAATGCAGCTTCGCCATAGGCCACCTTAGCATCCAATCCCTTCTCCTTGCAAGCCTCAATAATGGCCTGTTCACTTTCTGCCCACACCTCGTCAGAACCGATGTACTTCTCTTTATCGTTAGGATCGCGCAGACTAATTTGCGCTTCGAAGTTATCAAAATGGAAAATAGTGAATACCGCTTGGATGATATCCATCACGCGAAGGAACTCATTCTTAACCTGATCAGGACGACAGAAGATGTGCGCATCGTCTTGTGTGAACGAACGAACGCGCGTTAGTCCATGCAGTTCACCACTTTTCTCGTAACGATAAACCGTACCGAACTCAGCGATACGTAGTGGAAGGTCTTTGTACGAACGAGGTTTGCACGCAAACACTTCACAGTGATGCGGACAGTTCATGGGTTTCAACATGTACTCTTCGTCATCCTCGGGTGTATGGATGGGTTGGAAAGAGTCTTTACCATAGTGAGCATAGTGACCACTGGTGACATACAAATTCTTGCTGCCAATATGCGGTGTGATGACCTCTTGATAGCCAAAACGCTTCTGTATTTTGCGCAACATCTCTTGCAAACGCAAGCGAAGTTCTGTCCCTTTTGGCAACCAAATAGGCATACCCTTGCCCACACGGTCAGAGAACATGAAGAGTTCCATTTCCTTTCCAATCTTTCGATGGTCACGTTTCTTGGCTTCTTCCAGCATCAACAGGTACTCATCCAACATCTTCTTCTTGGGGAAGGTAATGCCGTAAATACGGGTGAGCTGTGAGTTTTTAGCGTCACCACGCCAGAATGCGCCTGCAACACTTGTTATTTTAACAGCCTTAATCAAACCAGTGGACATCAAATGAGGGCCACGACAAAGGTCAGTAAAATTGCCTTGCGTATAAGTAGAGATGTTTCCATCTTCCAAATCTTCAACGATGTGTTCAACCTTGTACGTCTGTCCGTCTGCCGTAAACTCCTTGACAGCGTCGGCCTTGGAAAGCTCATGGCGAACAATTGGCTGGTTTCTCTTGGCCAATTCCATCATTTTTTGTTCAATCTTAGGGAAGTCATTCTCTGAGATAGGAGTTCCATCGGCCGTCTGAACATCATAGAAGAAGCCGTTTTCTATCGCAGGACCAAATCCAAACTGAATGCCTGGATACAGTTCTTTCAATGCTTCTGCCAACAAATGAGCCGAAGAGTGCCAAAAAGTATGCTTGCCTTCTTCGTCCTCAAAGCGATACAATGCAATCGTAGCATCTTCGTTGATGGGCCGATTCAACTCAACTGTCTCACCATTAACACCGCAAGATACAACGTTGCGAGCGAGAGCCGGTGAGATGCTCTCGGCGATTTGTAACCCAGTTACGCCCTTTTCGTACTCACGTACCGAGCCATCTGGAAATGTGATTTTAACCATAACAAATTAGTTTATTTATCTTAATCGACACAAAAGTAATGCTTTATTTTGAGATAAAACAACGATTTGGTTTGTTTATTCCTATAAAAATGGGGTTTGATGCCATGGGGGAAACATGGCTGAAGCCTAAAACGATGGCCTATTTTGTCGCCGTTTTGCGTTTGATAACGCCATAAGCGTCGTAAATACCGAGTTCTCCTGCCTTGCTCAAGTCAGCGATCCCGGCATTTTTGGTATGTGTGTTTTCCAGCCGAATGATTCCCCGGTTGTAATAAGCCTCAGCCAACCGGCCGTCCAGTTCAATGGCCTTGGTATAATCGTCGATAGCCAACTGATAATCTTTGCGCGCCGCATGGAAGTTGCCGCGGTTATAATATAGGTAGGCATTCTGCCCATCCAGCTTGATAGCTTGATTGAAATCATCGAGCGTCTTGGCTGCCTTTAGTTGGATATCAACACCATGAGAGGCATTGAAATCGTTCATCATAAACTGACATACCGCTCTCTGCCAGTAGGCAATGGCCGAAGTACTGTCTTGATCGAGATAGACATTCAAGTCGTTGATAGCCTCGTCAAAATTCTGTGTAACGCTATATGCTACGGCACGTTGCAACAACCAAGCATGTACATCCTTCATATCCTTCGCGTCTTGGATAGAAGCCGACAGCTGATCAATCAGAGAAAGAAACGCCTTTGACTGCTCTTCGGTCAGCTGGGCGGGCTTACAAGTGATGTTAAGTGGATATTTCAGGGGATGAAGATTATTAAAGTTTTCAATTTCTTTGTTGAAAGCCTGATAGGTATTCATGCCATTATGGTACGACAGATACGAAACTTCGAACATCGGCATGCGTGCGACATCCACCTTGCGATGCTGTATCTGCCCCCGATACTCACTCTCATACTCACGCTCAACCGTGTTCTCGTCGGCCACAACGATTTGATTATACTTCTCGGGATCAATCTCGCTGCGCTTGCGCATGGCCTTCAATTTGTTGTTGCTCCAGCGTTTTTGAACGCCACTGCGCTTGTCCATCTGCGCCTTGAAGATACGAAATTCATCCATTTCGGCTTTTGCCGTCATGCCCAACCGGCGATAACAATTGGCACGATAGGACAATCCCGTCCAGAAATTAGGGAACTGATCTATCACTGCCGAATAGTCACGAATGGCCGAGCGCAAGTCGCCAGTCCTGTCGTGTAGCAGTGCTCGGTTAAAAATGGCCATCACGTTTTTCGGCTCCATCTTGATAACAAAGTCGAAATCTTCTATCGCCCGGTTGTCATCACCCAGCTGCATACGCAGCAATCCCCGATTGTAGTGAGCCAAAAAGTCGTTCGGTGCCAAATCGAGTGCCAGGTCATAATCGGCCATTGCCCCACGAAGATTGTTGTAATTAAGTCGGGCCAAGGCGCGGTTTACATAGTTGTTGGCCGCATTGGGTTTCAGGTGGATGGCCTTAGAGAGTTCCTCGTCCGCGTCTTTCCACTTCCTGCGAGCCAAACTGATGTAGGCGCGTGTGGTCCATGTGTTACCGTCATAAGGATCTATCTTCAAACTTTTGTCCAAGCACTTGGCTGCTTGCGTGGTATCTTTCTGATGCAGATAGATTTCGGCTTTCAGTGAATAGGCGTTGGCGGCGTTAGCCCATTTCTGCACGATGGTATCTGTCTGCAACAATGCCTCGTCGTATTTCTTCTCGTTCATCAGGCAGACTGCCCGATTAAACCAATAACTTTGTTGTCTGGGTTGCAGCTTGATGGCCCGATTGTAGTCAGCGATGGCCTCATCATACCGCTCTTGTCTGATCTTGGTGATGGCCCTTAAATCAAAAAACTGATGGATATAAGGGTTCAGCTCGATGGCTTTGGAGATGTCAGCTTCGGCACCTGTAAAGTCATCTAAGTAGAATTTTGCCACAGCCCGATATTGCCACGGCTCATAAAGATAGGGTTTTAAGGCAATGATTTGGTTGAAATACTGTATCGACAGCACATAGTCTTCATAGTGAAGGGCCACCTGGCCATTCCTAAGCAGCTTGTCTATATTGTATTGCGCCCGTGCCACGAGCGACAAACAAGCCATGAATATGATGACTACATGCCGATACATACCTTCTACTTGTGCACCCGTTTTAGCGGGCAGGTGCACTGTTGACGCTTTATCTGCGAACGGGTTTGGTGCGGTAATGACACTCGTACTTGCCCTGTGTCATACCCTTCAGTTTGTTTTTGATCATTTGTTTACGGAACGGCGATATGCGATCAACGAACATTTTACCGTCCAGATGGTCAAACTCATGCTGCATCACACGGGCCAAGTAGCCTTCTATCCATTCATCATGCGGCGTAAAGTCGTCATCCATGTACTGCACACGAATGCGTGTGGTTCTCGAAACGGCTTCATGAATGCCGGGAATGGAGAGGCATCCCTCGTCCATCGACTCCTTGGGAGCATTCTCGTCAATCTCTATAATATGCGGATTGATGTATGCACGCCTGAAATCTTTGTATTCGGGAAAGTCGTCACTCAACACGTTGAGGTCGATAACCACCACGCGAATGGATTTTCCTATCTGTGGTGCGGCAAGGCCAACGCCATCTGCCGAATCGAGTGTTTCAAACATGTCTTGTATCAATTGACCCAGTCCTTCATACTCGGGTGTGATGTCCTGCGCCACTTTGCGAAGCACGGGTTGACCATAAATATATATAGGTAATATCATTTTTTAGTTTACAAGTTTACAAGTTGACGAGGTTACGAGGTGATAGTTTACAAGTAGATCGCTGATGCGGTGTTCGTTCTGTGGCTGACAACGTGATGGATTCCTGTTTTCTATTTATGACCGAACCCTGAACTTGCCTACTCGCAGCCATGTCCACGCACACACATATCAAACCTGTTACAACGTCGTTTACCTTATCCGCTTCGACTCCATATAACTTTGCAGAATGATGGTAGCAGATATTTCGTCTACCAACGCTTTGTTTTGCCGGGCTTTCTTGCCGATGCCACTTGCGATCATGGCCTGATGAGCCAGCACGGACGTAAAACGCTCGTCGTAATATTCGATGGGTATTTGTGGCATGGCCTTTCGCCATCGGTTCACAAACTGCTCCACCCGAGCCATGTTCTCACTGGGCTTTCCATTGGTTTGCATAGGCTTTCCTATGACAATCCGTTCCACCTCCTCACGCGCTATATAGTCTTTGAGATAGTCGAAGAGTGTAGATGTAGAAACAGTTGCCAATCCATTGGCAATGATTTGCAATGGGTCGGTAACTGCTATGCCCGTACGTTTCTTTCCGTAATCTATCGAAAGGATACGCATAGTATCAGTAAATGGTCATGAGGCGAAAGTTAACATGGAGTTCACCAGGAGTTCATCGGAGTAAACAGACGTCACCTTTGCAGGTGAACCCGTGCATAACTATCTTTTGCAGGCACTTACCCGCACCTTTTAGCCCACACCATTTACAATCATCTTCTTATTTCTTGTACAGCAACCAAGCGTCAGGATACTTTGAACGGAACTGATTGCGCGATGCTACAGCCGAAGCTTTGTCTGCATGGGTTGAAGCCACGACGCGATACATATTGCGAGCTGAATTGTAAGCGATTTGTGCTCCATAGCCGGCTGACTGCAACGTACGCTGCAATCCCTCTGCGTTGGCTTTCAATCCGAATGAACCTACAACAACGCTGAATGCGCTCAAGCCACTGCCGCTCACCACGGTCACGTCCTCGGTACGTACCGTCGCGTTGTCAACATTATCAACAACCTGCGTCTGTGTTACAGGGGCTGGGGTCAAAGGAGCAACCACCGGAGCCTCGGTCTGAGCCGAAGCCTGTACAGATTCCTGTGCCTTTGCCTTTTCGTATGCTTTCTTATAAGCGCTCTCGCTTGATTTACAACCAGTAAAAGCCAGTGCTACACACATGCCCGCGCATAAAACAATACTTTTTTTCATAATTTTGTAGGATATTATTAATTAAACTTATTGATTCATTATACCTTGCGAAGGTACAAAATATCCGCTAAAATGGAACAAAAGTGCCGCATAAAGTTTGTTAAATGCATAAAACTCATGTTTTTTAACAAAAATATACAATACATTAACCTTTTATCTGCAAAACTTTTCATATATTTGCGATAGTTCGAAACATTCGAACACTTATAACGTTATAAACAACTAATTTAATAACAATTTAAAAAGAATAGAACAATGAGAACAGTAGGTTATATCGGCGCATTCTTAGGTGGCGCCATCGCAGGTGCAGTGGTTGGGTTATTGATAGCTCCACAAGAGGGCAAGAGAACACGCAACAAAATTTCTGACGCCGTTGATGAATTCTGCAAGAAACACGACATCAAATTGTCAAAAAAAGATGTTGATGACTTGGTTGACGACATCAAAGAGGCTGCTACAGACATCGTAGAGTAAACATTAGTATATGTTTTCAAACGATCAGAACGTTGAGACCATCGGCCGTTTGGTCGATATATGCAAACATTACATCGGGCTTCAAACAGAATATGTGAAGCTCGATGTAATTGAGAAGGTGGTACGTCTTATTACGGTCATCACCTTGGTCACAGCGCTTTCCATCATCATGATACTGGCACTCATCTACGTGTCGTTCGCAGCTGCATACGCACTCGAACCTCATGTGGGGCTGCCCATAGGCTTCCTGATTGTGGCCGGAGGCTATTTATTCATCTTTTTGTTGTTCTTCCTCTTCCGCAAACAATGGATAGAGCGACCACTTGTCAGGTTTCTGGCAAGCCTATTAATGGAGAAGTGACATGACAAACAATACAGATAATAACGCTCCCGCACAATATAAATCGCTCAGTGAAATCAGGATACGCAAAGACCAGATTTTGAAAAGCATCAGGAAGGATGAAGAAGGCATGCGACATCTTTGGAACAGTATGTTCAACAAGCCGGCCACACTGACATCAAAGCTGCCCTCTAAGCGTATATCAGGATTGATGAACACGGGGACTGGCATCTTCGACGGCGTGCTGTTGGCCTGGAAATTGTACAGAAAATTCAAGAAAAGAAGATAATTTTTTTTCAGAAACTAAACTATGACAACCGATTGACGGTTGTCATTTTTTTTGCGCCCCCATTGTCATGGCCTTCAAAGGGCGTTGTCACAATCCGCATCATTCCAAAGACTGACTCTAAAACCAAGCTTCCCTTTGTAAACTGAGTTGATGACTACATACCCCCGTATCGTTGTTGATAGTTAGTTTACCAGATGAACCTCTCCTGAAAAAGCGATAGAAAACCCACCCTCTGACAATATTATTGCCGATTGACCAACTTAAATACAAGTTGCAATTTTTGTTGTGTTTATTCAACAATTATCACCCCTAAAACGGCACCTGTAAACTTTCAAACTAGAAAAAAACGATAGGCTTGGAGGATGCAAACAAGAGATTTTGGAACAAGAAAAATCGAATTTTATCACAAATGGATAGACTTTACGCGCACACAAGCATCACTTTGGCTACCTACCAACATGCTTTTGAGCAGTAAAAGCATACGTATTGCACCCTTAAAGCATTGCTTTTGGTATGAAAAGTCTTATCTAGTTGAAACGAAACAGTATAAGATATTCGTAAATACCTGTTTATTAATGTTTTATAAAAATCGCTCATTTTGGGCGTATTTGCGAGAAAAGGCAGGGTTGTTTGCAAATTCGCCAAGCATGAAAAGGTTGCTTGTCAAGAAAATTTATTTGCACTTATCATCGTTATCTTTTTCATGACGATACAATCAGTGATACTGTTGAGCTTTCAAACCAATGTGACTTCTATATTTGCTTGGAGTTTGTAGCCAGTATCTGTTATTACCGAATAACTACTTCTATGTGGCCTACGAGCGAGGTATGTGTCGTAATTTTACTGATTTATGAGTAAAAAAAAAGAGTACCGCCGTACTCTCAATCTTATTAACCTTAAATCTAATACTATGAAAAACACATTGCAAAGATACAAAATGATATCGTATCTGCAAGATTTTGCCATGAATTTGGACTTTTTATAACTATTTTTAATCGAGCTAAAGACATTTTTGACAAAAAGACACAATTTGCGTAGCAAATGCTGATAAATGTAAACGACCCGCCATTTACACATCTATCTGCAATCCGTCATAAGCCAATTGCATGCCAGCGGGTAGCCTTTTATTCACTTCTTCATGAAAGCCTACGTCGTGGTTCATGTGTACAAAGTAGGTTCTTTTAGCACCTATTCGCTTGGCAAACGCCACGGCTTCATCCACGGTCATGTGCGAATGGTGTTGCGGCTGATACCTCAGCGCATTCACAACGAGCGTGTCGATGCCTTCAAGATAGGCATATTCGGCCTCATCGATGGTCTTCATGTCCGTGATATAGACAAGACTACCAAACCGATAGCCTAAGATGGGCAGCTTGTCATGCATCACCTGGAAAGGCAACACCTCGACATCCCCCACGTTTAGGGGTTGATGTGGGACCACAGGGGTTAAGTCGAGCTGTGGCACGCCGGGATAAAGTTTCTGCGTAAAGCAATAAGGCATGGTTTGATGCAACAGGTCTACCGTGTGCTGGTCTGCAAAAATATGTACGGAACTGAACACGCAGAAAGGTCGCAAATCGTCGATGCCGGCTACATGGTCATAATGAACATGCGTGAGCAACACACCATCTAACGGAGTAAAAGCGAAGGGCATAAGCTGTTGACGGATGTCAGGGCCACAGTCAATGAGAATCCTCGTTGTTTGCGTTTCCAGCAAAGCAGCCGTACGCAAACGCTTGTCATGTGGGTCAGTGCTCTCACATACCGCACAATGACATCCCAAAGAAGGGACGCCACCCGACGTGCCGGTACCCAAGAATGTTAATCTCATAAGATGTTTACCTCCGGTTTGATGATGATGCCGAAGCGTTGGAAAACATCATGCCGTATGGCCTCACACAACTTTACGATATCGTTTCCGGTGGCTCCACCACGATTCACCAGCACAAGTGCCTGCTTGTCGTGCACGCCAGCGGCACCCATGGAACGGCCTTTCCACCCACATTGGTCAATCAACCAACCGGCTGGAATCTTCTCATGTTCTTCATCCACGGCGTAATGGGGCATCTGAGGATATTGCATGGCCAAGCGTTCATACTCCTTTCGGTCAACAATGGGGTTCATAAAGAAGCTGCCAGCGTTGCCTTGCACCTGTGGATCGGGCAGTTTGGCTTGTCGAATGCCGATGATGGTTTGGCGCAATTGCTGTGGCGTGGGGTGTTCTATTCCCTGCCGCTGCAATGCTGCTCGAATGTTACCATAATCTAAATGGGGACGATAGGTACAGTCAAAACGGAACTCAACATGGGTGATAACAAACCGATTTTTCCACTCATCCTTGAACTTGCTGTATCGGTAGGCGTACTCACAATCAGCTCGAGCGAACTTTACCTCATGTCCCGTGGCGATTTCTACAGCCATTATGGAGTGAATAAAGCGGTTGACCTCGCTGCCGTAAGCACCGATGTTCTGCACGGCCGCAGCGCCTACCGTGCCTGGAATCAATGAGAGGTTTTCCAGACCGTAAGCTTCTTGCTCGACACAAGTAGCGACTAAATCGTCCCACACCACGCCACTGCCGCTCTTGATGATGGCCTGATGGTTGTTGATCGCAATGTCAATCGAACGGATGTTCGAACACAAAACGGTTCCATCAAAATCTTTTGTCAATAACAGGTTGCTGCCTTTTCCCAATGGCATGATGGGATAATCGGCCTCGGTGAGCCGTGAAAGAGCTTCGAGAAGTTCGGCTTTCGTATCAAACTCGATGAAGCGACGACACGAAACGTCTATGCCGAACGTGTTGTGATGCAGCAGACTATGGTTGCGTATATCTCTCATCCCTACCCTTTCAGCTATTAAATTTCACCAATTTCCATTCAGATTTCAGCCGACGGAACACCATGATATTCTCCAAATCGGTAGCGATGCCACGCACAACAAAGATTTTTTGATTCCCTCGCTTATGCTTCTGACCATAAACTATATTGTAGATATTTCCTTTGGGAATGATGGGTGGTTTGAACGCCGACCATTGTTCGGGAACAATAGAGCCCGTGATGGTGCCAAAATCATCATCGGGATCGGGTGCTGTAAACTCAACTGTTTCGTTCATGCTGCGCACCTGAAAAGCACTGTCGACAGCAAATCGCTGGTAAAACTGCAAAAAAGGGCCGTTGACACTCTCTTGTATTGGCTGGTAAACAATCGAGGTTAACATAAACTCACCATTGATTCGGTTGAAGATATACTGCTTGATGGTTTTGTTTTTGAACAAAATCTTCTCAACAGTCACCTGATTTACCGACGTGTCTTTCACCACTTCCATCTGTTTAAGGTTGTCAAAAATGAGCGTGAAATAGCCTTGTTTCATGAAAAAATAGTCCATCTTCCACTGCTCTTTCTTGATTTCGTCTGTCTGTTCTCCATGCTTCATCACGGGCAAAGGAAACTTCACACGCTTGAACTGCAACTTTTTGTTTGCGGCAAAATTAAAGATAAAGTCGTCAAACAGCTCGTCGGCAGACTTCGACATGGGCGATTCAGCAATCATGGCCGACAAGGTATCCTCGTCAACACTATCCTCTGCAATGGAATCAACCGCCATGGTTTCAACAGCTTGATGCTTTTTATCAACACATCCCGTTGTGGAAAACAGGACAGATGTCAGCACCATCAATGCCAAAACGAAGAAAGTAAATTTTCTCATACGAACACTTTTGCTTATAAAATCCTCTCACTTTTTCTAACGTACCCCTTCAAATTCCAAAGAATACACGGCATTTCTGGACGAAGGTACCATTTGTTTTATGCAAAGATAGCGCAAGCCGAAGACAAAGAAAGTTTGCTTTCTTTGTTGAGACGATGCCTATCTTATGGAAAAATAGCGCAAACCGAATCCAAAAGAAGTTTACTTATTTTGGTAAGGTGCAGCCTATTTTATGCAAAATTACGACTTAATTTCGATATAAGTCTTCTTTTTAACTTAAAAAATAGTACCTTTGCAGTAGGAAATTATTATAAAGTATGATACTTGATAAAATAGATGAGCTTCTGAAAGAAGTAAGCAATCTTTCAGCCAAGAACGCTGAAGAAGTTGAACGGTTGCGCCTGAAATACCTCAGTAAGAAAGGTGAAATCAATGCTTTGATGGCCGATTTCCGCAACGTGGCCGCTGATGAGAAGAAAACAGTAGGCATGAAAATCAACGAACTGAAGCAGCTGACGTTGGACAAAATCAATGCCTTGAAAGAGCAAGTTGATACTTCCGCCGACGCTTCTGATGACATTGACATGACCCGTACACCCTATCCTATCCGCTTGGGGACACGACATCCACTGACAATCGTGAAGAATCAAATCTGCGATATCTTCCAACGTATGGGCTTTGTGCTGGCTGACGGACCAGAAATTGATGACGACTTGCACGTTTTTACCAAGCTCAACTTTGCGTCAGATCATCCTGCCCGCGACATGCAAGACACGTTCTTCGTGAGCAAACACCCCAATGATGTGACCAAAAACATACTGCTACGCTCACATACATCAGGTGACCAGTCGCACTATATGGAGACCCATCAACCTCCTATCCGCATCATCTGTCCGGGAAGAGTGTACCGCAACGAGGCCATCTCGGCCCGCGCGCACTGCTTCTTCCATCAAGTAGAGGGTCTTTATATCGACAAGAATGTGTCGTTTACCGACCTCAAGCAGGTATTGTTGACCTTTGCACGTGAGATGTTTGGTCCGGATACCGACATCAGACTGCGCCCCAGCTACTTCCCTTTCACTGAGCCAAGTGCCGAAATGGATATCTCTTGTTTCATTTGTGGTGGTGATGGCTGCGCGTTCTGCAAGCACACGGGCTGGGTAGAGATACTCGGTTGCGGCATGGTAGACCCCAACGTGCTGGAATCATGCGGCATTGATAGTAAGGTATATAGTGGCTATGCTTTCGGAATGGGCGTGGAACGCATCACCAATCTGAAGTATCGCGTGAGCGATTTGCGCATGTTCTCAGAGAACGACCTGCGGTTCTTGAAGGAGTTCGAAGCCGCCTATTAATGACAAAAGACACAGACAGTAAGCTGATATCGCCTGCCTGTGCCATCAAATAACTACAAAAAGACAGTCCATGCGGATTGTCTTTTTTTCTTTGTGCACAACACTTTACAGTCGAAAGCATGATGCCACGTCGACCAGGTCACACCTATTGTTCTATTTTCTCATAGTATCTCAACGAACCTAAGGCCGTTGCTTCGGGATGTAACATGATGATAAAATCCCTTAATAATAAGTCGGGACGGAAAGGAGTCTCCTCAAAATAAGGTTTAACACTGCCATTACACTGATAAATCTGACCCGTCTTGAAAGCTTTCAATCCATCATAACCATGAAATTCGGCCAACAAATCCTTCTTCGTCATGAGCCTTTCGCCGTTGAATTTGAATGCCCACACGTCACTATCTCCGGCCTTTTCCAGCACCTCCTCAAACGATAACGGCAGGCTACCGCTATGTTTGTCGTCCGAAAAGGCGTATGTACCATTGGCATCGGCTATCATTTGCCCCATCGTACTTTTCCCTCCGGGGCAGTACCACACGCTACCGGTCTTGCGTTCCGTCAAGATTGAACGTCCAGTGTGCCACGCTTGAGCCGTCGCCTTCAACCCTTGATAAAGACTGTCCACGACATTAAACAGCGAATCGGCACGCTTTTCCTGACCGAACAACATGCCATAAAACTTCATCCACTCGGCTCTACCCAACGGAGAAGTTTCCATATAATCAGCCATCTCTATGATGGGCGTACCCAATTGCGCCAACTTTCCATAACCACCACTGTTCTCAAAAGGTGACAAGAACAACGCCTGCGGCTTCAACTCGATGATTTTTTCCAACTGAGGTGCCATGCCTTCACCACAATCCACAATCTTTCCCAATCGCACCCGCTCATGAATGGAGGGTATCAGGATGTATTTCAAGTCGGCAACGCCAACTATTTGATTTAAACAACCTAAATACTCCAGCAGTTTGCAGTGAGCTGTCGTGAAGACAACGCTGCGCATTAAAGGCGTATAAACCAACGTTCCTTCGGGCAAATGATCCACCCGAGCCGAATCTTTCCTATCCACCAGCACATAAGTATGCAGCGTCTTGCCCTCACGCCACGGGTCTACCAATGTGACAACGGTAAACAGCCGATGCTTCACCATCTTGATATGTTGGGCATACTTGAATGCCAATGGCTTCCCATCGCCAAAACCTGCCGACCCACGGCCATGCCGGCAACCCGCCAACGAGATGACCGTTAAGAGAACAAAAGCTCCAAACCAACTCAAAAAAAACTTATTCTTCATGCCTTTCAGTTCTATACATCACGCAACATGTCCTGATAAAATAGGATACAAAAATACAAATTTATGGAACAAAAACTATATTAAAGTGCCACGATTTTTCATCTTTCCATCTCTATGTGCGCATGTCATACAAGAAGGTAAAAAGATGTTTTTCTACTATTATTATGTCATAATTTTTGTTTGTTCAAAAAAAATCATAACTTTACCCAATCAAAATATAACTAAACACCCAATTAACCATGGAAGAAGAAAAAGAAAATGTTATGAGCGGTCAGCTGAATACCAAGAAGCTGTTTACCTTCTTAGGAATCATAGCAGTGACCGCTATCGTGTGGAACCTACCCATCGACACCTTCGGCATCGATGGGTTGACCGTCATTCAACAGCGAATCATCGCCATTTTTGTGTTCGCCACCCTGTCGTGGATCACCGAAGCCGTGCCTTCGTGGGCCACCTCATTAGCCATCATCACCGTGATGTGCTTAACTGTTTCCAACAACAGTCTATCAATGTTCAAGGGCGAAGAGAATGAAGTATTCGGTACCTTGCTTAAATCAAAGGAGATTATGGCCACCTTTGCCAACCCCGTCATCATCCTGTTCTTGGGCGGATTCATCCTTGCCATTGCAGCGACAAAATCGGGATTGGATGTCCTTTTGGCCCGCAACCTCATCAAACCGTTCGGACACAAGAGCGAGAATGTACTTTTAGGGTTTCTCCTCATTACCGGCATTTTCTCCATGTTTGTCAGCAATACCGCCACGGCAGCCATGATGCTCACCTTCCTCACGCCTGTATTTGCAGCCCTTCCAGCCAATGGTAAGGGGCGCATTGCACTGACCATGAGCATCCCTTTAGCCGCCAACCTTGGTGGTATGGCCACGCCAATCGGCACACCACCGAACGCAATTGCACTACAAGCCCTCAACGACCCTGAAGGATTGAACATGGGTATCGGCTTTGGTAACTGGATGGCATTTATGTTTCCATTAGTCATCATCCTGCTATTCATTTCGTGGCGCATCATCTTGAAGTTCTTCCCCTTTACCCAAAAGACCATTGAGTTGGAAATCAAAGGGCGCATACATAAAGGATGGCGCATGTGGGTGGTAAGCGGAACCTTCATCCTCACCATTCTTCTCTGGCTCATCCCAAGCAAGATCACCGGCATGGACTCTAACACCGTGGCCATGATACCCATGGGTATTTTCGCCATTACAGGCGTCATTACAGGCAAAGATTTGCAAGAAATCAACTGGAGTGTCATCTGGATGGTAGCCGGCGGATTCGCCTTAGGCCTCGGCATGAACGGATCTGGCTTGGCCGACCGTGGCATCGAGAGCATTCCATTCAAGGAATTCAGTCCGGTAATCATACTGATTTTGTCGGGATTGATTTGCTATTTCTTGTCCAACTTCATCTCCAACACCGCAACAGCGGCCTTGTTGGTTCCTATTTTGAGCGTTGTCTGCGCAGGCATGGGCGACACCCTCAATTCCATTGGCGGCACAGCTACGATACTCATCGGTATTGCCATTGCTGCTTCTTCAGCCATGTGCTTGCCTATCTCAACGCCACCAAACGCCATCGCCTATTCAACAGGACTGGTCAAGCAGAACGACATGCTCAAGGTGGGCTTGACAGTGGGTATCATCAGCATGGTGTTGGGTTACATTCTCCTATTCCTCATTGGCGAAACCCATTTCCTGTAGCATAGCGAATGAATCCCCATGACCCGTTGTGAGCATCCTACTCCAGCGGGATTATGGGTGTGAATATTCTTGACAAGTAGCCGCTTCATATTTGGCTTATTTACAAGCAACAATCGTTTCGTTGTAAATAAGCCAAATATGAAGCGGTTTTCAGATGTATCTATGAGCCAACATGTTACGGTCAACAATTACCATCAGTGGCTTATTTTTCATGCCTTTCTTCGTTAAAAGCATTGCTTTAAGGCTGCAATCTACATGCTTTTGCAGGGCAAGACCATGTAAATTGACCACCAAAGTGATGCTTTTAAACGGTTAAAGGCTATGCTTTGAAGGTGAAATTCGCATTTTCAGCCCCAATTATCTCCTTGTTTGCACCCTGTTTGCCTATTGATTTTTTCTATATTGAAAGATAGGAAGTGCCGTTTTTGGGGTGTTATTTGGTAAAAAAAGTCAACGACTTGCGCCATCTTCCACCCACTATTCTCTATTTAAACGAATAACGTATGCGGATGAAAGTATGTCATCCATCCAATCCATTTGTCATATATGCAAACATCACCGGTCACAGTTAAGCAACTAAACTGCAGCCGATTTTTTGGACATCCTTATGGATGATGGGACAAACGTTTACTGTATTTTCTTGTAACTGAACACCGCCCACACATCGATGACAATGGCGAACAGAAGCAAAATGAGCAGGTCTTGAGCAATGGAAGCGAAGTTTCCCCCTCGAACAAACACCGTTCGCATGCCCTCGATGAAGTAGGTCACGGGGTTAGCCAGCGTCAACTTTTGCGCCCAATCGGGCATACTGGACACGGGAGTGAACAGTCCGCTAAGCAACATGACAAACATAATGATGAAAAACATCACGAACATGGCTTCCTGCATGGCATCACTGTAGTTGGAAATGATGAGTCCGATGCCGCTGAATATCAAGGCCAGGAGCATGGACAACAGGAATATCAACACGATGTTGCCTGCTGGAAAAATGCCATAAACGAGCCAAGCCAGGAAGATACACTCTATGATGACGACAGCGGATATGAGCCAATAGGGAATCATTTTGGAGAGAATAAACTGGAGTTTGCTCACAGGCGTCACGTTCATCTGCTCAATCGTGCCGGCTTCTTTTTCGCTGACAATGTTCAAGGCCAAGAGAAAACCACACAGCATGATGATTACCAACGACATCAGGGCAGGAATCATGAACAGCTTGTAGCTCTTGTGAGGATTGAACAGTGCCACGGTAGAGAACGGCGACTCCATCGGTCTGACTTGTCCGTCCTGCAAATTTTGGTTCACAATCTGGGCCAAATATGCCGAGCCCATGCCGCCCTTGGTACCATCTACGGCATTAGCAGAGATTCGTACCTGTGGCTGTTGTCTATTCACATGGTCGCGTTCGTAGTAGTGAGGAATGGTGAGTACCACGTCTGCATCATTCCTTTCGATGGCCTGCATGGCCTCTTCGTTGGTCTGAGCCATTCCCGAGAACTTAAAATAGGGCGATGATTGGATGCGCTGTACCAAGCGTTGCGACAGCGTACTATGATCGTTGTCAACTACGGTGATGTAGATGTTCTTCACTTCCAGGCTGGTAATCCACGGAAACACCAGCATGATGGCGATTGGATAAAACAGTATCAGCCTGGGTATGAATGGATTGTGCCGAATCTGGATGAATTCTTTCTCAATGAGATAGGACAGTGTCATGACAGTCTGATTTTAAATTTCTTCAACGCAACGGCTAACAATACCACGGCCATGGCAGTGAGTACAGCCAGTTCTTGGTACACCATCTGCACGTCAACACCCATGATCATCAGTTTCTTCATGGCCGACACATACCATCTGGCTGGGATGATAGCCGAGAGATAACGCAGAATGGCCGGCATGCTCTCGATGGGATAAATCATTCCAGAGAGCATCGTGCTGGGCATCATGAGCAACATACCCGACATCAGCAAGGCCACTACTTGCGTGTTGGCAACCACACTGATGAGCAATCCCAAAGCCAACGACAGCAGGATGTACAGCAACGAAACACCAAAGATGAGTGCCACGTTGCCCGCAATGGGCACGGCCAGGACAAACTTCGAGATGAGTAGGATGCTGATGAGTATCAAGATGGACAGCACAAAGTAAGGTACAGCCTTGGCTATCATGATATACAGCGGTTTGACGGGCGATACCAGGAGCACCTCCATCGTTCCTCTTTCTTTCTCACGGACAATGCTCACCGAGGTCATCATGGCGCAAATGAGCATCATGAGCATGCCCATGATGCCAGGAACAAAGTTGTATGCGCTCTTCATCTGTGGGTTATACAGCAGCTGAGTGTTGACGGCAGGCCTGCTTTCTCCATGCATTTCTCTCGTTAGTTCGTCCATCACGATTTGTTGGGCATACGACACCTGCTGTTCAGCGATGTTCGGATCCGTGTAATCAGCGATGAATTGGACGCCAGCCTGGCCGCTATACCGATTGTTTCCGAAATCGGGAGAGAAGGCGATGGCCATGTTCACCTTGTTGTCTGACAGCAGTTGTTTGGCCTCTTTCGTCGTTCCAACCGTATGAGTGACAATGAAATTGCCCGATGCATCCAGGCTATTAACCACCTGTTGCGTACGACTATCCATCGAAGAAGTGACAATAGCCACCTTCACATCTTTGATGTCGGTGGTGATGGCGAAGCCAAAAACGAGCATCATCACTACCGGCATGCCAAAGAGAATCAGCATGGTGCGCCGATCTCTCATGATGTGTTTCGTCTCTTTGATGACAAATGAGTTAAACTGATTCATTCTTTTTCTCGCTAAACATTATTCTCCACGGGTGGCTTGGCGTGCCAACAGCGTAAACACCTCATCCATGTCGTGGCATCGGTATGTGCGTTTCAGCTCGTCGGGTGTACCCATAGCCCGAATCTTTCCATCCACCATGATGGAGATTCGGTCACAATATTCGGCCTCATCCATATAGTGCGTGGTGACAAATACGGTGATACCGCGCGCCGAAGCGGCATAGATGAGTTCCCAAAACTGTCGTCTCGTGGCCGGATCCACACCACCAGTAGGTTCATCAAGGAATACAACTTCGGGTTCGTGGAAGATACTTACCGAGAATGCGAGCTTCTGTTTCCACCCCAATGGCAACGACTTGACCAGCGAATCACGATGCTCTTCAAAATGTAACTGCTTGAGCATATCGTCCATCTTGGTGGCAATGGCCTGCTTACTCATGCCATAGATGCCGCCAAAAAGCTTGATGTTCTGGGCCACGGTCATGTCTTCGTACAGGGAAAAGCGTTGACTCATGTAGCCAATGTGCTTCTTAATCTGCTCCGAATGCTTGCGTATGTCAAATCCAGCTACCTTCCCTTTGCCGCTTGTGGGCTTGTTCAATCCCGTAAGCATGTGCATGGCAGTGGTCTTTCCGGCACCGTTAGCACCTAAAAAGCCAAAGATTTCGCCGCGATGAACACTGAAAGAAATGTCGTCAACGGCATGGAACGTCCCAAAAGCCTTGACCAGATGTTCGACCTGTATCACGTCTTCCGCCTTCTCTTCCGGCCCCTCTTCCGCCATTCCTTGCTGCACCTGGGCAGACTTATCCTCATGCTTCAGACCCTCAGGATTGAAGATATCGGCAAACTGTGTTAAGATTTCATCGGGACCATCGATAGCTCTCACCCGTCCTTTGTCCAGAAAAGCCACCCGCTCACAGCAGCGAATCTCGTCCAAGTAGGGCGTTGCGGCCACAATGGTGATATTCCTTTCCTTCAGCATTCCCAGCATCTGCCACAATTCTTTGCGCGAAACAGGATCGACACCCGTGGTGGGTTCATCCAAGAACAGTACGCTTGGTTGATGGACAAGCGCACAAGAAAGAGCCAATTTCTGTTTCATACCACCCGACAACGCACCCGCCTTACGGTGTTTGAAAGGCTCTATCTGCGAGTAAATGGCCTTGATTCCATCATATCCGGCAGCGATGGTGGTGCCAAAAAGATCGGCAAAAAACTGGAGATTCTCCTCTACTGTCAAATCTTGATACAACGAAAACTTGCCCGGCATGTAGCCCACACGCTGGCGAATTTCCTCATATTGGCTCACCACGTCATAGCCTTCGACACTTACTGTGCCAGCATCTGCCAGCAAAAGTGATGCCATAATGCGAAACAGAGATGTCTTGCCGGCACCATCGGGGCCAATAAGTCCGAACACTTCTCCTTGCTTCACGCTGAAAGAAACATCATCCAGCGCCTGGACATCATCGTAACTTTTGGTGATATGACTTACTTCTATCGCGTTCATTATTATCTTACAACTTCATCCCACCATACATACCAATCTTGATGTGACCGTCATTCTGTACGGAAACCTTCACGGCATACACTTGATCGGCACGTTCGTCATCGGTCAAGATGGTCTTCGGGGTGAATTCAGAGCGTGGTGATATCCAAACCACCTTTCCCTTGTACTCCTTACTGGTGTTGTCTCCGTAATCGCTAAAGACGGTCACTTGCTGCCCAATCTTCACCTTTTCCAACTGCCGACTGGTGAGATAGGCGCGCAAGAAGAGGTTCTTGGTGTCGGCAACCTTGAACAATGGCTTGCCAATAGAGGCGAACTCGCCTTCTTCAGCATATTTCTCAAGCACGGTACCCGTGAGCGGTGAGGTGACATGACACTTCTTCAGTTGGTCAAGTACCTGATATTTTTGGATGTCGTTCGCACTGATTTGGGAATTCAGCGCACGCGTACTACTGTTCAAAGAAGACTGTTGTGCATCCAATTGGCGCTTCAACACCCGAACGACCGATGTGGCATCGTCCAATTGTTTGCGGTTGGCAGCGCCATCATTCACCAGTCCTTCAAATCGTTGACGCTCCTGTTCGGCCTGGTTGAGCTGTTGCCTGAGCACGGCTATCTGCGCGTTTACATCCGGTTTCTGATTGGCAATTGACTTGGAGTTGGCCCCTACCTGGCGGGCTTTCAAGGTCAATTGAACCGTATCTATCAAGCCTACCTGCTGTCCTTCACTCACTTCAGAACCTTCGGTAACCCCCAGTTGCAAAAGTCTACCGTTTTGTTCGGCCGACACAACGACCTCCGTTGCTTCAAAAAGGCCGGTGGCATCGTATTTATTCTCGTGTGACGAACATGCCGACAAGATGCCAACAAGTCCGACCATCACTATCTTCATCGTTTTCATATCAGTTGTTATTGATGTTTTTGAGTTGATAAATTGCTTGCAAGAGCTGTATTTCGTGAATGGTTTTCTGCTGCCGTGCCTCGCTCACCGCATTGACGTCGCGCAGCATTTCGTTGATGCTCTCAATGCCATTCTGCACCTTTTTCACCGACGTATCATGGATGCGCTCACGCAAAGTGATGATGCGCGTGTCTTGTTCCAGCTTCTTGCGCAGGTCATCCACCACCCCTGCCGACTGCTGGTTTTGCAAACGCGTGTTGAAAAGGAAGGTTTCACGCTCACTTTCAATCTGCATTTTCTTGGTTTCCAGATTCCTCAAATCGTTCTTACGCGTATAAAAAGGTGCCACGTTCCATGACAACGTAATGCCACCCGCAATCATACCCGGACGCATGATGTCCATCACTTTGTTATGATACATGCCCATGGCGAAAGCGCTTATCGTGGGATTGAGCTGACTGTTCAATGCCTTGCGCTGCGTATCGAGCAAATTTGACTGCGCTGCGAAGTACGACAATTCGGGACGATGCGACGTGCTGTCCGGCAAAACTTCCGGCATCACAGGCTTCGCCAGTTGGGTTTTCTCATCCACCTCCTGTCCGATGAACAGTCCAAGCATCCGCGCATACGAGCGTCGTGAGGCACGAAGACTACCCTCCTGCTGCTCGGCACGAACCTGCTCTACCGCCACTGCATCCAAATCAGACTGGTTAGCGACACCACCTTTCAGCATGGCTTCAACGGTATTGCAGCTCAACTGCAAGTCGTTTTGTAAGAGTTTTACCTGCTTGAGCTGTTCATCCAACATCAGAATGCCGAAATATAGCTGGTCCACGCGCTGGTTGATGTCGTACAAACGCACATTCAACTGGTTTTCGTCAACCTCGGCTTGCGCCTTTGCCAGCTGTTTACGAGCGGCGATGCCACCTCCATCATAAATCACCTGATTAACCTGTACGCTGCCATTGAGCAGGTAGTTTTTCATATCTGTCATGCCTGTAGCCTTGATTTGTTCAGGAAAATCGAGCGGATCGGTGAACCCATTGGCTCCCAAACTGACCTTCACTTGTGGCAAATAGGCCTTTGAAGCGTTGGAAACCGTGTAGTTCTTGCTCTGCCTGACCAACTCGTATTGCTTGATGACGGGATACTGTTCGCGCGCCAACTCATGGCAACGCTCCAACGTAAGCTGGGCAAAGCCTTGCACGGCAACAGCAGACAACAGCAGCATCATGATTCGTTGTTTCATATACTTTGTGTTAGTTCTGTTTGCAAAAATACAATATTTTGCTGTAATTGTTCTTACCCTTTATGCGTTAAATATGTTCTTTTTGTACGATTGTATAAGATAAAAAGGTTAAAATGAAAATGAATCGTTATCTTGATGCCGCTTTTCACAATGCCATTGAATGCCAAAAACGGCATTGTATGCACAGAACCTGATGAAGCAGGTCAGCCCATTATTACAACGCAAAATGTTAAGTTTTTTGTGTGAAAAACGCCCCTAAAACGGCTCTTCAAATCTTTCAATCTGGAAAAAATCAATAGGCACGAAGGATGCAAACAGGAAGTAATTTGGATAGAAATATCGAGTTTTTGCGCAAAAACAATGAATTTTCACTGCAAAATGCAGCACTTTGGTGGCCTATCCACATGCTTTTGCGCCGCAAAGTCATGTGAATTGGGCACCAAGAGCTATGCTTTTGGCTAAAAAATGGGTGAAAAAAGATGGGGCAAGGGTTACAAATAGATGAAATTCTTTCTATATCAACAACATACAAAAGTCTCTCATATTTGGCGTATTTGCGCCCAGTGTCAGCTTTGTTTGCAAATACGCCCAAAATAAGCAGGCTTGTTGTCAAGAAAAATCACATCCATGAACAAGCCTGATTTCCTATCCTACAACGTGTAAGGCCAATGCCCTATTTCCGTCTTTTATCGATAAAACACAGTGCTGCACCAATGGCTGTGCAGAATTCACTGTACTTGGGAATGATGAAATTCACGCCATACAACTTCTCCAAGCCACCAAATATGGACTTGCACTGGGGCAGAAGCGTGAGGTTGCCGATGAGGACAAAGTTCTTGATGCCCGACCCTAATGATGCCAGTATGGTGCTGCTTCCGATGGTTTGCAGCACCATGGTGATGATGCCCTGTGCGATGTCTTCGCGCGAGGCGTTGCTCTTGGCGTTGCCAAAGAGTGAGGCGGTGGCTGTCTTGGGCAGGTTGGGCAGCGGATTGGGACTGATGTCGCCGATGCACACGTCGATGTTCGAGCAGTCACCCTGCATGGCCAGCATGGAAATCTGCTTGATGTCGTCGGTCTTGAGCATGATGCGCGACAGTCCGATGAGCGTTCCTCCTCCCAGTCCCATGCCTCCAATGTGGCGGATGTCATCGCCCTGACATTGGATGAGACTGGTTCCGGTGCCCATACTCACAACGATCATGTCGTCCAACTCGGTCTCAAACTGTGCGCCAAGACCATTGCAGACAAACTCTTCTGCCTTGGCCGTGGGCAATCCATACACGGGATCATCAACGTAAGCCGCACCAACGCCGGTGAGCATCACCTGCTCTACCTCGCCAAGAGAAATCTTGTTGTCGTGCAAATACTTACCAAACGCACCATAAAGAGAGGTCACCGGGTCGGTAGCCTTGATGCGAATGGGGGCCACCACGGTACCATCATCATTGATTCCCACAATCTTTGTCGTACTGATTCCTACGTCAATTCCTATTACAATAGCCATAATTATCGTTTTATAGTTTGCAAAAATAGTGCAAACCGAAAACAGAGAAAGTTTACTTTCTATGTTAAGGTGCAGCCTATTTTATGCAAAAATAGTGCAAACCGAAAACAGAGAAAGTTTACTTTCTATGTTAAGGTGCAGCCTATTTTCTGCAAAATTACAACATTATCGATAATTATTTGTACATTTGAAGCAAAATAAAAACCAAGCAATCATGGAAGAAAAGACATATCATGTGGTAGCTGCCATCATCAAAGACGGCGACAAATACTTGTGCATGCAGCGGGGACGCTCGCGCTATGCGTACATTTCAGAACACTGGGAGTTTCCTGGTGGAAAGGTTGAAGCGGGAGAATCTGACCACGAAGCACTGGTGAGAGAAATCAAGGAAGAGATGGATTGGGATGTCTTTGTGGGCAAAAAAGTGGGTACAGTGGAATTCCACTATCCCGATTTCAACATGCATCTCACGGCTTACCTTTGCAAAGGCGGCGACGAAGAGTTCAAGATGTTGGAACACTTGGACTACAAATGGCTCACCATAGATGAGTTGAATGACCTGAAATGGACGGAGGCCGACAGAAAACTGATAGAAATTCTCAAGTCAAATTCAATCTTATGACAAACGACTTACGGCAAAAGATGCAGCAGTTGGTGGAAGAGCTCAACCGCGCATCAGACAATTATTATAGCGGACGCACTGAGTCGATGACCGACTTTGAATGGGATGCCAAGTTCGATGAGCTGAAACGACTGGAACAAGAAAGTGGGTTGGTGCTGCCAGACAGTCCCACCACGAATGTTTCTGACGGCACAATCACCGGGCAGAAAGAGGCGCATGAGTTTCCAATGTTGTCACTGGCGAAGACCAAGAAGCCCGAAGAACTGGTAAAATGGGCTGAAGGACGACCAATATGGCTGTCGTGGAAGCTGGACGGTCTGACCCTCGTGGTGACTTATGACAATGGAAAACTCACCAAAGTGGTAACGCGTGGCAACGGACACATCGGCACCAACATCACCCATCTGGCTCCTGCCATCCAGGGAATTCCTGCTACCATCAAGACCACAGGACATCTTGTGATTCGCGGAGAGGCTGTGATTTCGTATGCAGACTTTGAAGTATTCAACATGGAAGCAGACGAAGCATACGCCAACCCACGCAACCTTGCATCGGGATCGCTCACGCTGAAGGATGTCGAAGAGGTGAAACGACGCAAGATACAGTGGATTCCGTTCACGCTGGTGTACACCGAAGAGGCGATAAACTCTTGGGGGGAGCGCTTGGATTGGCTTAGAGAAATGGGCTTCAATGTAGTGAAACACGAACGCATCAGCGACCCTTCCATCCACAACGTGAACCAAGCCATTGAACAATGGACCAGCCTGGTGACCCACAACCAATGTCCCTTCCCCGTCGACGGCTTGGTCATCACGTTCGACGACACGACCTTTGCCGCCACAGGATCCATCACTGGCCATCATGCTACACGCGCCGGACTGGCCTTTAAGTGGCAAGATGAAGCGGCTACAACCGAACTTGAGTACATTGAATGGTCGTGCGCAGCGTCTACTATCTCACCCGTTGCGGTGTTCAAGCCGGTAGAATTGGAGGGAACAACCGTGAAAAAGGCATCGCTGTGCAACATCAGCGAGTGCGAAAGGTTGGGCATTGGCGGACCAGGCAGTGTGCTGTCAGTGATTAAGGCCAATAAGATTATCCCGAAAGTAATTAAGGTTGTGCAAACTGTTGGAGCGTTGGAAATACCACACGAATGCCCCGTTTGCCATCATCAAACACGCATCGACATCAGTAAGGCAAGCGGTACACGCACCCTTCACTGCACCAACGAGGGCTGTCCGGCCAAACAATTGAAGAAATTCAATCGCTTTGTGTCGAAAAACGGCATGGACATCGATGGCATTTCTGAGCAAACGTTGGCCAAATTCATCAACTTGGGATGGCTCAACACATACGCAGACATCTATCGTTTACCCAATTATGCACAACAAATCGCGTCATTGGAAGGATTTGGAGAGAAGTCAGCGGGTAACATGATGCGCTCCATTGAGAAGTCAAGGACTGTGGAAGCGCGCAAATTCCTCTATGCTTTGACCATTCCCATGTGTGGTATTGACGCTTGCAAACGCCTGTTGGACGCTTACTCTTTGCACGAACTCATCAGCAAAGCCATTGAGGCTGCCACGCCAGAGGCGTTTGCCAACATCCCCGGAATTGGCCCGGAGACATCGGCTTCGGTTGTAAATTGGTTCCAAGTGGAAGCAAACAGAAACGTGGTTGATGACCTATTGAAGGCATTGAACATTGAGCAACCGTCCACACAGCCTACGGGTGCGAGGTGTGAAGGCCTCACTTTTGTCATCACAGGCGATGTACATCACTACAAAAACCGCGCTGAACTCAAGACTTATATCGAGAGTCAGGGCGGACATGTGACAGGAAGCGTGAGCAAATCGACCAACTACCTTATTAATAATGATGTGAACTCTACCTCCGGAAAGAATAAAAAAGCAAAAGAATTGGGGATAGAGATTATATCAGAAGATCAATTCAGGGAACAATTCACCTGAGGTTTTTCTTTTTCATCCCGCAACATCCATCGCGTTGACTACTGGTTTCATCATGTTAAACACATTGATGAACCAGCACAAACAGGACGCATGTTGCAGGATGATAGATGCCAATTAGAACGTCCACTTTGCAGCTATAGTTGGAATGGCGTAGAACTTATTGTTCTTTCCATGGTCGTTCCAAACGAAATTATTGCTGAGTTCCACCTCTGAACCGATGCTCAGGTTAACCCCTTCCCATCCCTTGATGGCATTAAGGTTGACCCACAACTGAGGTTCAGACAAAAAGATGAAATTGCCATTTACATTCGGATTGTACCAAAGATCACAAAAACCGTTGAACGACATCAGGTTATTGGCGAAGTTAATGCCCCACACTTCCGTGAGTTGCACACTGCTGAAAGCTTTCGCACCCATGTGCTTGCTCCGGAAAAACTGTTTATACAACAATTGCACCGAGAAGGTTTTGGAGAAATTGTCGTTGTGCCAGTTCCACGCACCACCCAGCAATGCAGCATGCTGAAAGCGGGTTGCGTTCCAAGTTTTCTCATTAGAAGCCAGTCCACCGTTATACTCAACGTGTGCGGCCCATTGCTTATTGGGCGTTAGATTGAACTCACGGGATATCTCCCAATAAGCACCAGCCACGCCATCACGCTGATAATCGAGGTCAGTGAACATGTAAGTACTCCCCCATTTGTCAGCTTTGAACATTTCCACGGTTGTTGTTACCGACGGACGCCCACTCAACTCGCTGTAGATGTTGTGGCCTAAATCGTAATGAAACTGTACGTTTTGCGCTACTGCCGACAGGCTTAGACCCGCCAAAAACATGGTGATGATTTTTGCTTTCATATCAAAATTGTCGTATTATAAAAAATGTTACAGAACGCAAAGTTACGAAAAATGTTAAGAATTACAAACCATTTTTCCTGACAAATCACGACATAACAGAAGGTCAATCGGACATGTGAGGCATCAAAAAACAGGGAACAAACTTTGTGTTAAGCTTGTTCCCCATATTTGAAAGTGTTTATCAGCAAGTGGTGCTTATATTTCCCCGTGCTTCTTTATGACTACTCCGCAATAGGTAATATACCACAACTGCTGTTAAACGCGAAGCCTGCTCCAAGCACATTGGAGATGTCTTTGGTAGAGGGTGATGATGGCGAGAACACCAAACCGCTTAAGTTCGCTTTTTTACTTACGCAGGCTGCCCAATAGAGTCCACGTTTTCCTGCATCCTCTACCTGTCCTGTCAGATTATTGCGACCTGCTGGTGCAAACAATAGATAGTAGTTCTGCATATTTTTCTGTATCCACCTGCCAGCGTCCCAATCTCCTTTGGTATAGCTGCCGTTATTGGTGAAAATAGGAATGTAAGCCACTGGCAAAACCTTAAATCCAGCTGGACATGGGTCGTAAATTGACTTATTTGTATTTGTCAAATCGTGATTCTCCAAGGTTGTGTTGCTTGCCCAAAGCGAATAGGTTTCTCCGTTGTTGAACTCTGAATAGAGATGCGCTCCCGTATAGAAAGTACCAGGATTTTGGATGAAGTCTTGTATTCGTTTGCCATCTGCTGCGGCAGCTTCTATGTTAAATCCAGCCACATCAATATTAGGCATTGGGTCTTTTCTACCAAATTGATAAGAGGTGGTGTTTATTTCTCTATAGTAAACAGGCTTTTGGATAATCTCTACCGTGGCGGTCTGTCCGTTGTTGTCGTTCTGCTTGAGTTTAATTTTTATGTGCCTATCCTCTGTTCTTGCCGTTCCATTGCTGTTCTTGCTTTGCAGCCATTTAACGTATGCAAGTCCCAGCGGCTCTTTTGCTACCACATTTATTATGTTTGTTCCTTTTTCCAATGTCGTAGTATTCAATGCTTCTGGAGACGTAAACCATAGGTGCCACGACCACATGACAACGCCCTTATTGTCGGTTACTGCCACAACAGCATTACCATTCTTTATATGGCTTTTATCGACGGTAAAGACAAGATTATTGTTTTGTATCGACACATTGTTGCTTACCTGATTTCCGTCTTGCCAAATAATCTTGGCTTTCGCACCACCAATGATATAAGGGGAGCTTATCTCATTTCCTTGATAGTCTTTGTAGCACTTGCGAGAGGTGTCGTAAGCGCTTCGATTGGGTTGTCCGTTCTTGATGGCGTTGCCATATACCAATGGAATGGCGTATGTGCCAGGGGCGGAAACGATATAGCAGTTGGCGGTGGTTCCTCCCATTTTTACATCGTACCCAGGATTTTTTGTAGCCAGGTTGTATGGATTTAGACTTGAGCCGTGTACTGGATTATTTTGTAACGTCTTGTTCCTGTTAGCCACTTCGTCAACAACATCCCAATTTACGGTTGCTATCACCTTTTCACCCGAAGTAGTAGCAGAACCTGCACCAGATGTTTTATCCAGCTTGATAATTTTGTCAGCCTCTGAAGCATTGATAGCATTCCATTGCTTGCCGCCATCGGTAGACACTTCATATCCTTCAACTGTCCATTCCAATGGCGTACCACCTGTTTTGTAGCTTGTAACGGTAAAGGGCACAGCTTCTTTCTGGGGTTGCGTCTTTGTGTCATAAGTCAACACCTTTCCGCCATTTACTGTGAAGTGATAGTCGCTTTTTCCAGTCTTGCGATAAAAGCTATAGGTTTTGGTCGTGCCAGGCTTCCAGTCTGCCTTTACTTTTCCTGTAATGGTTTTTCCTCCCACATCAATCCTGATGGTAATTTTTCCTTCTTGTGGAATCATGAACATGGTGTTGAAGTCATTCGCTATATGCTCTGACGATCCTACGATGCACACATTGTTCTCGGTTCTGAACCCATATTTACCACCGTAATTTGTTAGCTCAAAAAAGGTAGGCTCATCGCTTGAAAGTTCCCATGTGCCAAATTTGTTGCTCTCATCTGGTAGGATGTATGTTCCTTTCGCCTTGACGTTGGCAATGGTCACACTTGAGATATAGTCATCATGATTAACACCCAATACGTCTTTCCCTATTTTGAAGCGCAAAGCAGTAAGCGGATGTCTGAACGTCAGCTTTATCGGAGGACATTTCTTTTCCTTTTTGTTCTCTTGGCTGAGAGTTACCACATCTGACGTAGCGGTAACAAAATCCAACTGCTGACCAACGTTATCTTTCACCTCAAAGTCTATCTTTTTCTTACCGCCCTCTTCTCGCAGGCTACCTAATCCGTCCAGATTGGGACCGTAAGCATAAAACCTACCGCAAGGCTGGCTACCTTTCCATATCAGCGATCCGTCTATTGGCGATCCGTTCCCATTGAAGGTCTGGTCCTTGAATTTGCTGTCCATAGCTAAAGAACCAGAATTTGCGCCAAAGAAGGCTGTGGCTTTGAATTGCTTGCTCAGTGCTCCGTTTGTAACAAACACATGCTCACCTCGGGTCGTAGTTTGAACTTCGTCTATTTCGGAGGGTAATCCAGGGGTTGTCTCTTCCACGATGGTTACGGTACTGCCGTCTGAGCAGTGCCCATCAAACGTGCGTACGGTGATGTCTGATGGCTTCAGTCCCTGCATTTCCAGGTGTGTCGTTCGGCTTGTCATCGCCTTTGTCAACGATTCATCGGCTGTACGCGTGGCGTCTTGGATGTTGAATGTGATGTGTGTGGCTTCGCTACCATTGTTTTCGGTGTTATCGATATCATCAGTGCATGCCGTGGGCAGGAGCGTAAAAGCTATTGCCAGCGCACAGCTCTCCACATATTTTTTGGCTGATAGTGTCATTTTCTTCATGATGTTGTTATTTTGTTTTAATAAAATGTTATACTTTGGCGGAGCGTCTAATTCATCTCCCAGTCTACCACCTCTTCTCCATCATCCACTCGTTTATCTTCTTCGATGTCAAGAATAGGTTCATTCGACTTTAAGGGAATATCAGAATTTTGTAAAATAGCTACATCCATTTCGGTATGTATCACTGTGCACGAAGGCTTAATGTACTTTTTTCTCATAGCTGTAATTTTATTGATTATTGGACAATTTGCTGGTATAAAAAAATGTCATGAATACATTTCAAGAAGTCATGTTTAGCGTATCTCTCACACATAATGCGAAGATGATTACATAACAAAAGGAAAACCTATTATTTTTCATCATATCATTATCTTTTTTCTAATTTTCGAATTTAGTTTGTAAATATACACTTTTTTTTCTTTATTTTCAGCAGTTTCACGGTTA
>NZ_AWXC01000003.1 GCF_000479005.1 Prevotella sp. BV3P1 | reverse complement strand
AGGATTTCGCCTGGCTTCTTCATCGTAATTCCACGGCATGGGGAAGCACTCGGGGCACCAGTGACCACCTAATAGAACCAGTCGGGGAGAAGCTTTGAAACGATGTCCAAAAGCGCATTGCCATTCCAACTTGGTGGACAGGTCACCGCGCACCATCTGGTTGGACAGGCACTTTCCGCCCCTGAATGCAGCCGCTTGCTGCATATCTTCTATGTCCAGTTCTTCTTTTGGTTTCGACTCGTCATATCCATGCTCCAACATCACGGGCTGAGGCGATGGGTGATACAGTTTAAACTCGTCCCAACCCGGAATGTCCCTCCATGCGTCCATGCTGCCATAGAAAGCCGTAATGCGAGGTTCAATGTTGTGCTTCGTCCAATATAACGGTCCCAAGGGCTTTTTGGCGGTGGGCTTCAACACCAGATGTTTGATGAGACTGGAAGGGACAAAGCCCCCTAATTTCATCTTCAACGGAGCTTTATCAGCCATTTCTTGAATGAATTGGTCTATCTTTCCACTTCTAAAATGCAGGTACGATTCAAGGATATCAGAATCGGTGTACCACTGTCCGTGGAAGTTGCGCAGCACAAACCAGTTGGGTTCAGTGAGGTCTTTGAGTTTTCCTAAGTTCAAAGCCGTGAAGGTGTATTGCATAAACGCCCAGTTAACGGTGCGATACTCCGCTCCTCCGCCAATATTGTAGATGCGGCACCAGAAGTCATCGGGCAGGTCTTGATTGCACACATGCGACAGCAGTACGCCCGAATCCTTGGCTGTCACCCATTCCAATACGCCGTTCAGGGGTTGGTGAAACATGATGGGATCTAATGTGTTGAGAATGGAGGGGTATAAGATGCCCGTTTGTCGGAGCGACACCCAATGCTTGAGTCCCGACTCGATGACCTCTCTTTCGGCCAAGGCTTTCGACAAAGCGTAGATGTCATAGACGCTAATCTTGATGGGGTCGCCCACGCGTCCCCAGTGAATAGGATCGTTGCGGTCGCCCGTTTGCGCCACCGTTCCGATGTATACCAGATGTACCCGGTCGGGATTGGGCTGTGCCTTGATAGCTCTGATGATGTTTTTCACTGCCCCCACGTTGACCTGCATGGTCTTTTGCGGAAAATAATCGGCTGCCGGCGACACCATTCCGCCCACGTGCAGCACATAATCGGCATTCGTCACCCCTCGCAGCACGTCATCGTAATGCGTCAAATCGCCATAAATCACTTCCACACCCGGCAGCGAAGCGTAGGGCGCAATGGCCTTACGGTCGTTCTCGGTGGGCAAAACCAGCAAGCGAATGTCAAACTCGTCATGCCGTTTCAATAGCTGTTTCAAGCCCTCCGACCCCATGTGTCCGGTGGCACCTGTGAGGAAAATCGTCTTCTTTTGCATCATTCTCATCCAGATTAGGTTGTTCAACACTTCTTGCAAAAATACAATAAATATACGGTAATGTCAACAATCTTTTGTGCAAATTAGTTGCTGCGTTTTCATTGTGCCGTGTTCGTTGCGTGTTGGTGGAAATGAAATCATGCTGTTAATGCACTTGGAAAATATTTAACAGATAGCCTCTTCATATTTGACGTATTTACAACCAGCCTTGCCTTTGGTGAAAATACGCTCAAAATGAGCGAAGTTTATATGTGTTTGATATTTAATTACTTGCGCTTGTATGTCCTGTGTGGCCTCTGTATTTTCGTGCTTTTTTCGGCCAAAAACATGGTTTTTGTCGTGAAATGCGCATGAGTTTACCCGTCAAAGTCATGTTTCTAACGCATCAAAGTGATGCTTTTAAGGATGTAAAGTCAATGCTCTATCCGCAAAACCAGCATTTTCTTGACCAACCATTGCCTTGATGCTCCTCGCAGGCCTATTGATTTTTTCCAGATTGCAAGTTGACAAGTGCCGTTTTAAAGGCTTTTTTTGATAAAAATAATTTACTTCATCGCTCATTTTCAAAGTTCATTCAATGCGCGTGGATGGTTGCGATGAGCCGTCACTTTGGTGCGACGCCTTGTCGTAGCGCATTATTGTGATATGAAAATTTCGTGAATAATCATCGTTTTATTTGGATATTTCGTTGAAAAAACCTATCTTTGCACCGTTCAGTGGAATGAGGGGCTTCGCAGAAAGCTCCTCATTTTATTTTGAATACGGCTGGCATCGCTGCTTGCAAGATGCTTGGAACGAGTGGAAAGAATATATAGTACTAATTAAATATATATGATTGATAAAAGTGTCGTAAAAGGATTGGTTGAAGATTGGCTTCAGGACAAAGACTATTTCTTGGTGGATGTTGAGGTCAGTAAAGACGACAAGATTGTTGTCGAAATCGACCATGCAGACGGCGTATGGATTGAAGACTGTGTGGAACTGAGTCGGTACATTGAAGACCGACTGAACCGTGACGATGAAGACTATGAGTTGGAAGTAGGCTCGGCCGGATTGGGTCAACCTTTCAAGGTACCACAGCAGTACATTAATTTCATAGGAAAAGAGGTCGAGGTGCTGGATGGCGACGGACTGAAATATCGAGGTGTATTGAAATCGGTAGATGGGAACGACTTTGTTGTGACCGTTGACGAGAAGGTGAAGGTGGAAGGTAAGAAGCGCCCTCAGCTACAACCCGTAGACCATACTTTTCAGATGGACAAGGTAAAGTATACCAAGTACCTCATCAGCTTTAAATAATGAGGCGGAAACTGATCATTGAATGAAACTAATATATAACATATAACGCTATGGCAGCAAGAAAGAATGTAGAAGAAACCATCAGCATGATTGACACCTTTCGTGAATTTAAAGACACGAAAAACATCGACCGTGCCACATTGGTAAGCGTGTTGGAGGAAAGTTTTCGCAACGTGCTCGCCAAGATTTATGGTAGCGATGAGAATTTTGACGTTATCGTAAATCCTGACAAAGGTGACTTCGAAATATACCGCAACCGCATCGTCGTACCCGATGGTGAGGTGGCTGATGAAAATAAGGAGATATCGCTGAAAGAGGCTCGCGAGATTGAAGACGATTACGAGGTGGGTGAAGAGGTTTCTGAACAGATCGACTTCGCCAAGTTTGGCCGCCGTGCCATCTTGAACCTTCGTCAGACATTGGCTTCAAAAGTGCTGGAGCTGGAACACGACTCGTTGTACAATAAGTATAAGGATCGTGTGGGACAAGTTATTTCCGGCGAGGTTTACCAGATATGGAAGCGCGAGGTGCTGTTGGTTGACGATGAGAACAACGAGCTGATACTGCCCAAGTCAGAGCAGATTCCGGCCGACCAATACCGCAAGGGCGAGACCATTCGCGCCGTCATCCTGCGGGTGGACAACGAGAACAACAATCCTAAGATTATCCTCTCGCGTACCAGTCCAGTATTTCTGGAACGACTGTTGGAGGCCGAGGTGCCTGAGATTAACGACGGACTCATCTCTATCAAGAAGATTGCCCGCATGCCGGGCGAGCGTGCGAAGGTGGCTGTAGAGAGCTACGACGACCGCATTGACCCGGTAGGTGCCTGCGTTGGTGTGAAAGGCAGTCGTGTTCACGGCATCGTACGCGAGTTGTGCAACGAGAATATCGACGTGATCAATTACACATCAAACATCAAATTGTTCATTCAGCGTGCGTTGAGCCCCGCTCGCATCAGCAGCATTAACCTGGATGAGGAAAACCGCAAGGCCGAAGTTTACCTGCAACCCGAAGAGGTGAGCTTGGCCATTGGTCGGGGAGGACTGAACATCAAGTTGGCTTCCATGCTGACAGAATTTACCATCGACGTGTTCCGTGAAGTTTCAGATGCCGACGCTGACGAAGACATCTACTTGGAAGAGTTTGATGACGAAATCGATCAATGGATTATCGACGCTATCAAGGGCATCGGTCTTGATACGGCTAAACAGGTGTTGAACGCACCTCGTGAAATGTTGATCGAGAAAGCCGACTTGGAGGAAGAAACAGTCGATCACCTGATTCGGGTATTAAAATCAGAATTTGAACAGTAACACCCCGTGACGCATGCAGCCCTCTGCGAACGAGGACGCTGTGGAAAACTTCTGCAAATGGGCAGAACAGTTGGGAGTGTGAACATCAATAAGAACAAGAGTTAAATAATTATCAATGAGCATCAGATTAAACAAAGCATTACGTGAATTAAACATAGGACTTCAAACGGCAGTTGAATTCCTGGAAAAGAAAAGTGAGCTGGGAGAGGTAAAGGGCGAGCCAAGCTTTAAGTTGAGCGACGCACAATACCAAGCCCTGGTAGAGGCTTTCAAGCAAGACGCAGAGGTGCGCAATCAGGCGGAAAAGATCTTCCAGAAGAAGCCCAAAGAAAAGAAACGCACTTCGGATACAAAAGAAGAACGTGTTGAAAAAGTAGTCGAGACAGCTTCATCGCAGCAGCGATACAAACCGCTCGGCAAAATTGACTTGAGCGTATTCGATAAGAAGTCTGCCGCTAAGAACGCTGATGCTCAAGACGATCAAAAGGCATCGGAATCACAAGAACAACCGACAAAGAAGGCTGCTGCCGTCAGCCCTGAGCCTAAAAAAGATAAAGTAGAGAAACCCGCGGAAACACCAAAGGCAGCACCAACTGTGGTGAAAGAAAGCAAGAAGGACGACCAGAAAGCGGAAGCCATGACCGAGTCGCCAACTGTAAAGAAGGCGCAAGCGGACAAAAAACAAAAGTCTGATGAGCATGTTGAGTCACAGGAAAGTGACAAGCCACAGGAGCGTGTTGAACCGCAGGTAAATGATAAACCGCAGGAAGTTGACGAAAAACAGGAGAGTGACGAATCTCAAAGCGGTGGAGACGAAATCTTCCAGACCAAGAGTGAGTTGCGCTTGCAAAATGCGCCCAAGGTGAATGTGCTGGGTAAAATAGATCTCAGCACCATCAATCAGAGTACTCGACCCAAGAAGAAAACCAAGGAAGAGCGTCGCAAAGAACGTGAAGAAAAACGGGGCGATGGACGCAAAAAGCGGGTTCGCATCAACCAACAGCGCGTTGACATCAATGCTGCTTCCCGACAAATTGGAAACAATGGCGGTGGCAATGCCAATAAGTCTGCGTATGCTGACGGCCGAAATGCTAATAAGAAAAATCGAAAGGGCAGAGGACGTAACCAGAAACCCTTGGAGGTGAACGAGGAAGAGGTAGCACGCCAGGTAAAAGAAACGCTGGCCAGACTCACCAGTAAGGGTACGCAGAACAGAAAGGGTGCTAAATACCGTAAGGAAAAACGTGATGCCATACAAGAACGTATGACTGCGGAAGCAAAGGCAGAACGTAAGGAAAGCAAGACGCTGAAGCTTACCGAATTTGTTACGGTAAGTGAATTGGCTACCATGATGGATATCGATGTCAACAAATTGATTGGAACCTTGATGAGCATCGGTGTGATGGCATCTATCAATCAACGATTGGATGCCGAGACCATCAACTTGGTTGCCGATGAGTTTGGCTTCAAGACCGAATATGTGAGCGCAGAGGTTCAAGAGGCTGTCGCTGAAGAAGTAGACGACGAGAACGACTTGTTGCCCCGCGCGCCCATCGTTACCGTGATGGGACACGTAGACCATGGTAAGACGTCCTTGTTGGATCACATCCGAAACACCAATGTGATTGAAGGTGAGGCCGGTGGTATTACCCAGCACATCGGTGCGTATAACGTAAAGTTGGAGAACGGGAGGTACATCACATTCCTGGATACTCCTGGTCATGAGGCCTTCACCGCCATGCGTGCTCGCGGTACGCAGGTGACGGATATCGCCATCATCATCATCGCAGCCGATGACAGTGTAATGCCTACCACCAAGGAGGCTATCGCACATGCACAGGCTGCCAACGTACCCATGGTGTTCGCCATCAACAAGATTGACAAGCCAGGAGCCAATCCAGATAAGATTCGTGAAGACTTGGCTCAGATGAACTTGCTGGTTGAAGAGTGGGGTGGAAAATACCAATGTCAGGAAATTAGTGCGAAAAAAGGTATTGGTGTCAACGAATTGTTGGAGAAAGTACTCCTCGAGGCCGACATGCTTGACTTGAAAGCCAATCCCAATCGCAGGGCGACGGGTAGCATCATCGAGTCGAGTTTGGACAAGGGACGTGGATATGTCTCTACGGTTTTGGTCAGCAATGGTACGCTGCGTGTGGGTGATGACATCATCGCCGGGACGAGCTGGGGACGTATCAAGGCCATGTTCAACGTGCGCAACCAGCGTATAGAATCGGCCAAACCAGCCGAGCCTGCCATCATTCTCGGACTGAACGGTGCGCCCACGGCCGGTGATCAGTTCCATGTGCTGGAAACAGAGCAAGAGGTTCGAGATATCGCCAACAAGCGTATGCAGTTGCAGCGTGAGCAAGGTTTGCGTACACAGAAGCGCCTCACGCTGAGTGATATCTCGCATCGTATCGCTCTTGGTTCATTCAAGGAACTGAACATTATCGTGAAGGGTGACACCGATGGTAGTATTGAGGCTTTGAGCGACTCGTTCATCAAGATGTCTACCGAGAAGATTAACGTCAATGTCATCTTCAAGTCGGTAGGTCAGATTAGTGAAAGCGATGTCACCTTGGCAGATGCTTCCGACGCCATCATTGTGGGCTTCCAGGTTCGCCCGTCTGCTTCTGCCCGTAAACTGGCCGAACAGAACGGTGTTGAAATCAACACCTACTCCGTCATCTACGACGCCATTGATGACGTGAGGTCGGCCATGGAAGGCATGCTGGACAAGGTAACCAAGGAGGTAGTCACTGGCGAGGTTGAGGTGAAGCAAGTTTACAAGATTTCAAAGGTGGGAACCGTAGCTGGTGCCATGGTGACCGATGGAAAGGTACACCGCTCAGACAAAGCTCGTGTTGTTCGCGACGGAATCGTTGTTCACACCGCTCCTATCAATGCGTTGAAGCGGTATAAGGACGATGTTAAGGAAGTGGCAACCGGTTTCGAGTGTGGTATCAGTCTGGTTAATTTCAATGATATCCAGGAAGGTGACATCATAGAAACCTTTACAGAAATAGAAGTAAAGCAAACGTTGTAAGTTTGAGTGTGTGAGTTTTGAGTTGATAAGTTTGTGAGTTGATAGGTTTTTGAGTTCGTAAATACTTCAATTTACGAACCCTTAAGCACCAACAACTCGTCAACTTGTGAACTCGTCAACTAATAAACTAATCATATCATCTATTGCAGGGGCGTCCATGAAACATCAGGGAGTTCCTGCATTTACATTTATGGAAGAAGTAAATAACACGAATAACGAATACGTCAGAAAGCTAACCGAACAGAAGTACGAGTTTGGCTTTACCACTGACGTTCATACCGAGATTATAGAGAAGGGGCTCAATGAGGATGTCATTCGGCTCATTTCCGACAAGAAAGGAGAGCCGGAATGGATGCTCGAATTTCGATTGAAAGCGTATCGACATTGGCTGACAATGACACAACCCTCATGGGGACATGTGACGTTGCCCGAGATTAATTACCAAGAAATTTCCTATTATGCCGACCCAATGGCGAAGAAACCGGCCAACAAAGAGCTTGACCCAGAACTGGAGAAAACATTCGACAAGCTGGGCATTCCATTGGAAGAACGGTTGGCACTCAGTGGAACAGCCGTTGATGCCATTATGGACTCTGTGTCTGTGAAGACTACCTTCAAGGAAAAGCTGAAAGAGAAAGGGGTCATTTTCTGTTCTATGGGCGAGGCCATCAAGGAGCATTCTGCCTTGGTGCGCCAGTACTTAGGCACGGTAGTTCCTTATTATGACAATTTCTTTGCAGCCCTGAATAGCGCTGTTTTCAGTGATGGATCGTTCGTTTTCATCCCCAAAGGCGTGCGCTGTCCCATGGAATTAAGTTCGTATTTCCGCATCAACGCGCGCAATACCGGACAGTTTGAACGAACGTTGATTGTGGCAGAAGACGATGCGTATGTGAGTTATCTCGAAGGCTGCACCGCTCCAATGCGCGATGAGAATCAACTTCATGCCGCAATCGTGGAAATCATCGTGATGAACAATGCCGAGGTAAAATACTCAACCGTTCAGAATTGGTATCCCGGAGACGAACATGGCAAGGGCGGAGTGCTCAACTTAGTCACCAAAAGGGGCGATTGTCGCGGAGTCAACTCCAAGCTCTCGTGGACGCAAGTCGAAACAGGTAGCGCCATTACATGGAAATATCCATCCTGTATCTTGCGTGGTGACGGCTCGCAGGCCGAGTTCTATTCGGTGGCGGTGACCAATCATCATCAAGAAGCCGACACGGGTACGAAGATGATTCACATGGGAAAGAACACCACGAGCACCATCATTTCAAAGGGAATCAGCGCCGGACACAGCCAAAACTCCTATCGAGGATTGGTTCGTGCAACCGCCAATGCTGACAATGCGCGCAACTACAGCTCGTGCGACAGTCTGCTGTTGGGAAGCGAATGTGGCGCTCACACGTTCCCCTACATGGACATTCATAACGACAGTGCGATCGTTGAGCATGAGGCCACGACGAGTAAAATCAGTGAAAACCAGCTCTTTTATTGCAATCAACGAGGCATTCCTACGGAAGATGCCGTTGGCCTGATTGTCAATGGATATGCCAAGGAAGTATTAAACAAGTTGCCGATGGAGTTCGCAGTCGAGGCGCAAAAGTTGCTTTCCGTCTCGCTGGAGGGCACCGTTGGATAAACCGATTTATATCAAAAGAAACATTATGTTAGAGGTAAAGAATTTACATGCCACCATCAACGGCAAAGAAATATTGAAAGGAATCAATCTCGTCATCAAGACAGGAGAAGTACATGCCATCATGGGCCCCAACGGTTCGGGCAAGAGTACCTTGAGCGCAGTGCTCGTAGGCAATCCGATGTACGAGGTTACGCACGGCGAAGTGACGTTCAATGGCAAAGACCTGTTGGCCATGCCGCCAGAAGATCGTGCACACGAAGGGTTGTTTCTCTCTTTCCAATATCCTGTGGAAATCCCCGGTGTGTCCATGACTAATTTCATGCGGGCAGCCATCAACGAGAAGCGAAAGTATCAAGGACTGGAGCCGATGAGTGCCGGCGACTTCATCAAGTTGATGAAGGAAAAGCGAAAGGTGGTTGAGTTAGATAGCAAACTGTCCAACCGCAGTGTGAACGAGGGATTCAGTGGCGGAGAGAAGAAGCGCAATGAAATCTTCCAAATGGCCATGCTCGAGCCCACGCTCTCTATTCTCGACGAAACGGATTCGGGCTTGGATGTAGATGCGCTTCGCGTGGTTGCCGAAGGTGTCAACAAGCTCAAGCGACCCGATACCAGCACCATTGTCATCACACATTACGACCGTTTACTCGATTTAATCAAGCCCGACATCGTTCATGTGCTGTTCAATGGACGCATTGTGAAGACCGGAGGACCTGAATTGGCCAAGGATATCGAAGAAAAGGGGTACGACTGGATTAAGGCGGAGGCAGAATGATGAACAGTGAGAAACAATATGTCGACCTGTATGCGGATGCCCGCGCCATGATTTTTCAGCATGGTTCGCCCGTGATGAACGACGTTCGTGACGCTGCTTTCGAAGATTTTAAGCGCCAAGGCTTCCCCTCACGCAAGGTTGAACGCTATCGCTACACGGATATGGCTGTGCTGTTTGAACCCAACTATGGATTGAATCTCAACCGGCTGGACATCCCCGTAGACCCCTATGAGGCTTTCAAGTGCAGCGTACCCAACTTGAGTACTTCGCTTTACTTCATCGTCAACGACGCTTTCCACGCCAAGGCACTGCCCAAAGCGACGCTGCCCGAAGGTGTCATCGTTGACTCTTTGCAGAAGGTGGCCGACACGCATCCGCAATTGGTGAGCAAGTATTATGCCCAACTGGCCGAGACAAAGGACGATGCCATCACGGCACTGAACACCATGTTGGCGCAAGATGGCCTCTTCATCTATGTGCCCAAGCGGGTTAAGATTGACCGTGCCGTCCAGGTGGTCAACCTCCTTCGCTCGGATGTCGACCTGATGGTGAACCGCCGGGTGCTCATCGTACTGGATGAAGGAGCCGAGGCCAAGTTCCTTTTCTGCGACCATACCATGGACGACAAGCATTTTCTTGCTACGCAAGTGATTGAGGCTTATGTGGGCGAGAATGCCTCGCTCGACCTTTATTGCATGGAAGAAACGCACGAACACAATACCCGCGTGAGCAATGTGTATGTGGAACAGCAGGCCAACAGCCGCTTCAATCACAACGTGCTAACCCTGCACAATGGCATCACGCGCAACCAACTCAACTTGGTGTTCCGTGGCGAAGGGGCGTCTTGTTGCTGTAATGGCTGCGTCATTGCCGACAAAAAGCAGCATGTGGACAACAACACGTTCATCCGTCATGCCGTGCCTCACTGCGAAAGTCAAGAACTGTACAAGTACGTTCTCGATGGTCAGGCCACGGGAGCCTTCGCCGGTAGGGTGCTTGTAGAGAAGGGAGCGCAGAAGACCAACTCGGAGATGCGCAACCAAAATCTCTGCACCACGAAGCAGGCACGCATGTATACCCAGCCTGAGTTGGAGATTTATGCCGACGATGTGAAATGTGGTCATGGTTCTACCGTGGGTCAACTCAACGACCAGGCCATGTTCTACATGCGGCAGCGCGGCATCAGTGAGCAGGAGGCCAAGCTGTTGTTGGAGTTTGCTTTCATCAATGAGGTGGTCGACAGCATGCAGCTCGAACCCTTGAAAGACCGTCTGCACTATTTGGTTGAGAAGCGCTTCAGAGGCGAACTCGACAAGTGTGCGGGATGTAGAAATTGTTAATAAACCCATCATTGCCTCCCCCAAGTGCTTTGAAAAGCAAACTTGGGCGGAGTTTTTTTCGTGAACGTTCAAATCAATCATCCGTGACTGACCAAGCCAAAAGTTGGCTCAGAGCGACCTAACAGCCAGTCCCATCCATACAATTTCATTCTATGTACGATATTTCTTCCATCCGTCAGGATTTTCCCATCCTCTCCCGAAAGGTCTACGACAAGCCCTTAATCTACTTGGATAATGCGGCCACCACGCAAAAACCCTTGTGCGTGTTGGATGCCATGCGTGACGAATACCTCAACGTGAACGCCAACGTCCACCGTGGCGTGCATTGGATGTCGCAGCAGGCCACCGAACTTCACGAGGCTGCCCGCGAGACGGTACGCCGCTTCATCAATGCCCGCTCGGCCGCTGAGGTGGTTTTCACCCGAGGCACCACCGAGGGTTTGAATCTCATCGCCGCCACCTATTGTCAGGCGTTCATGCGCGAAGGCGATGAAGTAATCGTGTCTACCATGGAGCATCATTCCAACATTGTGCCTTGGCAGTTGCAGGCTCAGCAAAGAGGTATCGTGCTTAAAGTGGTTCCGATGACCGATGCGGGGGAGCTGATGCTCGACGAATACGAAAAGTTGTTTACCAACAAGACCAAATTGGTGAGCCTCACGCAGGTGAGCAACGTGCTGGGTACCGTCAATCCCGTGAAGCAGATGACGGCCACGGCGCATGCCCATGGCGTGCCGGTGGTGATAGACGGTGCGCAGAGTGCGCCCCACTTCAAGGTGGACATGCAAGACATTGATTGCGATTTCTTTGTTTTCAGCGGCCACAAAGCATACGGTCCCACGGGCATTGGTGTGCTGTATGGTAAGGAAGAATGGCTCGACCGTTTGCCGCCCTATCAGGGAGGAGGTGAGATGATCAGCCATGTGTCGTTCGACAAGGTTTCTTTCGAGCGACCACCATTGAAGTTCGAGGCGGGTACACCCGATTACATCGCCACGCATGGTTTGGCCGTTGCGCTCGATTACCTGTCATCCTTGGGCATGGACAACATAGCCAAGCATGAACACGAGCTGACCGCTTACGCCCTTGAGCGCATGCAAACCATTCCTGGGATGCGCATCTTCGGCGAGGCGGCCCATCGCGACGCGGTCATTAGCTTTCAGGTTGGGCACATCCACCACATGGACATGGGCACCCTGTTGGATAGGCTCGGCATCGCCATCCGCACGGGGCACCACTGCGCGCAGCCGCTGATGCAGCGCTTAGGAGTTTTAGGAACGGCGCGCGCCTCCTTCGCTTTGTACAACACACGCGAGGAGGTCGACCAACTGGTTGCGGGCATTGAGCGCGTCAGTCGAATGTTCTAATCAGAACGCTTGCTTGCATTTCCACAAGGCGTTCAGCAGCCACAGGCAGCAAACCACGCGCACGGCGAACGGCGCTTCGATGGGAAACACGGTCATCACGAATGCCAGTTGGGCATTCAGCAGCAACAACGTCTGCCCAGTGTTCACCTCACGTTCCATCACTTTGGCGTAATAACGCCGCAAAAGTTCTATCGGCATCAATAATTTTCCGATGACGTGCTGATAATTGAAACGTGCCGAGGGTGTGCTTTCAGATAAAAGAATGTTCTTTTCCATTGTCGTTCGTATTTGATGGTTCATGTTCTGTTTGATGCGGCAAAAGTACGACAAGAGTTGGAACTCATTTTTCCATACCAAACAAAGGTAGTTAATACTTGTTGTAGGTTAACTTTATTTCACATATAGAGGATGCACAACACTTTGAAATCTCATTTTTATCCCAACCTCATCGAGGCTGGATGCGACGAGGCGGGGCGTGGATGCTTGGCCGGAAGCGTGTTCGCCGCCGCCGTCATCCTGCCGCCCAACTATGACAATGCGGATTTGAACGACTCGAAACAGCTCTCGCGCAAAAAGCGCAACGCATTGCGCCAAGCCATCATCCACGATGCCGTGGCGTGGGCCGTGGGCGAGGTAACACCGCAGGAAATTGACGAAATCAACATCCTGCGCGCTAGTTTTCTGGCCATGCACCGTGCGCTGGATCAGCTCACCACCCGTCCGCAGGCCATCATCGTGGACGGAAATCGCTTCACGCCTTATCATGATTTGCCCTATACCACTATTATAAAAGGTGACGGCAAGTACCAAGACATAGCCGCGGCCAGCATCTTGGCCAAGACTTTTCGGGATGATTACATGGACCGCCTGGCGCAAGAATACCCGCAATACGACTGGCAATCGAACATGGGCTACCCCACACGCAGGCATCGGGAGGCCATCCGGGCGTATGGCATCACGCCCTATCACCGCCGTTCGTACAACCTTTTGGGCAGTACAGAGCTGTCCTTAGATTTTTAGTGCACTGCCTTTTGTCCTACTGATGCACGTTGCATCACGCTTGTCTTACAAGGTTGCGTGCTTTAGCTTGATATGCGTTTGGTTCTGATGCTTGAATGCTTAGCTTGCTGCTATAGGAGGAATCCAGCATGCACACATCCTCGTCAACTCACCAACTTAAAAACTTAAGAACTTAAAAAACTCAAAAACTCACCAATTCCTCTTTCCCCATGCGATTAGAAAAATTCGGAAACGAACTCGAACTGCTGCTGTTGCTCACCGATAACAACAACTACACCGCCCAGCAGTTGGCCGACAGGCTGCACGTCACGCGGCGCAACCTCTATTATTATCTTGACTATCTGCGCAACAGTGGGTTCCAGGTCATCAAAACCGGAGCCTATTACCGCCTGGATCCCAATAGTAAGTTTTTCAGGCGACTGCACGACAACATCGTTTTCACCAAGGAAGAAGCCGCTTATTTGCGCCGAATGCTGGAGGCCAGCAACAAGAAAGACATTATTCTGGCTACCCTCAAAACCAAACTCGACCGCTATTACAGTCTGGAAGGGTCGTTCTCACCAGCCGCTTTGAAGCGCATCCACAACAACGTGCGCACCTTGAAAGAGGCGATGGAAACACAGAGCGTCGTGGTGCTCAGGGGCTATTCGTCGCCCCACAGCAAGACCGTTTCCGACCGTGTGGTGGAGCCTTACCTGCTGATGAACGACGATTTGGACGTGCGGTGTTACGAGATGCAGTCGGACATGTGCAAAACGTTCAAGGTGTCGCGCATCAAGAGCGTCGAGGTGATGGATGTTTTTTGGATGAACCAGGCCAAGCACAGCGACCTGTTCACGGACATTTTCATGTTCAGTGGCGATGAGAAGCTGCCCGTGAAACTGCGTTTGGGGCAGTTGGCATACAATCTTTTGCTCGAAGAGTACCCGCAGTCGCACCCTTTCCTGGCTCCCGAGAAGGATGAGAAACACTGGATTTTCAAGGCCGACGTGGCCAGCTATCTGGGCATCGGGCGATTTGTGTTGGGCTTGTTCCAAGACATCGAGGTTCTGCAAGATCAGCGTTTCAAGCAATACATCGCGGGCTGTGTAGAGCAGATGAGCCAGAAGGTTTCCGGCTTCCGCCCTGTTCGCCCGACAAACAATGAACCTTGACGTGCGCCATTTAGCCTCTCCTGAATCTCAACCAGGGGAGGTTTCCCTTCCCACTCCATTTTACATTTAGAATATCTCAAAACCCCTTCGTTTTTCGGTTTTTGGATGTCTGTTTCTCTTGTATTTCAAATAGTTACAATAGCATAGACTTTGTCTGCCAATAGCATTGACTTTAGCCTCCAATTGCATAGACTTTGGACGGTAAAGTCAAAGAGATTGAAACATTGGAGCAGGCCCTATCGTGACTTGCATGCCCCACTCAGCTGCTTTAGCTGTACCTACTTACTCAGTAAAATTAGGGTGTGGGGATAGCTTATTTTAATCTTTATTCGCTAAAATATGTTAAATATCACACCTATTAACTCATTTTTTTTACTTTTCGCACAAATCTCCTATATTTGTAAACTGTTAGCAAAAAGGATACGATATAAAAGAATGATTTCATGGGGTAGACCTTTGTTTACAGACTGAAATGTAAACAGAAAGACGAGGAATGAAATATGCATAAATATCTATCGCTAAGAGCTACTTGAATGCTACTGAACAAACCATTAATAATAAACAATATGTTAATTTAGCGATTGAAAGGAGAAATTTTTATGGTTAAAAGACTTACAATGTTATTAGCCGGCCTATTCATTACAGTTGGTGTGGCGCTGGCACAGTTTCAAGTCTCGGGTACCGTTACTGACGAGAATGGCGAACCCATATTGGGCGCGGCTGTTCGCGTTTTAGACACCAAAATCGGAACGGCGACCGACAATGATGGACGGTTCACTTTGACTTTGCCCGCGGGCAAGAGAACGATTGCGGTCTCTTACTTAGGTATGCGTACCGTAACCGTGACGGCCAGCAATGGCATGACGGTGAAGTTGTACTCCGAAGACAGAAAACTTGACGAGGTGGTAGTGACCGCGCTCGGCATCAAGCGGCAGAAAAGAGATTTGGGCTACTCCACGGAGAAGGTGGATTCCAAGCTGCTGACAGAGGGAAAAGCCGTGAATGTTGCCTCTGGCCTGCAAGGCAAGGTAGCAGGTTTGAACATCTCCACCCTAAACAGCGGCGTGTTCGAGAACGTGAAGATCAACATGCGCGGTATCCGTTCGTTGACGGGTAACAACAATCCCATGCTGTTGTTAGACGGCGTTCCCGTAAGTTTGAATTACTTGTCATCACTGAACCCTAACGACATCGACAACGTCAACATTCTGAAAGGTACGTCAGCCGCTGCCATCTATGGTCCTGACGCACGCAATGGCGTGATTGTCATAACCACGAAGCAAGGGGCCGAGGGCGGAGCTCCAAGAGTTACGTTCAGCTCTTCCGTCCAGGCGTCGAACATATCTTTCTTCCCCAAATTCCAAGAGCGATTTGGTAGTGGCGGAGGTACGGCCTACGATTTTATCCCATACGAGAACGAGTCTTGGGGGCCCGAGTACGACGGAAGCATGCGCCAGCTGGGCAAGCCGGACGAGAAAGGCAACGTGATGAAATATCCCTACGCCCCGATCAAGAACAACCGCAAGGACTTCTTCAATACCGGCCTCACTTTCCAGAACGACCTGTCGCTGGCCATGAAAGATTTCTATATCAGTTTCCAGGACGCCCGCGTGAAGGGTATCGTGCCAGACGACTGGAACCAACGCACGGGGTTGCGTTTCAATGGGTCGCGCGAGTACAAGAACTTCAAGGTGAGCCTTGGCGCCAACTACATTCAGCAAAACTATGACGTGTACAGCTCTAAAGCTATGCACAAATACTACGAAGACCAAGACGTGGGCATGCATGATGGCTTGATGGACTTGGTGTTCGCAACGCAGGCATGGGTTCCATTGACCAAATTCAAGACAGACGACCCATGGGGAAATTACAACACCTATTATTGCGATTTCTCACTCAACCCTTACCAGGCTATCGAAACGTTCCGCGAGAAAGGCCGCAAGCATGATTTCATCGGAAACATCGATCTGAAATACAGCCCGTTCTCATGGATGGACCTGAACCTACGGGTGGCTGTCACACATCGCAACATTTCATTTAAACAAAAACAAAAGAACGTGTCTCCATCCGAATACGCGGCCAAAGAGCGTAGTTTCAGGTTTATACCCCAGAGAGTGTCTGACCAAAACGAGCAGTACTATCGCCTCTCCACCGAGCCTTTCATAACCCTGCACAAGACCGTTGGCGACTTCAACCTTAGTGGTGTTTTGGGTACATACATGCGAACCAACCGCGAGGATTATCTCGGCGTGGCCGCCTCACCATTGAAGATACAAGGTCTTTACAACGTTTCCGGCCGTACCGGCGAGGTAGATCCCACCGAAAGAATGATTCGCACGCGTATGTTCTCCGTTTATGGAAGTGCCACTGTCACCTATAAGAATTTTGCAACACTGGAGGTAACGGGACGTAACGATAAGGTTTCAGTCTTAGCTCCCGGTCATAACAGCTATTTCTACCCGGGCGTGAACGCATCGGTCGTGCTCACGGATGCCATCCCTGCCATCAAGTCAGACTTCCTGAACTTCCTGAAACTGCGCGCATCGTGGAACAAGACTGGTAATGCTGACGTGGCGGCCTATCGCCTGAACACGCCATTTGAGCAAAAAGAAGGCTTCCCATACGACGGCCTGCCAGGATACAGGACAGGTACAAGAAAGACCGACCCCAACCTCTCGCCAGAGTTCATCAACAGCACCGAGGTGGGATTTGAAACCTCTATGCTCAAGAATCGCATAACGCTCGACTTCACTTACTATAACCAAAAGAACACCGACCAGCTGATTTACATACGCACGTCGCGAGGCACTGGTTACACATCTCGTTTGGTTAACGCAGCCTCTTTCCGCAATTACGGATTCGAAACGGCTTTGAAACTGACGCCATTGGTAAACTTCGGCGACGTGAACGTCAACCTGAACTTGAACTATGGATACAACAACAGCGAGGTGCTTAGCCTCTACGAGGGTATGGACAACTTCTTCCTCGGAGGTTACTTTATGGCTGGAGCGTATGCCGTGGTGGGCAAACCTGCGTTCATCTACAGCGCTAAAGACTATAGGCGCGACCCGCAAGGACGTGTTGTCGTGGACAAAGAGACCGGCTTGCCACAGGTTCAGGAACAAAACAAATACTTTGGACGCACCATGCCTATCCATACCTTGGGCATCAACCCATCCATTCGCTGGAAAGGTTTGACCGTATCGGCCGTATTTGAGTACAAGGGTGGCAACTACTCCTTCAACTATCAGGGCACGACAATGGCATGGGATGGACAGTCGCGTGTAACGGCCGCCAACAGCCGCCAACGCTTTGTGTTCCCGAATTCCGTTTACATTGACGGAAATGATGCCAGTGGAAATCCCGTTTACGTGGCAAACACCAACCGCACCATCAATAGTAACTATTCTTACTTCCACGGTGACAATTATCGCAGCGTGGGAACTAACTTCTTGTTCAGCGCTAACACCTGGAGATGGCGCGAGTTGTCCATCACCTATTCGTTGCCTGCCGAATGGCTCAGGTTCCAAAATTATGTCAAGGGCGTCGATGTGGCGTTCACCGGACGCAATCTGATGCTATGGCTGCCCAAGAGCAATGAGTGGAGCGACCCCGACTTCAGCGTGTACAGTGACCAAAGCGCCGGTACCATTACTTCCGCTATTAATCCGCCCACACGCACGCTTGGCGGCAGTATCACCCTTACATTCTAACGCTAAAATATAGATAAAGATGAAAAAGATATATTTGCTTTTAATGTCCGTGTTCGTGCTTAGCCTGTCAGCTTGCATGGACCTCGACATCAATGATGATCCAAACAATGCGACAGGAGATGTCATGAGCCCAGACTTGCAGTTGCCGTATATCGAGCATGCAATGGGAAGTTATATTTGTAAATCGGGTGCCGCAAAATGGTATAACCACTGGATGGGCTACTGGGCCCGTAGTGGCAACTACGGTTCCGACGAAGACGTAGAGGGATATGCCATCACGTCGGAGTTTGGACAATACTCATGGTATGACGGCTACAGCCTGCTCATCAACAACCATCTCATGGGTCAGAAAGCAGCGTCGGCAGGACTTGACGGCTACTTGGGAATATCCAAGATTATCAAGGCATGGGGTTTCTCGTACATGGTAGACCAATATGAGAAGGTTCCTTACACAGAGGCTTTCACAGAAAAATTGACCTTGAAGTTGGATGAGGGCAAGGACATTTACGACAGCTTGCTTGTGGAATTGGAGACAGCGGACAAACTGTTGGCTGGTACCGAAACCGGTAAAAACGCTGAGTTGGCCAACTGTGACAAGATTTTTGATGGCGACCTCGCCAAGTGGAGAAAATTTGGAAATACCGTGCGCCTTCGCTTAATCCTGCGCTTGGTCAACGTCAAGCCCGCCGCCGAGCTGAAAGGCATGGTCGACAAGATTGTCGCCAACGGCGCTGGTTTCCTTGGTGTCGGTGAGTCCGCAGAGGTTAATCCGCATTACAAGAACGACAAAGACAAACAGCAACCTTTCTATGGCGCTTATTACAAGGGTGTCAATGGTAAACTGATAGACCAGTACAATCGTGCCAGCGAGTACTTCATGGCATTGTTGCAAGACCACCACGACCTTAGGTACACCGCTTTCTTCCGTCCAGTTGGTGACAAGGATGGCAAAGGCTACGTAGGAGTGCGGTTCGGAGAAGAGAACCAAGCTTACAAGGATGAGCATACTGCAAACAAGACTTCTATAGTCGCTGGTCCTGGTTTGGCCAAGGGCGTTAGCGCCGCACAGTGGATCATGCCTTCATTCGAGAGCTTGTTCCTTCAGGCTGAGGCCATGCAGCGAGGCCTTTTGGCAGGAGACGCCAAAGCCATGTACGAGAAAGCCGTGACGGAGTCGTTCACGTGGCTGGAGGTTGGACGTTATGAAAAACCTTCCGCACGTACTGAAGAGTTGCCAGACTGGCAGAAAAAATCCCTCGGCCCCATACTTGAGAATTATCTGCATAATCCTGCCTTCACATTTGCCAACTGGGATAAGAATGAGAATAAGCTCAACCTCATTTTGATGCAAAAGTATATCGCCATGTGTGGTGTAAACAGTTTGGAAGCGTATTGTGACTATCGCCGCAACAACTATCCTGACATTCCTTTGTCAGTACACTCGACGCGCGGAAACAATGTCATTCCGAAACGCTTGGTTTACCCAAGTTCTGAATACTCCGCCAATAAAGAAAACACGCCGACGGTAAATCCTCAAACCGACAAAGTGTTCTGGGCAAAGTAGAATATTAACCATTCAAAGACTTGAATTATGAAGAAAAATATATTAATATTGGGTGCGTTGCTCCTCTCGATGTCTTTAACTTCGTGTTTAAACGATGACCCTGTAGACAACTTGGAGTATGGCATCAGAATACAAGACCTCGAGACACAGAAGATATTGGAGTTTGCTGGTATGTCTCACGAAAAGACAGTCGCCGTTCTTCCAGAAGGGGCTACGTCCACGGTAAAATTGGGAACCCTCAATCTCGCGGCCAAAGACATGGCACGAGAGGATATTTCCGTCAAGTTTAAAGTAAGCCATGATGGCATTGATGGAGACAAATTCCCATTGGGTTCCATTCAGGTGCAGGACGTGGTTATCAAGAAAGGCGAGCGCAAAGCAGACATTATGGCCACGATTACCAATGCCGCGCTTACCGCTGCGGGTGCCTCTGTTTCTCTTGCCATAGAGGGCGTTCCGGCAGGATACGTTATTAGTGGCAACTTCGGGACGTATCGCTACAACATCAAGATTAAGAGCGCGTTCGAGGGTAAGTATGTGTACAATTGCTTAGCGTTGGGTCCATGGGCCAAATTTATGCAATATGTAAAGAATGGCTCCACCATCACCTTGGCTACGGAAAGCCCCAATGAGGTATGGTGCGCACCATTCACGGGTTTGTTCAATGATATCACTAAGGTCATTTATGAGTTTGAGCCGGGTACGAACAAAATCGTTAAGGTTAAGATTCCGGAGATACCTAAATGGAAATTAGAAGTGGAGAACTCCACGTATGACGCTTCTACCAAGACCACTTACGTTAAGTGGACTATAAATGGTAAAAATGTTATCGAGGAAACGTTCAAGCGCGTAAAGTAAAACTTGTGACGCGTCATTCATCTTGAATGATGTTCCCAGAACTAAAGAGGGTGTATCATAATTCGTCATTATGATGCACCTTCTTTTGGTATTTACTGTCGAGGCCCTGGTGTCGCAGGCAAGACACCAAGTAGCAGAGGTAACTTTTTTCTAAGCAAACATCCGTTATGTCGATATTATTTGTTATTTTTGCAATTGCAATACAGGGTGGACGTCAACGAGTTGAATCTTTCTTTTTGCTTTGATGTCTACCGTGGGTTGCAGGCATGTTGATGCCGCTATTATGACACAAATCAAAATATAAATAACAACATCATGGATTTATTACAGCAAATTGTTGAGCGAGCAAAAGCCGACAAACAACGTATTGTGCTCCCTGAAGCATTGGAGGAGCGAACGCTACGTGCCGCTGACCGTGTATTGGCCGACGACATTGCAGACATCATCTTGATTGGTAACCCAACGGAGATTCACAAAATGGCAGAAGCGCGAGCGCTGAAGAATATCGACAAGGCTACCATCATTGACCCTGAAAACAATCCCAAGAGTGAAGAATATGCTACATTGTTAGCCGAACTTAGAAAGAAAAAGGGCATGACGCTCGAACAAGCACGCGAGTTGGTGAAGAATCCTTTATACTTAGGCTGCATGATTATCAAGACCGAAGGTGCCGATGGACAGATTAGCGGTGCGCTGAGTACGACGGGAGATACATTGCGCCCTGCACTGCAAATCATTAAATGTGCACCTGGCGTCACTTGCGTGAGTGGTGCCATGCTGTTGATTACGCAGGCAAAGGAGTATGGCGAGAATGGTGTAGTGGTTATGGGTGACGTGGCTGTTACCCCTGTTCCCGATGTGGATCAGTTGGCTCAAATTGCCGTGACTACCGCTGAAACGGCAAAGAGTGTAGCAGGCTTTAAGGAACCACGCGTAGCGATGTTGAGCTTCTCTACCAAGGGCAGTGCCTCTCATGAGGTCGTTGCGAAAGTGGCAGAAGCTACAAAATTAGCAAAGCAACGTGCGCCACAACTCAAAATCGATGGCGAGTTGCAAGCCGATGCCGCCCTGGTGCCATCGATAGGACAAAAGAAAGCTCCGGGAAGTGCTATCGCTGGCAATGCCAACGTATTGGTGGTTCCCAATTTGGAAGTAGGAAACATTAGCTACAAGCTGGTACAACGTTTGGGCAATGCCATTGCCATAGGTCCTATCTTGCAGGGTATTGCGCGCCCAGTGAACGACCTTAGCCGTGGTTGCTCGGTAGACGACATCTATTATATGGTTGCCATCACCGCTTGTCAGGCACAAGATGCCAAGAAAGAGGAGGAGAGGTGATATAGTTTACAAGTTAACGAGTTTACAAGTTCACAAGTTGATAGTTTACAAGTTGATGGTGTTTAAGCAAAAAGTCTATTTACTTGTCAACTCGTCAACTAAAAACTCGTCAACTCGGAATAATTCATAATTCATAAACCAACAACTCGTAAACTCGTGAACTTAGTAACAAATAAGCCATCAACTCGTGAACTTGTAAACTCGTAAACTTGTAAACTTAGTAAAAAACTTAACAATGAACATCTTAGTATTAAACTGCGGAAGCAGCTCTATCAAGTATAAACTCTACAACATGACCGACGAGTCAGTGTTGGCTCAGGGAGGTGTAGAACGTATTGGTCTCGATGAGGCCTTTGTGAAAGTAACATTGCCTAATGGTGAGAAGAAGAAAATCATGCACGACATGCCCGATCATAAAGAAGGTGTGAACTTCGTGTTCTCTTTGCTCACCGACCCCGAGATTGGGGCAATCAAGTCATTAAACGAGATTGATGCCGTAGGCCATCGTATTGTGCAAGGTGGCGACCTGTTCGAGGATAGCGTGATTGTAGATAAGCACGTAGAAGACGGAATCGAAAGCCTGTGCGATTTGGCGCCTGTACACAATGCGGGTCATCTTCGTGGATTGCGTGCCGTGGATGCACTCATGCCCACCACACCACAGGTGTGTGTGTTCGACAACGCGTTCCATAGCACCATGCCCGATTATGCTTATCTCTATGCCGTACCATACGAACTGTACCAAAAATATCATGTACGCCGTTATGGCTTCCATGGCACCAGTCACAAATATGTGTCACAACGTGTGTGCGAATTCTTAGGCAAGGACATCAAGGATATGCGCATCATCACTTGTCACATCGGCAATGGTGCCAGTGTTACAGCCATCAAGGGCGGCAAGTGCATCGATACCTCCATGGGATTGACCCCCTTGGCTGGTGTGATGATGGGCTCGCGTTCGGGCGATATCGACCCTTCTGCTGTTACCTATCTCATGGAGAAGTTAGGTAAGAAGCCCCAAGAAATGGCCGACTTCCTGAATAAGGAGAGTGGTGTGCTCGGTATTACCGGCATCTCATCGGACATGCGCGAGATAGAATCGGCAGCCGAAGAGGGCAATGAGAAGGCTCAGTTGGCACTGAAGATGTACAACTACCGCATCAAGAAATACATAGGTGCCTACGCTGCTGTCATGGGAGGTGTTGATATCATTGTGTGGACGGCTGGCGTAGGCGAGAATCAAATAGGTACTCGCCTCGAGGCTTGCAGTGGATTAGAGTTCTTGGGTGTGAAGATGGATGCCGAGGCCAACAAGGTTCGAGGCAAGGAAGCTATCATCTCTGCGCCCGATTCCAAGGTGACGGTTTGTGTGATTCCTACCGATGAAGAGATTGTCATCGCACGCGACACCATGCGACTGGTATCAGAAAAATAACTTTCTTCGATATAAAAACAAGTTAAAGGGGATATGCCAAATGGTGTATCTACTTTTAAGTTTACGCTTTGTTCACGTTGACCGGATGAGAATGATGCGTGTCCGTATGTATGATTTTCCTTGACAACGTGCCTCTTCATGCTTGGCGTATTTGCAAACAACCTTGCATCTGACCGAAAATACGCCAAGGATAAACAACTTTTAAATCTTGTTGATAAATAGTATGTTATGGCCTTTTTCCGGCGGTTGGCTCTCATGCATCACGCGTTTTGTAGACAAAAGCATTGCTTTAACCCAAATCGGTCAACCTTGAGCTTATCAAGTTTAACCTGTAGCATGCAACACTTACTGTTGTAAAAGCGAGCATTGGCAGCAGCAGTCGCTGTGGCGATGCGCATTTTGCGACCGCTACTTCTTGAGCACCTTGAAGGTCTTGCCATCGCTCGTGCATACAATGTTAATGCCCTTGCCAAGAGTAGACCGAAGGTGCCCGTCCATGGAGTAGATGGCTTTGGCCTCGCAGCCGTTCTCAACGTTTGCGCGCGCTATGGAGGCAGTTTTGTCTGGCACAATGACAACGTTTTGAGCTTTGCTGCCGTCTGCCGTGGCTACGAACTTGCCAAACTCGTTTCCGTCAATCTTGCCACCATCGGGCGACTGTATCTTGCAAGCTGTGAGAGTGATGGAGCTTAGTTTGTTCACGGACGTGGCCTTCAGGGTGGCATTTTTCACCACGAGGTGGTTATTTTTGTCTTTCTCGTCACCCAAGCTCCAACCTTCCAACCTGCGATCCATATCCACGGTGCAGTCGTCAATGGTCAGTGTGGCGTCATGGTGTAGATACACGTCGGTAAATCCTGCGTTCACCTTGAGAGTTCCGCCGCCAGTGATGGTGGTCTTAGAGTTCATGAGACGGACGGCCTCCGAGGAGGTGACCCTGATATCACTGTTTCCAATCAGCTTGATGGTAATGTCCAAGCCGCTAACCAAAAGCGTGTTGTCATATGCCATGCTGTTCTCGATCTTGGCGTTGTCCAGTGTGAGAGTCTTGGTCGTCGCATTTCAGCTCACATTGCCCGATTTGAGCCATGTCCCTGTGAGTGTGGCGTCATTAGCTATATTTACAGCGTTGTTATCAATTTTGAGTTGTTGTGCGTTGATGCGCCCTGTCCACAGCGTAGCGGCAATAATCAGCAAAAGGGTGTGTAAAGTTCTGAATTTCATAAGCGTAATTATTTAATTGATAATAAAAATATTCATAAAACAGGTTATTAAACTTTGTTGCATTTTATCCATTTATGCTGCAAAGGTACATTTTTTTCTTTCTTCGCTTTTGTTTAGCTTTTATTTTTTTTGAACATCCACACAACATAAAAAAATATTATCGCATGCAAGAGCGCAGAAATGTGATAATTAAAGCCTGATGGCATACCACATTTTCTTGCAAGAATATATACAAGTATGCGACACTTTTATTGAAGAGAGATGATTTTTTTACCATTTTTTGTAAAGATATTCGGCTGCTTTTGTCTTATCATTTTACCAAAAAATGGCCATCTAAAATCTTCAAAATAGAAAATTTTAATAGGCAAACGCTCAACAAAATTGGGCTGATTTTAACAAATGAGGCGTCTTTCCATGCTGAAACATTGACTTCACTTGCTTGGAAACACTCTTTAGAGCTCTTATTCACATGCCACAGCGGCATTAAAGCATGCAAATAGCAGGCTTATCTCAATGCTTCAATCGCCCAAAAGTGGTAAAAACAGGAAAGAAAAGAGAAGGTGTGAGCGTAACATTCACAATAATAAGTGATTACGAAATTTGCTTATATTTCGCGTATTTGCGACCAACTTTGCTGTTGGTTGTTTTTATGCGAGTTATGAGAGGCTCTTTATAAAGAAAATTCAGCGTTTATTATCCTTCCGTGCAATGTGTCACCGATTTTACACATAGCGTTTTTCGTTGTAAAAAAAATGATTTTTCAAATGAGCGAGCCGAGGTAACCATAGAAAATCTCATCATATCTTGTAGGTTTTAACGGATTTGTTTATTTTTGCAACAGAAATCATCAAAAATGACGTTTATTTTGCTAATTCCAAACCAGCCTGCGACAATGGTACTCTTGTATCGCTGTCAGCTTTTCATGGGAGAAAGTAAAAAAAATGCATTGAGGAACGCTTAAGAAATGATTAAAAGAGACAGTCGAAATCATATCTCTGTAATAACGTCCAACTTCACCTAAAAATAAAACATGAAATATTTAATAACAGTCATATTATTTCTATCAGTTCAAAATTTATCTGCACAGGTAGCCAATGATAACGATTCTATAGATATTAATAAATGGTATAAGAATTTGCCAGAGGTTATTGTGAAGGCAGAAAAGCCAATAGTAAAATTAGTACAGGGAAAGATGGTGTACAATATGCACAATCTTTTAGAAAAGTTACCTGCCGACAACGCTTACGAGGCGCTTACACGCATTCCCGGTGTCAGCGATGCCACTGGTAATATCTCCCTCTTGGGCAATGCGGTGACGCTGATTATCAATGGTCAGGCCACTACGTTGACGCAAGAACAGCTGGCAGAACGACTGAAAGCGATGCCTGCCGCACAGTTGGCAAAGGCTGAGGTGATGTTGTCTGCCCCAGCTCGCTATCATGTTCGTGGCATGGCTATCAACATCGTCACGAAAGATTATGCCGGTACCAATCGGTTGTCGGGACAGATGGTTGGCGGATTGCAGCAAAACAAATATTCAACTGGCTTTGGCAATCTTTACCTTTCCATGCAAAGAGGCAAGTTTGGACTGGATGCACAGTATCAATACGTTAACAGCAATTCATACGTTGAGTCTTCGCACATAGCCAATCATCCTTTGGGCAACAAGCGCGTAAACTATTATGACGAAACTTGGCAGAAGTCGTTTGGTATCACACACGACTACCGATTGGGTATGAATTATGCGTTCAGCAAGAATCATCATCTCGACATTGCCTATACCGGAAATTGGAAAATGGCCAGCTCCAACAGCCAAACGACAGGTTTGAGCGTAAGCAGAGTGCACCTTGACAGTCATGAGTATCTGCACAATGTGGATGTCAACTACTCACTTCCTTTCGGACTTACCCTTAGCGGCTCGTACACCCACTATCGAACGCCGCAGCAACAATGGCTTGACGGCACGATGCAGGCGGATGAAAATACGACTGAAACAGAACGCAACCTGACAAGTGGCAGTGAGCAGACCATCAACAAATGGATGTTTACGGCGGATCAAAACCATTCATTGGCGCATGGGTGGGGGTTGTCGTATGGCGTGAAAGGACAGTTTGCGAGCAACAAGAGCTATCAGAACACCCTCAATAAAACGGGAAACATTCTGCCCAATGCGACCAGCAGCGTTGACATCAATGAGCGGATATGGAACATGTATGCAGGTTTCAGCAAGCAGGTCAACAAGGCAATCAGTCTTGAAGCATCCGTTGCTGCCGAGCAATACCACTCCCCGATGTGGAATAAATGGCGCATATATCCTACGCTCAACGCTTTGTGGGGCATCAACGACAACCATTTGCTCAACCTCTCCTTCAATTCCAATTCAGTGTTTCCGAACTATTGGTCAACCATGAGCAATGTGTTTTACTCATCCACCTACACAGAGGTACATGGCAATCCCGATTTGAAACCATACTCCTATTATAATGTCAATCTGATGTGGCAGATAAAAAGACGTTATACGCTGATGGCTTTCGCAAATCTCAGACCCGACTATTTCGTGCAGTTGCCCTACCAGACAGCTGACCGCATGGCTGTCATCATGAAGGAAACCAACTTCGATTATTCAAATAGCTTCGGATTGCAGGCCTCTGCCATCTTCAGTGCAGGCAAATGGCTCAACGGTAATGTGTTTGCCGTAGGGACTTATAGGCACGACAAGAGCAGCCATTTCTTCGACTTGCCATTCGATCGTGAGAAACTTTCTGCCATATTTGGAGGTACTGCATCGGTAAAACTTTGCGAAACTCAGGACGTGCGCCTTATTCTGAATCCTTTCTTTCAGTCGAAAGCAATACAAGGAGTTTACGACATCAGTCCCATCTTCCGAATGAATGCCAAACTGCAATGGTCGTCACACGATGGAAAATGGGGACTGCGCCTCAATGGCAGCAACATCTTCAACAATTTCTTTGACACCCGTTCCGTGCAAGGCAACCAAGACTATCGTATGAAGATCAATTTCAATTGGTCGACAGTTACTTTTGCCGTTGTCTATAAGTTCGGTGGCTACAAGGAGAAAAAAGTTAAGGAAGTTGATACCTCACGCATGGGGCACTAAAGAGAATGCGGCGTTTCTTACATGATTATACCATATATAGGGGGTGTAGGAAACGCTGTTTGTAGCCTATATATCATAGTAGAACTTGGCAAGAAACCAAGCGATACAATCCCAAAGCGGACCTGGATTGAATGCAAGGAGCGGTTCGCTTTTCGCTGCTGACAATGAAGTTTTTGGGAAGGGAATGTATGAAAGCCACATGCTTTTGATTGGCAGTGGCCATTATAACTCCTTTGAAAAGAGGGTGCTTCGACAGCCTACAAAACAAATGTTTTCTCCACCATGCCTTGGTAGGTGTTTACTTTGAGGCGGATGGAATCGCCGGATTTGTAGGATGCCATGGGGATACTGATGTAAAGGGTCTTGGTGTAATAGGAAGGAACGTGGTTGCGGTTGTGCAACAGCTGTAGGTCGATGGCCTTTTTGCCATTGGCGTGTGTCACTTGCTTGTTGAGCACAATGCCAATCTTTTGCTTCTGTTTCTCGTCATCGGGCTTTCCAGACATGACGCCCAAGCGCAGGTTGATGTACTTTTTGTTTTGGCTCAGCCAGCTGCTTTGTAACTTTACGGGGTCGGTGGGGTTTTTTTTTGATGGCTTCATTGGGTGCAACACCCACACTGTGACGCATGTGTTCCCTTCCGTTTTGTCAGGTGATTTTTTATAATAGAGCATGGTTCGGTAGGTACTGTCGGGCGTGGTGGCCCAATGACAGCTGAAGGGAGGACTGAATGTGAGCTTCTCATCGGTGTCCGTCACCGCATAATCTACCTTGCATTTGGCCGCGGTGTGCATGTCTGCCATCTCGGCTTTGAGGTACGAGTATTGTCCGTCGCCTGCCTCGTAGGGGTCAATGGTGCAGGCAGCTAATAGAGTTGTGAAGCTCAAGGCAAGGGCAGTGATTCTCAACATGCGGCTAAATGGTTTTTCAAGGGATTGGCATACATCGTGAGCATGCGCTCTCTCAGGTAGGCTTCATCCTTGTTGGGGATGTCTATCTTGGCGAGTTGGTCCGACAGATATTGCTCAAATGCGGCTTTATCTTGCGGGGTGTAGTGGCTCGATGTGGCGTTGTTTCCTTCCAACAGGTCGTAGGCGACGTAGTTATTGGGATAGATGCGGTAGTTACGGTGTATCTCTTGGTCGATGTGCGCGGCTATTATGCGGTACAAATCGGCCTTTGGCATGTTGGCATCCAGTGTGCTGAGGTAATCGTCTATGCAGGGTGCACAGTGATAGTGGATGTGTCCTTTGTAGCCCATGATACCCGTTTGCATGCTCACGATGTCGTCTTGCGATCCTTTTTGCCAGTCAGGATTGTCGCGCTTCAGTTGGAACTCGGCTGCTTTGAGGTAGTCGCAGGGGTCGTATTCGTACGAGATGGCCAACGGAACCAAATGCAGTTGTTGCAGTCGCTCAATGATGTTGCCCTCTCCACCCATGGCCATCATCTTCAATATGCTCTCTGCCGTGCGGTCGTCAGAATCCTTCGCACGTCCCTCCCGCTGTGCTATCCAGATGTTTTCTTTCTTCTCTTCGATGGCGAAGTGCATGTATGCGGAGAGCCGTTTGCTGGTGGCGAGCATCTCTCGGAACGACACACTGCGCTCAACGATGAAGGCCTTGTTGACTCGCACCAGATCCTTGACCCATGGCAGCGATAGCAGGTTGTCGCCAATGGCAATCTCGCAGGTGGTCGGAAAGTTGTGGTCTATCAGCAGTTTAGCCAACAGTCCCGAATCGAGAACAATGTCACGGTGGTTGCTGATGAACGTGTAATTGCGCTCATTGCTAATGGACGTGGCATCCATGTCACAACTCTTGGCTTTCTGCGCCAACAGCTTCTGCAAGAATTCATAGCAGAAAGCCTTCTGAAAGTCAACGTTCGTCTTGCAGACATGCAGCCGCTGGGCAATTGCATCCATTGGCACGTTGGGATAAAGATAGGCCAATACCTGCTGAAACTGTGGGTCGGCCAACAGCCGATCGAACACTTTCGGCAGCTCTTCGGGTTCGAAAGGACGGATGGAGTCGAATTCGGATGGAATATGCATGATGGGGAGTTAGAATTGATTTTCTACGATTTCGGTCAGCACGTCGGTGATGTTCAGGCCTGCGGCGCGTACCTGTTGTGGAATAAAACTGGTAGGTGTCATGCCGGGAGTGGTGTTCACCTCGAGCATGTTCACCACGTCTTGTCCCGCTTCGTCCTTGGTGATGATGTAGTCAATGCGGATGATGCCGTTGCATTGTAGGATGTCATAGATCTTACTTGTTTCCTCAGCCACCTCCTTGGCCGTTTGCTCAGAGATGCGGGCAGGCGTTATTTCCTGCACCTGACCGTTATATTTGGCGTCGTAATCGAAGAATTCGTTGCTGCTCACCACCTCTGTCGCAGGGAATACCACGCTCTTCTCGCGGGTCTTGTAGCAGCCGATGGATAGTTCGGTTCCATCCATGAAATGCTCAATCATGGCCGTGTCGCTCTCCATGAAGGCCACGCGCAAAGCCGGAGCCAGTTGATCTGTGTTCTTCACTTTGGTCACACCAAAGCTCGAACCGTCAGCGACAGGCTTCACGAAGCAAGGCATGCCAAGGACGTCTTGCACCTTCTGCTCGCAGAGTTGGTTCTCTTCACCACGTTTCACCAACATACTTTTCGCCACTTTGACGCCGAATGCGGAAAGGTAGTTGTTCAATACATACTTGTTGAAGGTCATTGCTTCCACCAACACACCGCTGGTAGAGTAGGGTATGTGCAACAGCTCAAAGTAGCCTTGCATGATGCCATTCTCGCCCGGGGTGCCGTGAATGGTGATGTAGGCATAGTCGAAAAGCACGGCTTCACCTTCTTTCACGAACGAGAAGTCGTTTTTGTCGATGCTGGCTGTGTCGCCGTTGTCAAAGCAAACGTTCCAGTCTTGTCCCTTGATGGTGACGATGTAGACATTGTATCGCTCTTTGTCGAAAAACGAATAGAGCCCTTGTGCCGAGCGTAGAGATACGTCGTATTCTGACGAGTCGCCACCGCAAACGATGGCAATGTTACGTTTCAGATGATTCATATTTGATGTATATTTTTGTTTATTCTTCAAAAGTGTCGTTGTTAGTGCCGTGAACATAGATGCTCCACTTGTCGATGAGCTGCCGCATGTCGTTAGGCAAGTCGGAGGTGAAGTCCATTTGTTGGCCTGTTGTGGGGTGTGCAAATCCCAATGTCTTGGCGTGTAAGGCTTGTCGGTTGCACACCTTGAAACAGTTTTGGATGAAGGCTTTGTAGGTTGAACTGCGCTGTCCGCGCAGAATTTCGGTTCCACCATATCGCTCATCGCCGAACAGCGGGTGCCCAATGTGTTTCATGTGGGCGCGTATCTGGTGCGTTCTTCCCGTTTCCAGGACGCATTCCACGAGCGTCACATAGCCGAAGCGCTCAAGAATGCGATAATGTGTAACGGCGCTTTTGCCTATCTCACTGTCGGGTGGAAATACGTTCATGCGCAACCGATCCCTCGGGTCTCGCCCGATGTTGCCCTCTATGCGCCCTTCTTCCTCGTTGAAGTTGCCCCACACCAAGGCGTTGTAGCTGCGGTGAGTGGTCTTGTTGAAGAACTGAAGTCCCAGCTTTGTCTTGGCAAGCGGCGTCTTGGCGATGACCAACAGCCCGCTGGTATCTTTGTCGATGCGATGAACAAGCCCCACTGCGGGGTCGTTGGCATCAAACGAACTCAAGTCTTTCAGGTGCCAGGCCACGGCGTTAATCAGCGTTCCGTGAAAGTTTCCAGCGCCCGGATGCACCACCATGCCGGGCGCTTTGTTTACCACCATCAGGTCGGCATCTTCATACACGATGTCCAAGGGAATGTCTTCGGCCTCAATGGTATGGTCGTGTTGCGGCGCATCCAGCATCAGGGTGATGACATCCAAGGGGCGAACTTTGTAGTTGCTCTTCACGGGTTGGTCGTTTACATGCACGAATCCAGCATCCGCCGCCTTTTGGATGCGGTTGCGACTGGAATGTTTCAGGCGTTCAAACATATATTTGTCCACCCGCAAAGGCTCCTGTCCTTTGTCAACCACGATGCGGAAATGCTCATAAAGTTGCTGTTCCTCATCGTCTTCCAACAACGTCATGTCCTGTGCTTCTTCAGCCATCTATTCTTATTTTGGAGTGGATTTGGGTGATTTAGGCGTGGCCGGCTCGGTCTTCTTGGGTGCCGTCGGTTCTTTCTTTTGTGGCACCGTGGGTTCCGTTTTGCTTGGGTTGAGCGGCTTGACCTCTTGTTGATGAGTTGTTGCTTCCTCCGTTTCCGTCACTGGCCCCGTCACTTCTTCGAATCTATCAACGTCATCTTCTTCGCTTGGGTCATATTCAGGATAAACCGGATCTACATAGTCAATCACGTCAGTAGAATCGCGCATGCCGTTTCCCGCTTGGATGATCACCGTGTCTTCGATGGAAATCCTGTCGCCTGTCACCACATGTTTCCCACGAACCAGAATGCCGTACACCCAGTCTTTCTCGCCTGGAATGAATTGAGGTGTGCCCACTTTGAAACCCATGGCGGTAAGTTTGGCCATGGCTTCACGCAGTGAACTGTTGTCAATGACGTCGGGTAGGGTGATGGTTGGCGATTTTGAGGCGTTGATGGTGAGGTAGATAATGCGTCCTGTCTTCACCTTGTCGCCAGCTGCGGGCGTTTGTTCCAACACACAGTCGGGGGGTATTGTCTTGACATATCCCGTATCACTCACCACAGCCTTAAAGCCCAGCTGACTTAATATTTTCTCTGCTTCCTTGAAAGATTTTCGCTTCACGTCGGGAATGGCAATCGATTCGCCGTGGTGCGTGTAGATACCGAGGCCATACCGCACACCAAGACAGACCAAAACAATGGCGACGGCCATGCCCAGGAGGTTCCCCCACAGGTAAAAGCTCTTAAATTTATTGAAAAATTCAGATGATTTCATTCCCTTTCTTGATGGCTTGTTGATATAGCATGGCCAAATTCATGGCAGCTTATCTTTATGCAAAGATAGTGCAAATTGCACAAAAAGCAAATTTGTTTACTATGCTTAGGCGATGCCTGTCTTATGCAAAGACAGTGCGAGCCGAGCGCAGTCAAGCTTGCTTGTAATTGCCGAGGCGATGCCTGTCTTATGCAAAGATAGGTCAATTCGCAGATAATACAAAATAAAAGTTCTTGTTTTTTCAGCGCTGGTTAACTGCTACAACTGTTGCATTGAGCGTGGGTTGACTGCTGTCACTGTTGCGTTGAAAGATGCAAAAAGCAGCAAAGACCTAATTCTTTGCTGCTTTTTGGCGTCACGCCCGATAAGCTATACTTGCTTATTTGCCGTGATGTTCGTCAGAAACGGTTAATTTCTTGCGGCCATGAGCACGACGCGAAGCCAGTACGCGACGACCATTCTTCGTTGCCATTCTTTCACGGAATCCGTGTTTGTTCACCCTTCTTCTGTTGTGTGGCTGAAATGTTCTCTTCATTGTTATTGATATTTATATTATTGTTTTCTGATTACTTTGGGGTGCAAAAGTACTCATTATTTTCGGAATAACAAAGGATTAAACTATTTTTCGGCTCAAAAAGTATGCTTTTTTGCAATTTATTCGTAACTTTGCACCGTTTTATAATGCGTTACAAGCTACAGATATAATTTTTTCAAGATAAACAAACAAATGATCAATTCACAGGAAATAAAGATCGGAACATGTATCCGTCTTGACGGAAAGATTTGGACTTGCATCGATTTTCAGCACAGAAAGCCGGGCAAGGGTAACACAGTCATGATCACCAAGCTGAAGAATGTTTCAGACGGCCGTGTCTTGGAACGTACCTTTCAGATAGGTTTTAAGTTAGAAGATGTGCGTGTTGAGCGTCGTCCTTATCAGTATTTGTATGAAGATTCTACTGGTTGTATCTTCATGAATCAGGAAACTTTCGAGCAGATTCCTTTGCCCAAATCCGCGGTGACGGGTGGTGACTTCATGAAAGAAGGCGACGTAGTAGAGGTTGTTACCGACACCAGTGACGGCAGTGTGCTGTTGGCTGAAATGCCGGTGAAGACCGTTTTGCGCATCACCCACTCTGAACCGGGCATCAAGGGCAACACCGCCACCAACGCAACCAAGCCGGCTACGCTCGAAACAGGCGTAGAAGTGCGTGTTCCGCTGTTCGTTAATGAGGGCGAACTGATTCAGGTAGACACCCGTGATGGCAGTTACCTGAGTCGCGTGAGCGAATAAACGTCTTTTATAAAGAATATACAAGTCTCTCTTTACGGAGGGGAAGAACGAGAGGTTACTGCATCGGAATGGGTGTTGTAACCTCTTTTACTTTATAGTTGATGACGCGTCTGCCGTTCGCAGTGCACAACCTCGAAGCCGACAAAACGGAATAATTCATAATTCATAATTCATAATTCATCGGCCGACAACTCGGAATAATTCATAATTCTTAATTCATAATTCATAAGCAAACAACTCGGAAACTTAAAAACTTACAAACTTAAAAACTTAAGAACTTGTAAACTTGTCAACTCGTCAACTTGTCAACTAAAAATATGAAATACAGCGTGATAGTTCCGGTATACAACCGACCGGACGAGATAGATGAACTCTTAGAGAGCATGCGGCGACAAACATTCACCGATTTTGAGGTGTTGATTGTCGAAGACGGTTCATCTTGTCCTTGTGATAAGGTGTGTGAGAAGTATTCAAACCTGCTGGACATCAAGTATTTCATGAAGCCAAATGGCGGCCCAGGCGACAGTCGTAACTACGGCGCTGAGCGGGCCTCGGGTGAGTATCTCATCATTCTTGACAGCGATGTGGTGGTGCCACACGATTATTTTTATGAGGTGGAACAGGAGCTGAAGGCTGCTCCGGCCGACGCATTCGGTGGACCTGACCGTGCACATCCGTCGTTCAGCGACACCCAGAAAGCCATTTCGTATGCCATGACCGCCTTCTTCACCACGGGAGGCATTCGTGGTGGCAAGAAAAAGCTGGACAAGTTTTATCCCCGTTCGTTCAACATGGGCGTTCGGCGCGACGTCTATCTGAAGCTCGGCGGATTCAGTAAAATGCGTTTTGGTGAGGACATCGACTTCTCCATTCGCATCTTCAAGGGCGGCTACTCCTGCCGGTTGTTCCCCAAAGCGTGGGTGTGGCACAAGCGCCGTACTGATTTTCGCAAGTTTTTCCGACAGGTGTTCAACAGCGGCATTGCCCGCGTCAACCTCTATAAAAAGCACCCCGAGAGCCTCAAGCTGGTGCATCTGCTACCCACGGTGTTCACCTTGGGCGTTACGTTGCTGTGTTTTCTCATAATTTTCGGACTGATTTTGTGGTCGGGACCCAGCAACCATTTCAGCGCTCATAGCGTTGGTAAGTATCTCTTTTGGGGTGGGTTGTCACCGCTTGTCATCTATTGCCTGGCTATTTTAATCGACTCTTCCTATCGCAATGAAAGCCTAAGAATAGGATTTCTCAGCATTCGGGCCGCCTTCATCCAGCTCTTTGGTTACGGCCTTGGCTTCATCAGCGCCTGGTACAAGCGTTGCCTGCGCGGTAAGGGTGAGTTCCATGCTTTCGACAAGACGTTCTATCGATAAAGTTGCCATCATGACCCACCCGCAGAACATCAGTCATCTGTGCTCTTCACAGGATGAGAACAACCCGGACGTTCCCATGCGTCTGGCCATCAACCATTGGTCGGAAGACGACCGACCGCGCGAAAAATTGGAGCGGCTGGGGGCTTCTTCGCTGTCAAACGCCGAGCTTTTGGCCATTCTCATCGGGTCGGGATCGACGGATGAGAGTGCCGTTGACTTGATGAAACGCCTACTCAGCGGCTGTAACAACAACCTCAACAGTCTGGGCAAACTGTCCATTCACGAACTCACCCGCTACAAGGGTATCGGGCCAGCCAAGGCCATCACCATCCTGGCAGCCTGCGAACTGGCCAAGCGAAGAGCCATGGAGCGGGCCGAAGAACGGCAAGATTTAGGGTCGGCAGTCGCCATCTACGATTACATGCACCCCCGCATGCAAGATTTGGACGTAGAAGAGGCCTGGGTGTTGCTGATGAATCAAAACTTCAAGCTCATCAAGTCGGTACGCATCAGTCATGGCGGCATCAGCGAAACGGCCGTCGATGTGCGTGTCATCATGCGCGAAGCGGTGCTCTGCAACGCCACGGTCTTGGCCTTGTGTCACAACCATCCCAGCAACAACACCACGCCCAGCAGTGATGACGACCGACTGACCAGGCGTGTGAAGCAGGCCGCCGAGACCATGCGCATCTACTTTCTCGACCACATCATCATCACCGATGGCCGTTACTACAGCTACCGTGAGGAAGGCAGGTTGTAGCTGCGACGAACTTGTGCGTGCAGGTAAGTTCGGTTTAAAAATGCAACTTTTTGCGCAGCAGGCGGGATATTACAAACAAAATCCTTATTTTTGCATGAGTATGGTTGATGCCGTACCTATCATTCATTATTTAGAAAAATCTATTACATGAGAAAGAGAAACTTTTATTTTGTATGGGCAGCCTTTTTTGCCTTTTCCTTTGCTCCCCTTCAGGCCGGCGCTATCAGCCAGCCAGGCACAAACAATCTTCAGGTAAATCATCCGACGCGTGACCGTTCCTTGGATGGGGTTTACCGATTGTTGGATGAGATGAGGGCCGGCATGGATGACAAGGCGCAGGATCGGGCAGCTGCACAAGCTGTCAAGTTGGTGGTTGCCTCGAGTAAGAATGGAGAGGTAAAAACATTGTATCTGCGTGAACTCATGCAGTTTACCAAGAGTAGGAGCCAGCAAAAAAACATCTTGAAAGAGTTGGGCAAGACGCGTTCGTACAAGGCGCTGCTGTATGTCACCTCTTTCTTGAATCATCCTGAATTCAAGAAAACAGCCGCACAGACCGTGTCACAGTTGGTGTTGAGCCGTCCCGACTTCTTGGATGAGGGAACGAAACCCGCTGTGGAAAAAGCCTGTACGTTGCTATCTGGTTCGAAGGCCAAAGCACTTTGGCAGCTCATCAACAAACAAATGCGGCAACAACAAGTGAAATCTGGCTTCGTTAGTCTGTTCAATGGAAAGGATTTGACGGGCTGGAAGGGCTTGGTGGCCAATCCCATCAAACGGCTTCAAATGTCCAGTCAGGAACTGGCCGCAGCGCAGGTTAAGGCCGATGCACAAGCCAAGAAAAGTTGGGTTGTGGAAAATGGGGTGCTCGTTTTTACGGGGAAGGGTGACAATCTTTGCACCGTTCGTCAATATGGTGACTTTGAAATGCTGGTCGACTGGAAGTTGCATCATGGCAAAGAACCCGATGCAGGCATCTATCTGCGCGGCACTCCGCAGGTACAGATTTGGGATACGGCTCGTGTGCATGTAGGTGCGCAAGTGGGATCTGGCGGACTCTATAATAATAAGGTGTACGAAAGTAAGCCTTCGAAAGTGGCTGACGAACGAGTGGGCGAGTGGAATACGTTCAGAATTAAGATGATAGGAGACCGCGTCACCGTGTGGCTGAATGGCGAACTGGTGGTGAACAACGTGGTGATGGAAAACTATTGGGATCGCAAACTGCCTATCCCTTCTATCGAGCAGATTGAATTGCAGGCACACGGCAGCAAGGTGAGTTATCGTGACATCTACATCCGTGAGATTCCGAGAAAGCCATGACGCTTGATTGCTATTGCGGACTGGATAGGTAAGTGCGTCCGCAAATGTCGCAGATTGCATCATCCTTCCTATGTTTTTTATGTGGTGGCATGTCAAAAAAAATCTGTTTTTTGGCACGCCACCCTTATTGCTTTTTCTTAGTGCGTAGCAAATGGTTTTCAATAGCATGGAGATTGGACGTTAAAGTCAATGAGTTTGGGCATCAAAGGCATGTCTTTTGCACCCTAATCCCATAGCTTTTGCCGAGCTGGATTTTTGCCGTTGATCATCAACTTGTTATAATGTCTTACCCGCAAGATAAAAAACGCTGTACAGTCTAAACCATACAGCGTTGGATTCTATATAAATGTTTGTTTTTTTTCAAGGAGCGTTAGGTGTTGCACGCACATTATTTCAGCACGTCCAACTCCTTGCCAATCTTGATAAAGGCATAGATGCACTTGTCCAGTTGTTCGCGCGTGTGTGCGGCAGAGAGCTGAACACGGATGCGAGCCTCGCCCTTCGGAACTACCGGATAGTAGAAGCCGGTGACGTAAATGCCCTCGTCGAGCAATTTAGCTGCATATTTCTGTGACAGCGGCGCATCGTAAAGCATCACGGCGCAGATGGCACTCTGCGTGGGTTTGATGTCAAATCCTGCTGCCAGCATCTTATCGCGGAAGTAGGTAACGTTCTCTACCAGCTTGTCGTGCAGGCTGTTGCTTTCCTTCAGCATCTTGAAAACTTCCAGGCTCGCGCCGATGATGCTCGGTGCGAGCGAGTTGGAGAAGAGGTACGGCCGACTGCTCTGGCGCAGCATGTCGATGATTTCCTTGCGTCCGGTGGTGAATCCTCCGAGTGCGCCGCCAAAGGCTTTGCCTAATGTTCCCGTGTAGATGTCCACGCGGCCGTATGTGTCTTTCAATTCACTTACGCCGTGACCAGTGGCGCCAACCACACCTGCCGAGTGGCTCTCGTCTACCATCACCAAGGCATCATACTTCTCTGCCAGGTCGCAAATCTCATCCATTGGTGCCACGTTGCCATCCATCGAGAACACGCCGTCGGTGCAAATGATACGGAAACGCTGTGCCTGTGCTTCTTTCAGGCATTTCTCCAGCTCGGCCATGTCGCCGTTGGCATAGCGGTAACGCTTGGCCTTGCAAAGCCGAACGCCGTCGATGATGGATGCGTGGTTGAGCGCATCCGAGATGATGGCGTCTTCGTCGGTGAGCAATGCGCCGAACAATCCACCGTTGGCGTCAAAGCACGCTGCGTAGAGAATGGTGTCCTCGGTCTTGAAATATTCGCTGATGGCGGCTTCCAACTCTTTGTGAATGTCTTGTGTGCCACAGATAAAACGAACGGAAGACATGCCGAACCCGCGGCGGTCCATCATCTTCTTGGACGCCTCAATCAGGCGCGGATGATTGGAGAGTCCCAGATAGTTGTTGGCACAGAAGTTCAACACTTCCTTACCTTTGACCGTAATGGCTGCATCTTGCGGACTCTCAATGATTCTTTCCTCTTTGTATAGACCTGCTTCTCTTAGCGCATCGAGGCTCTGACTAAGATGTTCTTTCATTTTACCGTACATAATATTAGGTTTTTAATTTGTTCTTCCTACAAAGTAAGTCATTATTTTTGACATGGCAACGGCTTTCATGTTATTTTTTATAAAAAGTAAGATCGACTTTCAAATTCTTACCCGAATCTTTCGGGGATGTCAAAA
>NZ_AWXC01000002.1 GCF_000479005.1 Prevotella sp. BV3P1 | reverse complement strand
TGGAACTACCAAATAATTTGTGTTAAAAGAAAGAAAGTTGTTTTTTCTTTGCAGCACATTCTGCACCAAAGTATGTTTGGAGCAATGGTGTAAGCGGCTATGTGAAAAAGCTGATTCCAATCTCTGTCTGTATTTAATTTGTTGGCAAACAATAAGGTTTCTTTTGTATTTTGAATTTTTTTTATCATATATTTCTATGTATTTTACAATTTTTTAAAAGAAATAAACAATTATAAGCTTTTGGGCTTACAGCCCGTGGCCTTGCCTTGCAGATTCAAAATCGGAGTGCAAAACAAACGGGTTAACTCTACGCGTCACCAACCCTATTTAATAAGGTGGACGAAAACTACATGACATTGGCGGTCAATCGACATGACTTTGAGGGGCAATTCCAAAAAGATTACAGCGCAACAGACCATCGATTGCAGGGGGTTGAAAATGAAACGAATCACACAGGGGCTGACGTAAAAATACTTAACAATTATCGACAAATCACAACGTTGAATAAGAGGTTGAACCATCCGTAAACTTCAAACGAAACATCGCCCAACATGAAACGTTCGTTGAACCATAATTGAATCATAATTGAACGAACAATCAATTTACCCCCTCCTAACTCATTGATAATCAAGCATGGCTCCTATATATACTAATAATACTAATCATACTAATGATACTGATGATACTCATCATACTGATAATCCGACGACGATAGGACGAGAAACGTCGCCGTCGTCGTTTGTTTAAAAGAAATAAAAATTCATTACAAACGATAAAAACTGCGTCGAGGGCACGATGCCGCATGATCGGTCACACCATTCCAACGTTCTCCGCTTCCCATTCTCCCGTCACCGCAACCCGCTCCACTCGTTCCCCGCTCCCCATTCTCCGATTACCGTTACCCGCTGCACTCGTTCCCCGCTCATCATTCCACCGATTCGAAATGCGAACGTCATGTCCATGCGACATCATTTTGCTCCCGCTAAGCATAGTGCTGTTTTTTGGAAGGCACTTCAAAACGACCTAAATTTGCGGGCAAAAACAATGAACAGAATGAAAAAACAGCATGATGATGGCACACGGCTCCTGCATGGAAGGGCGAAAGTTGGTGAAACAAAAGCAAATCATAGTTGTGGTCAACGAGAGGCTTTTTAAAATAAAAAAAACCTGATGTCTTACACACATTTGAAGTGATTCCGCTGATAATTTCATGAAAAAATAACTATCTTTGTGTGATTGTAATCTCACTCCTCGCTTTTTCTTTGAGAAGCTATGAGCTAAAACCAACGATATGAGTAAAATGAAGGTAAAACCAATGAAAGAATTGGCTGCCATGTTGCCACTGATGAAACAGTGGATGGAAGCCATGCACCAAGAACCCGAACTATCTACCCAAGAGATAAATACCGCCAAGTATGTTGCCGACTTGCTCAAAAATATGGGCTACGAGGTTCATGAGCATGTAGGAAAACAGGGCATTGAGGGTGTGGTAGGCGTTCTAAGTCATGGCGATGGAAAGAAGAAAATAGGCATTAGAGCCGACATGGATGCCCTCCCTATTCAAGAGATCAACAACCTACCTTATAAAAGTAGGCACGACGGCATTTCTCATCTCTGCGGACACGACGGTCATAGTGCCATGGCACTTGGGGCTGCTAAGTATCTGGCAGACACAAAGCATTTCAATGGTACCGTTTACTTCTATTTTCAGCCTGCCGAAGAGACCATGCAGGGCGGTCCTTCGATGATTGACGATGGACTTTTCAAGAAGTTTAATGCCGATAGAATATATGCCATACACAACATACCTGGGCTACCAAAGGGGGTACTGCATTTTCATGATGGAGAAACAATGTCGGCTGTAGATAATTGGGAGATACGCTTAATGGGGCGTGGTGGGCATGGTTCTATGCCCGAACTAAGCATTGACCCCGTCGTAGCTGGTGCCTCATTGGTGATGGCCCTACAAACGATTGTAGCTCGCAACCTCTCTCCTTGGAATAATGGCGTGGTCACTATCGGCTCATTCCAAGCGGGTAACGCAGGAAACGTTATTCCAGACGAAGCCGTACTCAAGTTGTCTATGCGCAACATGCAGCCCGATGGACGTAAGCTGGTGTTGCAACGTATTCGTGAGATAACGGCCGCTCAAGCAGAATGCTTTGGTTGTAAATATGAAATAAAAGAGGGACAACCAGGAGCAGTGCTTGTCAATTCGCACGAAGAAACGGCTTTTGCTGCCGAAGTGGCACGCAAATATTTTGGAGAGGAAAATGTAGTGTACCCTTGTAAGCCAATGATGAGCAGTGAAGACTTTGCCTTTATGTTGCAAGAACGACCCGGAAGTTACATCATGTTAGGTAATGGTGAAACGCCTATGGTACACAATCCTAAGTACATCTTCGATCAGGAAATCCTTCCCATTGGTGCCTCGCTGTGGGTCGCCTTGTGTGAGGAATATCTAAAATAAGAGATTCTCGAATTTTTCTATTGAAGCGAGTGGGATTTCAGAAAACATTGTGCAGATTCAAAATCTTTATATATCCTATAAATCTCTATGTATATAGATACAGAAGGACGCAAATATAAGAGTTACGAGGAGTATGTAAATTCTCCCAATCTTGATTTGGATTTGATATACGCCAAGCTGTGGAGTGGTGAACGAACGGCACAGAATGAGCAAGAGAAAGAAATAAAGAAGGAACTGGATGACATGAAATCTCTTGGAATGAAATTAGAACTTAATTTTGAATAGACTGCTATGAACAATTTCGATGAACTTCGAGACAAGGCTATGCAGATTGCTACCGAAGTGCACAAAACACAAGTTGACAAGGGAGGGAAGCCATACATAGGACATCCGCTTCGTGTAGAGAAATTGTGCCAGGACGATGATAGTAAGATAGTGACGCTTTTACACGATACGATAGAAGATGGAGATATCACCGCCGAATATCTGCTCATGCAGGGATTTCCAACATACATCGTGGACGCCGTTCTATCTGTCTCTCGAAACAAAGGCGAAGATTATTTTGACTTCATTCAGCGCAGCAAGGTGAATCCCATTGGGCGTAAGGTGAAGATGGCTGACCTCAAAGACAATATGGACATCACGAGGCTGAATGAGCTTACGGACAAAGATATTGAAAGATTAAAAAAGTACCTTCAAGCCTATAAGATGTTGGAAGAGGAATAAAGGCGATGGCGGAAGCCACCATGAAACAATACTTTGAACTCAAGAAAAAAAGATATGAAACAGGTAGGAAAATTCAAGACGTACACTTCTGATGAAGTTCTTGATCGGCACTTTGGAAAGATAGGCACACCAAGACGTGATGAGTTCGAACAAAGAGTGGCAGCATCGATTCATGCCTATAAGTTAGGCGAAGCCATCAAGAAAGCCAGGATTGAACAGAACCTCACCCAGGAGGAATTGGGTGAGCGCATCGGGGTGAAGCGTGCTCAGATTTCAAGACTGGAAAAAGGTTACAGCATCAGCATTCCAACCATGAGCAGGGTGTTCAAGGCTCTTGGCGTGCCAACGGCCTCAATTGATTTAGGGAAAATAGGCAAGGTTGCGCTTTGGTAAGATGGCCATTTGTGCGTAAATGCTTATCTTTGCAGCATGATTTACCCAACGAACTTTGAAAGCAAGATTGGCTTTGACAAGATACGCGAACTGCTGAAGGCGCGCTGCCTCTCCACGCTGGGCAAGGAGCAGGTAGACGCTCTGGTCTTCTGCACCGACCCCACCACCATCGGCATGTGGCTTGAGCAGACGCGGGAGATGAGGCGCATACAGCAGGAGGAAGACAACTTTCCACTGCAATATTTCTTCGACATGCGACAGGCCATCGCCCGCATTCGACTAGAGAACACGCACTTGGAGGAAGACGAGCTGTTTGACCTGCGCCGCTCGCTGGAAACCATCATCGCCATTGTGCGCTTTCTGGCTCAGACCGAAGGCGACGATGTCGATGACGCACAAGGCGAAAGACAAGTCAAGGGGGATGGCGAGGGGGATGACGACGACAGCCGCCCCACCCGCTACCGCTACCCTGCCCTGCAAGAACTGACGCGCGGCGTGGTGGTGTTTCCACAGCTTTTGCGCCGCATCGACCAGATTCTCGACAAGTTGGGACACATCCGCGACAACGCCTCACCGGGCCTGGCACAGATACGCAGCGAACTGAAACGCACCGAGGGCAGCATCTCGCACACGCTGGCCAGCATCCTGCGCGCCGCCCAGAGCGAGGGCGTGGTAGATAAAGACGTGGCCCCCACCCTGCGCGACGGTCGTTTGGTGATTCCCGTGGCACCGGGACTGAAACGCAAGATCAAGGGCATCGTGCACGACGAGTCGGCCACGGGACGCACCGTGTTCATCGAACCCACCGAGGTGGTGGAGGCCAACAACCGCATCAGGGAACTGGAGAGCGAGGAGCGCAAAGAGGTGATTCGCATTCTCTCCGAGGTGACGCGCGAAGTGCGGCCGCACGTCAAAGAGCTGTTGGCGGCCTACGGCATGCTGGCCAAGATTGACTTGGTGCGCGCCAAGGCCGAGTTGGCCAAACTCATCAAGGCCATCGAGCCGCAACTACAGTCACGGCCGCACATCGACTGGATTGGCGCCTCGCACCCCCTGCTGCGCCTGTCGTTGGAGAAGCAGGGCAAACAGGTGGTGCCGCTCGACATCATCCTCACGCCCCAGAAGCGCATGCTCATCATCTCGGGACCCAACGCCGGCGGCAAGTCGGTATGCCTCAAGACCGTGGGACTGCTGCAATACATGCTGCAATGCGGACTGAGCATCCCGGTGGGCGAACGTTCAAAGGCGGGCATCTTCGAACACCTGATGATCGACATCGGTGACGAACAGAGCATTGAGAACGACCTGAGCACCTACTCGAGCCACCTGCTCAACATGAAGAACATGATGAAGACGGCCAATCCCGGCACCCTGCTGCTCATCGACGAGTTTGGCACCGGCACCGAGCCACAGATAGGTGGTGCCATCGCGGAGGCGGTGCTGGAGCAGTTTTGCGACAAACAGGCATGGGGCGTCATCACCACCCACTACCAGAACCTGAAACATTACGCCGACGCTCACCCCGGTGTGGTAAACGGAGCCATGCTCTACGACCGCCACGAGATGCAGGCCTTATTCAAGTTGGCCATTGGACAGCCGGGCAGCAGCTTCGCCATCGAGATAGCGCGCAAGACAGGCATCCCCGAAACGGTGATCAGCAAGGCCAGCGACATCGTGGGGACCGACTACATACAAAGCGACAAATACCTCCAGGACATCGTGCGCGACAAGCGCTACTGGGAGAACAAGCGGCAGACCATCCACCAGCGCGAGAAGGATATGGAGAAGACCATCGCACGCTACGAGAACGATATTCGTGAGGTGGAGCAAGAACGCAAGCTCATCATCAAGCGTGCCAAGGAGCAGGCCGACGAACTGTTCAGGCAGAGCAACAAGCGCATTGAGAACGCCATACGCGAGATACGCGAGCAACAGGCTGAGAAAGAGGCCACGCGGCGCATACGAGAGGATTTGAAGGTGTTTGAGCAAGGCATCAAGGCCGACGATTCCCAAGCGCCCAACGGCACCATGAGCGATGAGCAGTTTGCCAAGAAGGTGGAGCAGATAAGGCTTCGCAAGGAGCGCAAAGAGAAGCGCAAGGCCGAGAAAGCCAAGCAGCAACAGAAGCGAAAAGAAGAGGTGCGACAGGCTGCCGACCGCCAGCAACAGCGAAAAACCATCGCACCGGGCGACCGGGTACGCATCATCGGGCTCACCACCATCGGCACCGTTGAGCAGGTGGAGGGCGACAATGCCACCGTAATCTTCGGCGACATGCGCACCAAGATGCGCACCAGTAGGTTGGAACACGCCATCGAGCAAACGGCACAGCCTACGTTGGAAGAACGGTTGGGGGCCGTGAAGATAAGTAAAAAAACACGCGACACCATCGACGAGCACCGCAAGAACTTTCACCAAGACCTGGACGTGCGCGGCATGCGGGGCGACGAGGCCCTGAACGCCGTGCAGTATTTCATCGACGATGCCATCCTCATGGGTATGGATCGGGTGCGCATCCTGCACGGCAAGGGCAACGGCATCCTGCGCCAACTCATCCGCGACTACCTCTCGGGCATACCCAACGTAACCGGTTACCGTGACGAGCATGTGCAGTTTGGCGGCGCGGGCATCACAGTGGTGGAACTGTAAAAAATGAAAGAAAGTAACTGACAATGATTGTTTGCATAGCAGAGAAACCCAGCGTGGCCAAAGACATCGCACGCATCATCGGCGCCCATAGCTCGAAAAACGGTTATATGGAGGGCAATGGCTACCAGGTGACGTGGACCTTCGGACACCTGTGTTGTCTGAAAGAACCCAACGACTACTACGACAACTGGAAACACTGGAGTTTGGCCGCCCTGCCCATGTTGCCACCGCGCTTCGGCATCAAGCTCATCGACGACGAGGGCATCAAACGACAGTTTGCCGTCATCGAACAACTGATGCAGCATGCCGACAGCATCATCAACTGTGGTGACGCGGGACAAGAGGGTGAGCTGATTCAGCGATGGGTGATGCAGAAGGCGCAAGCCAAATGCCCCGTGAAGCGGTTGTGGATAAGCTCGATGACCGACGAGGCCATCCGCGAGGGATTCAACAAGCTGAAAGAGCAATCGGTATACGAACCGCTGTATCTGGCTGGGCTGTCACGCGCCATCGGCGACTGGATATTGGGCATGAACGCCACGCGCCTGTACACCCTGAAATACGGACGCAACCGACAGGTGCTGAGCATAGGGCGGGTGCAGACACCCACCTTGGCGCTCATCGTGAGCAGGCAGAAAGAAATAGACAACTTCAAGCCCGAGATGTATTGGGTGCTGGCCACCATCTATCGCGACACCACGTTTACCGCCACCAAAGGTCGCTTTGACAAGAAAGAGGATGGCGAGGCCGCCTTCAAGACCATTGAGGGTGAACCGTTTACCGTGACCGACGTGCAAAAGAAAAAGGGCACGGAAGCACCGCCGAAGCTATACGACCTCACCTCGCTGCAGGTAGACTGCAACAAGAAGTTTGGCTATTCGGCCGAGATGACGCTCAACCTGATTCAAAGTTTATACGAGAAGAAATACACCACTTATCCGCGTGTGGACACCCAATATCTTTCGGACGACATCTATCCCAAATGTCCGCAAACCATGAACGGACTTTATCAGACAAAGATACAAAGCAAGACGGTGTATGCCGAACTCATCAAGCCATTGGGCGGAAAGCCGCTGAAGAAATCGAAAAAGGTGTTCGACTCCTCAAAAGTAACCGATCACCACGCCATCATCCCCACTGGCGTGCCGCCCAAAGGACTGTCGAACATGGAAGAAAACGTGTTCGACCTCATCGCCCGACGCTTCATCGCCGTGTTCTACGACGATTGCAAATTCGCCACCACCACCGTCATGGGAAAGGTGAAGGACATCGAGTTCAAGGCAAGCGGCAAGGAGATATTGGCCCCAGGATGGAGAAACGTGTACGCCAAAAACCAGCAAGAGGACGACGACGCTGACGAGAAGGCGGTCGATGAGGAACGCACCCTGCCCACCTTCACGAAGGGCGAGAGCGGAACACACGTCCCCACCCTGACCGAAAAGCAAACCACCCCACCGAAATATTACACCGAGGCCACCCTGCTGCGCGCCATGGAGACGGCGGGAAAGTTTGTTGACGATGAGGAGTTGCGCGCCGCCTTGAAGGAAAACGGCATCGGCCGACCCTCGTCACGCGCCAGCATCATCGAAACACTATTTAAGCGTCATTACATCCAGCGCGAACGCAAACGCATCGTAGCGACGCCCCTTGGAATACAACTCATTGACATCATCAAGGAGAAACTGCTGACGAGCTGCGAGCTGACGGGCATCTGGGAGAAGAAGCTGCGCGACATCGAACACCAAAAATACGATGCTGCCCAGTTTGTCAACGAACTGAAAACGCAGATCACCACCATCGTGAACGACGTGCTGCGCGACAACAGTCACCCGCAATTAGGTGCATCAGACGCGACGACTAAGTAAAGACACACATACCACTTTTCACCAATACAAATCTTCACCAATATAACCCTGCGCTATCAGCGTGAAGACTTCTCGCGTGGCTTCACAACCATTTCATTGAAGGAATATGTTGTTAAACTACGAATGACACGAATGACACGAACGAAATTGACGCAACCATCAAATTCGTGTCATTCGTGTCATTCGTAGTAGAATCTACTCAACTCAATTCGTAGTTTAATCGGTGGACGCCTGCGTTCATTGTCCCACAGCCATCAAATTCATTTGAATTGAACATGGGTGACGCTACGACGAAGACATTAAAAATATGGGCAACGAGCCTTGCGCTCGCTGCCCATATTTTGTAGCATTGAATGAAGCCTACTGCTTACTTCGTGATAACCATCTTCTGGCTCACCGTCTTACCATCCACCTGCATTGAAACGATGTACACACCGTTTGGCAGTTGAGCCTTGAGGCGATTCAGGTCTTCAGGCTGACGCACATTGGCCACCCGTTCACCCGATACGGTGTACACAACAGCCGGTCCATTCCAGGTTGCCGTCGTCACCCCTTGAATCTCGGTAGGCAAATTGTCGAAAGAGGTTGCCGTGGTGTTCACCAACTTAAAGCGGTTACTATCCACACCCGTATGACGCATGGTGTAAGTGTATGAGGTAACATCCTCACGCAAGTCAACCAACTGACGAGTGGTGTAGTCTACCAACTTCAGATGCTCGTACTGTGGCAGGTTCTTCTTGCGGATGGTCAACGTGTACAACTCGCTGTCGCTACCCTCTACAGTAACTTGCTGCTGCGTGAGGTCGGCAGTTGCGTTCACCTGCATCTGTCCATCAACGGTTTGTACATACAGACTGGCAGGTGCATTGGTCAATAGTTTGCGACCATCCCAACCACGGTCGTAGCGGTCGGTGGTGCCTTCTGCCTCGATGAGCCAAAGCACATCGCTGCTCTTGCTGCTCTCCAAAATCATCTGTACGGCGCCAGTCTCGGTCGTAGTGACCTCAAAAGGTTTCGCCATGGCTGCCTGTTCGTTCTTCACTACACTCTGGTAAGGAACTGTCACGGTAGCCTCATTACCCAATTTGGTTTCTGCGTCGGTGAACTTCAGCAAGAAGCCCTGCATGGAAGGTATCGACTTGTAACCAATGGTTGCTGCTGTGTTCTTTGGAACAGCCAAATAGCCACCTGCTGCCACATGCAAATCTTGCGTTCCGTTGGTCGTCTTATTTTCATACCAATTGTTGAAACTACCCGTATGGTACACATACACTGTTGGATCAACTTCATTGGGGAAGCTAAGCTTGTCAATATCAATGGCAGCCGTATAAGAGTTGGCAAAGATACTTTGTCCCAATCCCCAGTGCTTCTCGCTCTCCTTTGTAGATTTAGATGCCGTCACCTCCGCAGCGTGGCGTGTCAGCGTCAAGTTATGGTCGCACAAGTTCAACTTACCTGTCAGGGCATATACCTTCGGTGCATCTTGTGTCAGCTGATAGCCCACGAATGGCGACATCGTGTTGTCCTTAGCCATCCAGCTCCACTTTTGATAATACTGTTTCGGACTGTTCTTAGCCTCTAAATAGTATTGCAGGTAAGAACCCTTGAATACAGGACTTGGTGCCATTTCCGTCACGGGAATACCAATCTGCTGCCATGAGTAAGGTTCCGACTCTAACATGCGGCCGTAGGTTGGCGAGCCTTGAAGATTGTCTTTAGTCTTCACATTCTCGGTGCCAATCTTCTGGCCACGTCCATAGAGTTCTACCGTTGCATAAACATCAGACTTGCATGGATCGGCATACGATACGGCAAACGAACCGCTGGCATCTGTTCCATTCTCGTCGGTCTTAATCACCAACTTCTTGGCATCGCCTGGCTGATTGTAACCTACTAACGCAGTAGAAACTACCACACTACTCTTCTTCGATACCACAAGAGCCTTGTCCGACTGGTTCTCCAGAGTTCCGATGGTCAGAACCTTGCCCTCTGGCAATACGCAATCGTTCTTGGCAGCGCCTTTCTGTGCAGGATTCTTGGGATTGGCATTGTTTGCCTCAGTGGCAAATATCACGTCCTCACCATCTCCTGGTACTTTGACCGTCCAGTTGTTTTGATTTTCAAACTTGGTATCCTCATTACCTACCCAAAGGTTTTTCTCCATCGGTCCCGTGCAGTCGCCAACAGTGATGATTACCTTACGCTCGCCACCAGAGCTGCCAGCACAGGTAGGTATCGATTGTGCGAACTTGGTACCTACAGTGAACTCATACTTTCCAGCTTTGGGGAAAGTGGCATCGATGGCATTACCTGTGCCCACCTGTACCGTTTCTTGCGTGTCAAGGTCTTTGCGAGTCCATGTCACATCATACATATAGGTAGACACGGGTAACTCCAAATGGTTGGGAGCAAGTCCCTGACCATAGCATTTCTCTGCCCACTCTGCTTCTACTTCAGGAATTCCTACAGGAGAGATATAAACGTTTGACACCTGTGCAGGGCAGCCATTGCCATAACTATATTGTGCAGTTACCTGATACCATCCCGCTGCAAGTCCACTGAACACATGAAGTGAAGCGTTTTCGCCACTGTTATTAGTGATATCCACAGGCTCACGAGCATCTTCACCTGGAGTTACCACACCATTCTGCTCAGTGGCTTTCTTAATTTCGTAGTGCAACGGATAAGTAGCTTCATATCCTTTCTTGATGCCCACACTGATAAGACCAGAGTTTGGATCTTTAAGATCACACATCGCACCTTGTACCTCGAAAGCACCGTCACCCTTGGAAGGATTGAAACGGAAAGCAAATGTCTTGTTAGCAAAGTTGTTCACACCAATAGCTGCACCATAATATTTAGGAACATACGCTTGCTCGATAGGAGAATACACATGATCGTCTGTCTGCGCATTGATACCAACGGCAAATTGCCAATTGGGAAGATAAGGGCTTACTTCAATCGGAGTGTCTTCCTTAAAGTCTCCAGGGGAATTATGTGAATCGCCCGGACCATTCGATTTATAATAATCCTGTGACAGGTGATTACAGTCCCCTAATCCAAAGTTGAAGCTAACCGTATTGTCTCCACAACCTGCTTGTACCTTTACACCGTTCTTATAACCGCTGTCGTTGCGAGGCTGGTATTTGATAACATCGCTTTCGCCAATGGTCAAACTCATCGGTGAGGAGATTTCGCCGCATCGACTAATACGTATTACATACTCACCAACGGGCAAATCGTAAATTTGGAGATAGCCATTCCGAGGCGTAGTCTTAAAATCAATAGGGAAAGACAAGGTATGCTCATATTCAACATTGCTCAAGAACGGTGTTGTCTTGAACGTGGTTGATGTAGCACCGTCCTTTCGCTCAATATGCACTCCGTATTGCATGGGTTTCTCGGACACTTCTATCCATGTGCCTGCGGTGTTCCCATGAATACCAGCGATGCACCAAGGCCTTAAAGTTGATCCACTTTTGATGTCCAAGTTTTTAGGCATTTTCACTTCTACTTCCTTGGTCACGTTTACCACGTCGCAACCGTCGTCATAAACAAAGCGGTAGGTTCCGGGTCCATAATCAGTAACGTCTACGGTTCTTTCATCATCTTCAAACAAAGTTCCTCCACCCATCGGCACATCAACAGGCAGCTCGTCCCAGTTGCCCGTCTCTGTATTCTTTTTCTGAAGTTTTGCCTTAGTTCCTTCAGGAAAATAATAATAGATCCCATTCACCGTGGTAGAATATTTGATTTTAAATTCTTTACTGAGAACGTTACAGTTCTCATCCGTATTGTAGCTGGAAATGGGAGTTAGTTTAAACGGTACACTGAAATAATCGTTTCCGCCATCACTTCCAAGGTTCATATCTTTTGCATACAAGTAACTATCCTCTGTCATTACGCCCGTACACAAAGGCTTGTATTGCTTGACAAGCTGTTTATCTTGCGGCCGGTTTCCCTTGGGGCTTACCTTGAACACCAAGATGGTGGAATAATTGCTTGACGAACTTTTCGCCTCGTCATATTCAAAATTAAAGACATCCTTCGTTCCGCCCCAGCCCCAGCTATCTACTCTAAGGCCACCGTTTTTCAACATTTCGGCTTGCTCTGCCCTGGCTTCCTTTGTGCTGCCCGAGACCCTAACAGCTACATAGTCTTGATATTTACAGTTGCCAAGATACATTCTGGAATATGGCTTCCACCATAATTTAGGTGCAGCAGCCTGACCCATGGTAATACCTTCAACACTTACCGATGTTTGAGTAGTGGGGCATACACCATTTTGCGTGTCTGCCACAGTTACCTTCACCTTATCGCCTTGAGAGAGTTTTGTAACTTTCCAAGTACGGGCGGCAATAGCATCGGTACCTGAAGTCTGGGTTGTCACTGTACCGTTTGCACTTGTGATTTCAGCAGTATAGTGGAAAGGGCCTAAACCATTTTTCACCGTTACCTCAACACTACCGTTGTTGCTGCCATGGATAGAGCAATAGGGATCCGATTTGGTATAGGTCATGGTTGGCGAAACATACGTTTCGTTGATTTTCTTCACCTCTACCTGGCCAGCATACTCTTGTTTCTTATCGCTGGTAGTCTGGAAGTACAAGTCGTATGTGCCCTCTGTAAGGTTATGCCATGTTTTAGTCCACGTGTTAGGATCGGTTGACGACTGCGTCAAATTGGCATCATCTCCCTGCGCCACACCATTAACAGTGATAACATCATTCGGCTTGCCCGGCTTGCGAAGTTGTGCAGAGCCATTAGGCATAACTCCGTTGGTGCCTGTCACACTTAACGTAACAGATCCCCCAGACGCTCCACAGCCAATGTCTATCTTAGACACTTTGTAGGTGTAGGTATAGGTCTGGGCAAAAGCCGCCACACCAAAGGTGAGCATCATGACGAGCATGAGCAGGCTGCGTTGCCATAATTGAGGTCTATACGACCTCGAAGAAGTAAAATTTTTCATCGGATTTTCTTTAATTCTTTTTTTACTGTTTCAAAACATACATACAGCATTGATGCCATCAGTCGAACCATCCGGCATTCATGTCGAAGTCTTCCTCATAGAATACTCCTTCCTTTGCACCAATGGGTTGCATACCTGGTTTTTCTTCCCCACTCACTCCCGCATTGGGACCAATTTGCAGGGGTAGCAATAAGATGCTTGGTGTTACATAACTTTTCCTCATAAAATCTATATTTAGTTTT
>NZ_AWXC01000001.1 GCF_000479005.1 Prevotella sp. BV3P1 | reverse complement strand
ATGTTCTTATAATAAGCCTTTCTTGATGGCATCCATGACGTTGGATGGCGGACGGTGAGCAGTGAGTTCGCGCTTCATGAAATCCATGTAAGGGGCTACATGATCAAAGAAGCGGTAGTAACCTTGGCATAGATAATTCAATCCAGGCTCACCCTGTGCCGTTTCGGAGAATCGGTTTTTGGGACATTCGCCATGACAGGCGAAGAGGTATTGGCAGCTTTTGCACTGCTGTGGCAAAGAGCGGTATTTGTTTTGTCCAAAGGCTTGTTGACGCTCACTGTACATCATCTCTGTCAACGTATTGTCGTGAATGTTGCCAAGTTTGTACTCGGGAAATACAAAGTGGTCGCACGAATACACGTCACCATTGTATTCCATCACGCCGGCATGCCCACATTCTCTGGCCATGGTGCACAAGCTGCCATCCATTCCCATCCAGTTGGCCAGGGTGGTGTCAAACAATTGCACGAAAGTAGAACCCACATCGTTGCGTACCCATTGATCGAAAACAGTGCAAAGAAAGTGTCCCCACTGCTCAGGTGTGACCGAGAAGTCAGCCAACTCTGCTTGCGCGTCATCAGCCATGGATGCCAGATGCCGCCCGTCAGGATGGGGTGATATCCGTTCGACGATTGGTGTGAATTGCAGGTAATGGCAACCTATGTCCTTGAAGAATTGATAGAAATCGTGTGGATAGTCGGCATTGAAATCGTTGACCACGGCCATGGCGTTCCATTCTACTTGATGCTTGTTCAGACAGTTGATGCCTTTCATCACCTGACGCCATGAAGGTCGGCCGGCTTTGTTGCGCCGGTACTCATCGTGAAACTCTTCAGGACCATCGATGGAAACGCCCACCAGCCAACCCTGGTCATGGAAAAATTGGGCCCAGCGGTCGTCAATCATCGTCCCGTTGGTCTGTATGACGTTGTCTATCTGCCTGCCCTGCGCATACTGACGCTGCGACCTGACCACCTTTTCATAAAACGATAGGGGGCGCATGAGCGTTTCTCCGCCATGCCAGCAGAAAAGAACCTGCTGCATGGTTTGGCTCTCAATGTATTGCTTGACAAAGCGTTCGAGCATTTCATCGCTCATGACGTGGCGTGTGTCGTGGCGATACAGCTGCAACTTCTCTAAGTAATAACAATACTCACAAGCCAGGTTACATGATGCGCCCGCAGGCTTTGTCATCACATAGAGCGGGCGCGAGAAGGGTGAGGCGACGGCCATTAGCGCAGTTTTTCAACCACGGGCACAATCAGTTTCTCCATCACCGCATAGCCAGCAAGGTTGGGATGTACGGTTTCGGGTGTGTATTTGCTGTCCATGCCGTTGCCATCTTTGGCGAGCAGGGCCGTAAAATAGTCTACATACGGTATGTTGTTGGCTTTGGCGTACGCCTTTACTCGTGCGTTAAGACTGCGAATTTTCTGCATTCCGTCTGTGATGTTGGGTCGCCAACCGAAGTTGCGAGCAGGCAGACAGGAGGCCAAGATGACCTTGATTTTGTGAAAGCGAGCCATCTCCACCATCGAGATGATGTTGCCATAGGTCAGTTCTTCGTTGTAAGCCCCTATGTTTTCAGCGATGTCATTGGTTCCATAATTGAGGACAACCACCTTGGGTTGCAGCTTGATGACGTCCTCGCGAAAACGCAAGAGGAATTGGAAGGAAGTTTGTCCGCTGATGCCTCGGCCGATATAGCCATGCTTTTTGAAGAAGTCGGGGTGCTGGTTGACCCATCCTTCCGTGATGGAGTTGCCCATGAACACGACGCGTTTTTCATCTTTGGCCGGCTTTCCCAGTCTGGTGTTGTCTTGTGCATACCGTTTATAGTTAGCAAATTCGTGATGCTGCGCCACGGCCTGGCTCGCCGAAAATAACATGGATGAGAAGAGAACCATGCTTAGAAATTTAGTCTTCATTGATGTGTTATTTGTATTTATGGTTTGCTTTCGCCTTCGATATATTGCTCCATGAACATGTGCTCGCCATCAAAGACGGCATAGGTAAACTGCCATATCCAGTCGCCCAGAACCAACATGCGCGCCTTGCGACTCAGCGTCAGGTCGAGTTCTATGTGTCGGTGTCCGTAGATAAAATAGTCTACGTCGGCATGCGTCTTCATGTATTCATGGGTAAATAGCACCAAATATTCCTTGTCTTCTCCAAGATAAGGCGTTTCTTTGCCATCGGCTCGCTTCAAACGACTGTGCTTTGCCCAGGTAAGTCCGAGCCACATGCCCCATCGCGGATGGATGGCATTGAACAAACGCTGGCAAGTTGGGTTGTGGAAAATCTTGCGCAGCAGTTTGAACCGATGGTCGGGATCGCCCAATCCGTCACCGTGTGCCAAGAAGAACACCTTGTCGCCGATTTCTGTTGTCAAGGGCTTGCGGTGGACAATCACGCCGCATTCTCGTTCCAGATAGCCGTAGGTCCACAGGTCATGGTTGCCAACAAAGTAATGAACCTCCACGCCCATGTCGGTGAGTTCGCTAATCTTACCCAAGAAGCGCGTATATCCTTTCGGCACGACATATCGGTATTCGTTCCAAAAGTCAAACATGTCACCCAGCAGATAGATGGCCAATGCCTTTTCCTTGATACTGTCCAGGAAACGCACCAGTCGTCTTTCTTGTGTTCGTTGGTGTTGGATGGCCCACGAGCCAAGATGTGCATCAGAAAGGAAATAGACGTTTTTCATATTCAGTTTGGAATTATTTTCTTCGAACTTTTTGGGATGTCACCGTGTGATTCGCATACTCTGACCTGTCACCTTCATAGTTAGTTTTGCATGAACGCATCCATCCAACCAGCCTCATCGCTCCTCCTTTCTATGGTTGGAGTGCTTTGAGTGGGAGGCTTTGTCATTCTTTAGTCAAATCCTAACTCTACCCTTGCCTCCTCGCTCATCATGCTTTGGTCCCATGCTGGTTCGAAGACCAGGTTCACGTTACAGGCCTTGATGCCTTCGAGGCTCTCCACCTTGCTTCTCACATCCTCCAGGATGAAGTCGGCCGCAGGGCAGTTGGGTGCGGTGAAGGTCATGTCCATGTCTACCGTATGGTCGTCTTGCACGTCTACCTTGTAGATCATACCGAGGTCGAAGATGTTGACTGGTATCTCTGGGTCGTACACTGTTTTGAGAACATCCACGATTCGTTCTTCCAATATTGTTTTTTCTTGTGGTGTCATGTTTTATAGTTATATAAGTTCACGAGTTCACGAGTTGACTAGTTTACGAGTCGTTAGCTTTTTTACTAAGTATAAAGTTCAAAGTTCAATGTTCAAAGTTCAAAGTAAATATTAGCCCAGCACCACATCCAGTGTCATCATGATGAGAAAACCAATGGCAAAGCCGATGGTGCTCCAGTCACTGTGCTCGCCCTGTGAGGCCTCGGGTATCAACTCTTCTATCACTACATAGAACATGGCACCGGCGGCAAACGACAACATGAAAGGCAGCGTAGGCGTGAGCAAAGCGGCCAATAAGATGACCAAAACCGAGCCTATCGGTTCAACAACTCCACTCAGCGCACCCATGGTAAACGAGCGCCATTTGCTTTTACCTTCAGATTTCAGGGGCATGGATATGATGGCTCCTTCCGGAATGTTCTGGATGGCAATGCCCAGTGACAGCGTCATGGCTGCGCCCACGGATATGCCTACGTCACCTTGCAGCATACCGGCAACCACCACGCCCACGGCCATTCCTTCGGGGAAGTTGTGTATCGTGACGGCTAAGATGAGCATGGTGGTGCGACTTAAATGCGCCCGTGGCCCTTCGGGTTCGGTGCTACCCAGGTGCAAGTGGGGCGTGATATGGTCGAGCAGCAACAAGAATCCGATGCCTATCGCAAAGCCTACTGCGGCAGGTAATACCTGCCACTTGCCCATGTCGGCCCATTGTTCCATGCTGGGAATGAGCAGCGACCAGATCGAGGCAGCCACCATGACGCCCGACGCAAAGCCTAACAATGCTTTCTGAACCACTGCTGACATTTGGTCCTTCATGAAGAAAACAAACGATGCGCCCAAGACAGTTCCTGCGAGGGGCATGGCTAATATCAAAAGCAAATCACTCATCATGGTTTGTACTTCTTATGAATGACGGGGTAACATCCTCATGTTGTCCCCTTCATCAATGCGTTACAAATGTAGATAAAAAAATCCGAATAGGAAGTTTATTTTTAGAAAAAACAAAAAAGGGCACCTCTGCGGTACCCTTTTTAAGTTGGTTCAATGCCGTTTGTCGGTCTGTTGGTGCGCCGTTGCACGGAAATGCGTTCGGTGCAAGCCTTGAGTGATTACTTCAAATGGTCGCGGTCTATCACCAACAATTCATTCTGTTCGTTGCGAATGATGCTGCTGAATCGTTCGTATTCGCGCAGTACGTCAGCGATGATTTCTTCCTTCGTCAGGTATTGGATGTCATTGCCGCGCCTACCATCGTTATAATAAGTTACGGGCACGTACAGGTCAATCGTGTCAATGTTGGGCGTGTTCTCGTCATCGATGAAGTAGTCGGAGATGCTTTGTCGCTCAGGTATCACTCCATAAACGAAATTATTCATCTTGTTGTGCGGAATCATCAGTTCAATTCTCATCTTACCCTCCTGCTCGCCGCGTATCTCGGCATGGATTCCTTTCGGCTCCAATGCCGCCAGAATCTCTTCAAAGGCTGGCCGAACCTTCTCGGCCATGAACCGTTTAACATCTTTTTTCTGCGAGTAGGTCAAGATTTGATCCAATCGTTGCTCCCAATGTTCACCGTCCCAATTGCGACTACCATAGGGAAGTTTCGTCGAGTGATACAGGTTGTCCAGCCTCAAAGCCTTGACCAAGCAGAAGCACAACAGGGCGATGACAATGCCAAAAGGTAAGGCCGAGATTAAGGTCATGGTTTGTAATGCCTTCAAACCGCCCGTGCGCAACAGCAACAAGGATAGTAAGCAGAGCAGGGCACCCCAGAATACGTTCTGCCAACGGGGCGAATTGGGCCTGTTCTTGGTGGAAATGCTGTTCATTACCAGGATGCCCGAGTCACAGGATGTCACAAAGAACACGGCAATCATCATAAGGGCCAGTCCACAAAGAAATTGAGACATGGGAAACTGTTCCAGGAACTTGAATAGCAGTACGTCTGGATAGTTGGCCAGAGCAGACAACGCTCCGTTTGCGGTATTTTGGTCAAACCAGATGGCTCCGTTGCCAAACACCGTCATCCACACAAAGATAAGTAAGGACGGAACCAACAAAACGCCCAGGATGTATTCACGAATGGTGCGCCCTTTTGAGATGCGAGCAATAAACAAACCTACGAAAGGCGACCAGGAAATCCACCACGCCCAGAACATCACGGTCCAGTCGGTGAACCACTGTTGGCGTTGTGGCTCAAAGGCAAAGGTGTTGAAGGTGAGGTTGACAAACTGACTGAAATAATGCCCAACACCTTCACTGAATGCGCTCAACAAGAAGATGGTGGGGCCTAGTGCCAGGACAAAGATCAGCAGCAATACCGCTAACGCTAAATTAAGCTCGCTCAATCGCTTCACGCCTTTGTTCATACCCAACAGTGTAGAACAAATGGCTATGCTGGTCACCGCGATGACCAATGCAACTTGCCAGGTAAAGCTCTGTTCTTCTACCAGGCCCAAATAATTCAGTCCGGCGTTGAGCTGCATGGCTCCCAAGCCTAAAGAGGTGGCAATACCGAAGAAGGTGCTCACCAAAGCGAAGATATCCACGACATCGCCTACGGGGCCATTGATTTTATCTTTCAACAAGGGATATAAACCACTGCGAATGGCCAAGGGCAATTTATAACGATAAGAGAAATAGGCCAGCACCAGACCCACGATGGCATAAACACCCCAAGCGTGCAACCCCCAGTGGAAAAAAGTGTGTAACTGAGCCTCTTTTGCCGGAATTGCGGAGTCGGCCAACGCTGGTGCTACATAATGAGTCATCGGTTCGGCCACGCCATAATACATCAATCCAATGCCCATGCCGGCCGCAAAAAGCATCGAAATCCAGGAGAAAAAGCCATATTGCGGTTCCGAATTGTCTGCACCCAATCGGATGTTGCCAGCCTTGCTGCACGCCAAAAGCACCAGAAACACCATGAAGAAGGTGATTAGCAACACGTAAACCCAACTCATGTTTTGGTAAACGTAGGTCTGAACCGTGGTCAACACGGATTCGGCTTGGGTCGGAAAAAGCCCGCAATAAATAGATAGGAGAATTAATACTGACAAACCAGGAATGGCTACTTTGCGATCAAAAGCTGTCTTGAATTTAAATGTTTTTTGTCTTTCCATTGTTTTTATTTCTGTTTAAGCCTCGCGGCAAACCGTCTTGGAAGCACATGTCATGTTTGTCACTGGACCAAACAAACGCCCAGGGACAGAAACAAGGATGAGTTGCACCCTACAGTACTTCATGGATAATCGTGACATCTTTGTAGGAAAAACCTACGGTCACGAGCATAAAATAAGCTATTTTAGTGAGTGCATCAGATGATTTTGCATACTAAAACAGCGTGTATTATTTTAGCAGTAAGCTCGTCGAACCTATGAACGTCAGCGAACTTTCTGCGTACAAAATTACGAAAAATATGTTACAATCGGTTATTTATTTTCATCATTTAACGTAAAACGGCTGGTTGGATACAATGAAAAGCCGCACGGAAATACTGATTCCGTGCAGCTTTTCAGTAAGTTTTGCCCAACAATCGGTTGCTATCGTCATGTGGCTTGTACGTCTTTCCCAGCCTGCGCATGGACGATATGGGTTTCAACTCGCTCTGGTATGTCTGCAAAAGCAGATGCGAAATGCTGGTAAGCGTGCATTCCGTGAAGCCATGTGCAACATGAAACGACTCTCGTTCGTGGCTATTTCTTGGGGATAATCATCCACAGAATAAGGTAAAGTATCAGTCCGCTGAAAGCGGTGAACACCGTTGCGACGGCATAGAGCACACGGAAGAGGGTAGGGCCTACATCAAAATACTCGGCCAACCCGCCACAAACTCCTCCAATCATCCTGTTATTGGATAAGGTTAGTTTCTTCATCATAACATTTGTCTTTTTGTTTTTACTTGTATGTTAGACGCTGCCGAGGCCGTAAAAGTTGCATGCGTTCCCGCCATGCGTTTATGGTTCATTACATATTTAACATCAGCTCGTTGAGCAAGTCCGTTATCTCGTATTCGCTCACGCCAGCCTTGATGACGATGAAGATGGTGTCGTCGCCGGCGATGGTCCCCAAAATTTCCGGGATGTCGCTGTTGTCTAAGTTGTATGCGATACTGCTGGCATAGCCCGGACGGGTTTTGATGACGCCGATGTTCCCAGAGAAATTGATGGACAAGAATCCCGGCGTGCGCATCATTTCGCGTGCCGATACGGGTTTGTGCACCCGGCGGTACATGGTTTCGTTGGGCAGAACGTACACATATTTGCCATTCATGCTGGCCGCTTTGGCTACCTTCAACTGCTTCAGGTCACGACTCAAGGTGGCCTGTGTTAGTTCGAAACCTTCTTTCTTCAGTTCGTCGAGCAACTCTTTCTGACTGCCTATCTCCTTGCTCGAAATAAGCATTTTGATGGTTTCTATTCTATCTTCTTTTAATTTCATCGTTTGTAAGATTATTCACTGATCGCTGCAAATATAATGAATTTTGCATAAAAACAAAACGATTCTTGCCAAATCCAACTTTTATATACACTTATTAACGGAGGATATGATGCACGAGTCATCCACACTTGGTTACGACGATGGGTTGGAGTAACCGCTGCTGCCATGGACAGGACAAATGGAGGCAAGTGAGAAAAATGTGCTTTCAAGGCGGCAGATGTCGAAGAATAATGCTATCTTTGCGTGACAACCAAGCAAATAATTGACAATGATGAACAAACAAACCTATCGATGGGGAGCCACCCTGCTGCTTGCGCTCGTGTTGTTTCTGCCCGCTTTCTCGCACACCAAACGAGCCATGCGCGAGCGATTTCTCGCTAAAGCTGAAGTGCCTATCATTGGTGAGCGACTCAAGAAAGAATGGATGAAAACTACCCGAGCACGTTTGGGACTGTATTACAGGGCGCGTACGCTGACACATAATGAGGTGTCTATGCCGCTGTGGTGGACGGTCTACGGTGACAAACCAGCTGATGGCTACAGCTTGTTCATCTCGCTTCATGGGGGAGGTGGAACGACACAAGAGGTGAACAACCAGCAATGGGAGAATCAGAAGTATCTTTATCGCCCCCAGCAGGCGGTATATGTGGCACCTCGTGCGCCATGGAATTTGTGGAACATGTGGTGCCACGAGGGAATCGATGCGCTCTACGAACAACTCATCCAAATGTGCGTGGCCTTCGAGGGCGTTAATCCCGACAAGGTGTACCTCATGGGTTACTCGGCTGGTGGCGATGGTGTGTGGCGCATGGCTCCACGCATGGCCGACTCGTGGGCGGCGGCTTCGATGATGGCAGGCCATCCGGGTGATGTTTCATTACTGAATCTTCGCAACTTGCCTTTCATGATTTGGTGTGGTGAACACGATGCTGCCTACAATCGTAATACGTTGGCAGCACAGCGGGGACTGCAAATGGACTCGCTGCAACAGCACGATCCTACAGGGTATGTTCATCAAACGCATATAATAAAAGGTGCGGGACATTGGATGAATCGGGTTGATTCGGCTGCGGTGCCATGGATGCAACGATTCCGCCGCAACCCGTATCCCAAGCAAATCGTGTGGCAGCAGGCCGAAGTGGTAAAACCTTATTTCTATTGGTTGGGCGCACCTAAGCAAGAGTTGGCACCAGGCAAGATGGTGCGCGCGTCCATTCGTGGTAATCAGGTAGACGTCACCGAGTGCGATTACTCCTCGCTTACCATCTATCTTAATGACGACTTGGTTGATTTGGATAAAGCAGTAACCATTAAATATGGTAAGCGATTGTTGTTTCGTGGACGTGTCAGGCGCAAGGAATCGACCATGCGGCAAACGCTCACACAGCGTAACGACTGGGCGTACATGTTCCCCGCCATGATTGAAGTGAATGTTGAATCTAAAAAACGATAACGATGTTGAAAGAAGGATTGACTCATACCAGCCGGTTGACCGTGACCGATGCGCAAACCGCGCAAGTCATTGGCTCGGGCGATTTGCCTGTGTTGGCAACGCCTGCCATGCTGGCACTGATGGAGAACGCTGCCATGTTGGCAGTGGCCAATGAATTGGAAGAAGGACAAACCACGGTGGGTGGCCATATCAGCTCGTCGCATCTCAAGCCGAGTAAGGTGGGGGCAATGGTGGAAGCCACGGCCACTTTGACAAAGATTGACCGCCGCAAACTGTTTTTTCACGTGGTGGCCAAGCAGGATGGTGAGGTGATTGGCGAGGGCGAGCATCTGCGCTTTGTGGTAGACAAGCAACGCTTCATGCAGGGATGAGAAACGGGTGTTTTCGCCTGCAAAAAGTGAGTGGCGAAACATAGACGCACACTTGCTTTTTAATAGCCATGCAATTGTGGTATAAGTAACATGGGTTTAGCTGCTAATTCCATACAAATTAGCGGCTAAACCCATGTATATTGTAAGTGTTTGATGGATAGTGTTCTGCGCCTTCGTATTCGCATCGGATGAACTCCGAGTTGTTTTTCGCATTATCCTTGGCGAGTGCCTTCGTTTCGAACTATTCGGAATTTCCGAATAGTTGCCTCTTCCGTTAGCTCTCCCGTGTTGAAGATACTTTTTAGATGTTCGTTGATGGTACTCACGCTCACATTGAACAACTCTGCCATGCGTTTTTGAGTAAGCCAAAAAGTTCCATCTTCGTAGCGTACTTGAATGCTTACGTCGCCATTGTCGTTCGTGTATAATATCAGGTTACTCTCCATGATTGATTTACTATCGCCTTGGTCTATTTGCTTTCCCATTTCGAATCCCATGCGGATGCCATCGTAATTTTTGCTAATTTTACCGATGGTTTCCAGCTTGCTGTTACCGCTGATGCTGGCGATGGCCTGAAACAGGGTGAGCAACTTTTTCGATTCCAAGAGAAAGCTCATGCCTTTTGGCGTGCGCTTGACATAACACGGAAAGGTGATGAGGAACGTCTGCAAATCCAGTTTGCATTCGTCTGGGTGGTAAGTATATGAGCCTTGGAAGGTCTTGCCAGCCAACTGAATGGTGAAGGTCTTGTCCTTGTTTAGCTGAAGAGCGGTGTTTCTTGCATTGAATCCAACGCTTTGGTACGGTGCTTTCAGCTTCTCCTTGGCTTGTGTGGCTGCCACTTCGCCTCCGGCTTTCGCCAAAGCATTCTTACTGGTGAACGCTACACCCGGTTGGGTGTAGTGCCACGAGCCATAAAGTTGGGCTTCGGTTGGCTTGTCCAGACCAATAACACTGTTGAAAGCGTTGCCCAAAGCGTCGGCATTGGTCATGGCACTGAGTATTTGGCCAAACGTGCTTGTTTCTTTCTTTTGAGCTTGTGTGGTATCTGTTTGCAAGCTGCCACAACCCATCAGTGCCGCACAAAATAAGGCGACACACGTTAAATGGATGGTTTTCATTGTCTTTACTCTCTCCTTCCGAATATCCGCAGCAGATACAAGAACAGGTTGATGAAGTCGAGGTACAGTGACAGCGCACCCAATAGGGCCACCTTTTGCGCACCTTCGCCCATGTCTGTCTGCATGGCCAACATCTGTTTAATCTTCTGAGTGTCGTAAGCAGTTAGTCCTACGAAAATCAATACGCCTGCATAACTGAGGATTAAGTCGAAGCCACTGCTCTTAACCAAGAATACGTTGACCAGGGTAGCGATAATCAGTCCGATGAGAGCCATCAAGAGAAGCCTGCCCAACGATGATAAATCGCGCTTGGTAAAATAGCCATAGGCTGCCATCACCCCAAAGGTGCCGGCCGTGATGAAGAACACGTTGGCGATGGAGGACATGGTGTACACGGCGAATATCAGCGAAAACGTGGCACCGTTTAGGACCGAATAGAGCACAAAGAGCAGCGTAGCTGTCGTGAGGGACAGTCTGTTGGTGGCAGCCGATATGGAGATGACGATAGCCAGTTCGGCGATGATGAGGCCCCACATGATGGCTGGAGTCTGAAAGATGGTCATCATCAAACCCGGTGATGAAGCCACGCCATAAGCCGTTATGCCGGTGAGAACCAGCGCCAAGGTCATCCAAACATATACTTTTCGCATGAGAGCCGGGAAAGCCAGTGACAACGAACCCTCTTGCTCTCTAATCAATCTGTCTAAATCATTTACTTCCATAAGTCTTTTTTATTGATGTATTTGTCTGCAAAGATATATTATTTATGTGAAGGATGCAAATCTATCTGGTTCCATGCAGTTAAAAAGATTCGGCGCAACACGTGGCGCATTCGGCATGACTTAC